>JAEUOY010000173.1 GCA_016790515.1 Burkholderiaceae bacterium | reverse complement strand
CATCAGCCACATCCAGGACGAGAGCGACAAGTCCGGCATGCGGGTGGTGATCGAGCTCAAGCGCGGCGAAGTGCCCGAGGTGGTGCTGAACAACCTGTACAAGCAGACCCAGCTGCAGGACACCTTCGGCATCAACATGGTCGCGCTGATCGACGGCCAGCCCAGGCTGTGCAACCTGAAGCAGCTGCTCGAGATCTTCCTCGAGCACCGGCGCGAGGTGGTGACCCGGCGCACCGTCCACGAGCTGCGCAAGGCGCGCGAGCGCGGCCATGTGCTCGAGGGCCTGGCGGTGGCGCTGGCCAACATCGACGAATTCATCGAGACGATCAAGACCAGCCCGACGCCGCCGGTGGCCAAGGCCGCGCTGATGGCCAAGAGCTGGGATTCGTCGCTGGTGCGCGAGATGCTCGTGCGCGCCGAAGGCGAGACCCCCGGCGGCCGCGCCGCCTACCGGCCCGAAGGCCTGCCGGCCAGCTACGGGCTGCAGCCCGACGGCCTGTACCGGCTCAGCGACGACCAGGCCGGCGAGATCCTGCAGATGCGCCTGCAGCGCCTGACCGGGCTCGAGCAGGACAAGATCATCGGCGAGTACAAGGAGGTGATGGCGGTCATTGCCGACCTGCTCGACATCCTGGCCCGGCCCGAGCGGGTGACGACGATCATCGGCGACGAACTGCTGGCGGTGAAGACCGAGTTCGGCCAGACCAAGGTCGGCGCGCGGCGCAGCGTGATCGAGCGCAACGTGCAGGAGCTCGGCACCGAGGACCTGATCACGCCCACCGACATGGTGGTCACGCTCAGCCACACCGGCTACATCAAGAGCCAGCCGCTGGCCGAGTACCGCGCGCAGAAGCGCGGCGGCCGCGGCAAGCAGGCGACGCAGACCAAGGAAGACGACTGGATCGACCAGCTCTTCATCGCCAACACCCACGACTGGATCCTGTGCTTCAGCGACCGCGGCCGGGTCTACTGGCTCAAGGTCTGGGAGGTGCCGCAGGGCACCCGCGCATCGCGCGGCCGGCCGATCGTCAACATGTTCCCGCTGCAGGCCGGCGAGAAGATCACCGTGGTGCTGCCGCTGACCGGCGAGTTCCGCAGCTTCCCCGGCGATCACTACATCTTCATGGCCACCGCGCTGGGTACCGTGAAGAAGACCGCGCTGGATGAATTCAGCAACCCGCGCAAGGCCGGCATCATCGCCGTCGACCTCGACGAGGGCGACCAACTGGTCGGCGCCGCGCTGACCGACGGCAAGCACGACGTGATGCTGTTCAGCGACGGCGGCAAGGCGGTGCGCTTCGACGAGGACGACGTGCGGCCGATGGGCCGCAACGCCCGCGGCGTGCGCGGCATGGCGCTGGAACCGGCGCAGAGCGTGATCGCGATGCTGGTCGCCGAACAGGACGAGACCCAGAGCGCGGAGCTGAACAACACGCCGGTCAGCGTGTTGTGCGCCACCGAGAACGGCTACGGCAAGCGCACCAGCATCACCGAGTACACCCGCCATGGCCGCGGCACCAAGGGCATGATCGCGATCCAGCAGAGCGAGCGCAACGGCAAGGTCGTCGCCGCGACGCTGGTGCGGCCGGCCGACGAGATCATGCTGATCACCGACCGCGGCGTGCTGGTGCGAACCCGCGTGTCCGAGATCCGCGAACTCGGCCGCGCGACGCAGGGCGTCACGCTGATCGCGCTGGACGACGGCGCCAAGCTCTCGGGCCTGCAGCGCATCGTCGAGAACGATGCCAACGTCGATGCCCAGGGCGACGCCGGCGACGGCGGCCCGACCCCCGACAACGACGACACCCCTCCCAACCTGGATACCCCATGACCCTGACTTCCCGCCTGGCGCGCGCCGCCCTGATCACCAGCCTGGCCGGCGCCGCCAGCCTCTGCGTTGCGCAGGGCACCCCCGCGACCACCGCCACCGTCTCGCCGGCCAAGAAGGCGCAGGTCCAGAAGGTGCTGCAGCTGCAGCAGTCCGGCATCGAGAACATCGGCAACGCGCTGGCCAACCAGACCGCCAACCAGGTGATGCAGGTGGCCGGCCAGGCGCTGGCCCGGATGCCCGCCGACAAGCGCGAATCGATGGCCGCCGAATTGCAGGCCGACGTGCGCAAGTTCCACGAGGAGATTGCGCCGATGCTGCGTGCCGGTGCGGTCAAGCTCGCGCCGTCGACCCTCGGCGCGGCGCTGGAGGAGAAGTTCAGCGAGGACGAACTGAAGGTGCTGATCGCCTGGCTCGAATCGCCGGTCAACCGCAAGTACGGGCAGCTGGCCGCCGAGAGCCAGCAGGCGCTGGGCCAGAAGCTGGTGGCCGAGACGCGGCCGCAGATCGACCCCAAGCTGAAGGCGCTGGAGCAGCAGATGGGCGCCCGGCTCAATGCTGCCGGCGGCGGCGCGTCCGCGCCGGCGGCGGCCGCTGCGCCCAGGCCGGCGGCATCGGGCGCGAAGAAGTGAACGACGAGCGGCGCCATGGCTGACCGGACCCCCCTGCCCGGCGACGCTGCGCCCCGGGCCGAACTGCTGGCGCTGCGCGAACGCATCGATGCCGTCGACCGCGAACTGCTGGCGCTGCTGAACCGCCGCGCCGGCCTGGCGCTGGAAGTCGGCGAGGTCAAGAAGCGCGAAGGCTCGGTGGTCTTCCGCCCCGAGCGCGAAGCCCAGGTGATCGACGGACTGAAAGCCGCCAACCCGGGCCCGCTGAAGAGCGAGAGCGTGGCGCCGATCTGGCGCGAGATCATGTCGGCCTGCCGCGCGCTGGAAACGCCGACCCGGGTCGCCTACCTGGGACCGGCCGGCACCTTCAGCGAGGAGGCGGCGCTCGGCTTCTTCGGCAGCTCGATCATCCGCGTGCCCTGCGCCAGCTTCGACGAGGTGTTCCGCACGACCACCGCCGGCGCGGCCGATTTCGGCGTCGTGCCGGTCGAGAACTCGACCGAAGGCGTGGTCGCGCGCTCGCTCGACCTGTTCCTGTCGACGCCGCTGTTCATCATCGGCGAGACCAGCCTGATCGTGCGCCACAACCTGCTTCGCAGGGTCAACGACCTGGCCGGCATCGGCGCGGTGTGCGCCCACCCGCAGGCGCTGGCGCAATGCCACGGCTGGCTCAGCCACCACCTGCCCGACGTCGAACGGCGTCCGGTGTCCAGCAATGCCGAAGGCGCTCGGCTGGCCGGGCAGGACGCCGGCCTGGCGGCGATCGCCGGCGCGCGGGCGGCCAGCGAGTTCGGCCTGCATGTCGTTGCGCCGGCGATCCAGGACGATGCCCACAACCGCACCCGTTTCGCGGTGATCACCCACCCCGACCGCCACCCGGCGCCGCGGCCCTCGGGCCACGACTGCACCAGCCTGGTGGTCAGCGTCGCCAACAAGCCCGGCGCGGTGCACGACATGCTGGTGCCGCTGAAGGAGCACGGCGTGTCGATGACCCGCTTCGAATCGCGCCCGGCGCGTTCGGGCCAATGGGAGTACTACTTCTACATCGACATCGAAGGCCACCCTGACGAGCCGCGGGTGGGCACAGCGCTGCGCGCGCTGCGCGAGGCCTGCGCCTTCTTCAAGGTGCTCGGCACCTACCCCATCGACGTGCATTGACGATGTTCAACCAGCTCGGTCTGATCGGCTGCGGCCTGATGGGCGGCTCGTTCGCGCTGGCGCTCAAGCGCGCCGGCCTGGTCAAGCAGGTGGTGGGCTACAGCAAGTCGCCGAGCACCACCGAACTGGCCAGGCGGCTGGGCGTGATCGACGTCGCCGCCGAGTCGGCGCTGCTGGCCGTGTCGGGCTCCGACATCGTGCTGGTCGCGGTGCCGGTGGCCGCGACCGAGGCCACCTTCGGTGCGATCCGCCATGGCATCAAGGACGGCATGCTGGTGATGGACGTCGGCTCGACCAAGCGCGACGTCGTCGACACCGCGCGCCGGGTGCTGCGCGACAAGGTGGCCAGCTTCGTGCCGGCGCACCCGATCGCCGGCAGCGAGCAGTCGGGCGTGGCCCATGCCGACGCGACGCTGTACAACAACCGCCAGGTCATCCTGACGCCGCTGCCGCAGACCCTGCCCGAGCTGGTGCAGAAGGCCACCGACCTGTGGACCGCGATCGGCGCCCAGGTGCTGCGCATGTCGCCGGAGAACCACGACGCGGCCTTCGCCGCCGTCAGCCACCTGCCGCATCTGCTGGCCTTCGCCTGCTTCTCGGCGATCGCCAACCAGCCCGCCGGGCGCGACTACCTGTCGCTGGCCGGACCGGGCTTCCGCGACTTCACCCGCATCGCCGCCAGCGACCCGGCCGTCTGGCGCGACATCCTGCTGGCCAACCGCGAGGAGGTGCTCAAGCAGAGCCAGCGCTTCCGCTTCGCGCTGGACGCACTGGAGCATGCGATGACGGCCAACAACGCGCAGGCCGTCGAAGACCTGATCCGCAGTGCCTCCGAAGCCCGCAGCGCCTGGCAGATCGGCGGCGCGCGGGGTCCGGCGGCCAAGTGAACCCCCTCTTCCGGACCTGACGCGCCGCAGCCGGCGCCCGATCCTGGTTTCCGCCATGTACAAGATCCCCCATCTCGACCTGCCGCCGCTGCGCAGCGCCGTCGGCACGGTGCGCCTGCCGGGCTCGAAGAGCATCTCCAACCGGGTGCTGCTGCTGGCCGGGCTGAGCGAGGGCACCACGCTGGTGCGTGACCTGCTCGACAGCGACGACACCCGGGTCATGCTGGCCGCGCTGCAGGCGCTGGGCTGCGGCCTGGACCGCCAGGCGGATGGCGCGCTGGCGGTCACCGGGCTGGGCGGGCGGCTGCGGGTGCACGAGGCGGCACTGTTCATCGGCAATGCCGGCACCGCGATGCGGCCGCTGGCCGCCGCGCTGGCGGTGCTGGCTGCGCTGCAGGGCGGGCGCTTCGAGCTGAGCGGCGTGCCGCGCATGCACGAGCGGCCGATCGGCGACCTGGTCGACGCGCTGCGCCAGCTCGGTTGCAGCGTCGACTACCTGGGCAGCGAGGGCTACCCGCCGCTGCGGCTGAGCGGCCAGTCCGGCGGGGTGCTGCAGACGCAACGCGAGATCCGCGTCCGCGGCGACGTGTCCAGCCAGTTCCTCACCGCGCTGCTGCTGGCGCTGCCGCTGGCCTCGACGGCCGGGCCGGTGGTCGTCGCGGTGGACGGCGAGCTGATCAGCAAGCCCTATGTCGAGATCACGCTGAACCTGCTGGCGCAGTTCGGCATCGCGGTCGAGCGCCAGGGCTTCGAGCGCTTCACGATCCCCGCTGCCAGCGCCTACCGCACGCCCGGCGTGATCCACGTCGAGGCCGATGCCTCGTCGGCCTCGTACTTCATCGCGCTGGGGGCGATCGCCGCCACCGACGGGCCGCTGGTGATCGACGGCCTGGGGCCCGATTCGATCCAGGGCGACATCCGCTTCGTCGAGGCCGCCCGGGCGATGGGTGCCGACATCCATGGCCAGCCCGGCCGGCTGACGGTCGAGCGCGGCGCCTGGCCGCTGCGCGCGGTCACGCTGGACTGCAACCACATCCCCGACGCCGCGATGACGCTGGCCGTGATGGCGCTGTACGCCAGCGGCACGACCCGGCTCGACAACATCGCCAGCTGGCGGGTCAAGGAGACCGATCGCATCGCGGCGATGGCCACCGAGTTGCGCAAGCTCGGCGCCGGCGTCGTCGAAGGCGCCGACTTCATCGAGGTCTCGCCGCCGGCCGCCTGGCGGGCCGCGGCGATCCACACCTACGACGACCACCGCATCGCGATGTGCCTGTCGCTGGCGGCCTTCAATCCGCTGGCGGCGGCGCCGGGCGCCGAGGTGCCGGTGCGCATCCTCGACCCGCAGTGCGTCGCCAAGACCTTCCCCGACTACTTCGAGACGCTGTTCTCGGTGGCGCAGGCGGCGCCGGCCGACATCCCGGTGATCACGATCGACGGCCCCACCGCGTCGGGCAAGGGCACGCTGGCGGCGACGCTCGCGGCGCGGCTGGGCTGGCACCAGCTCGACTCGGGCCTGCTGTACCGCGCCACCGCGCTGGCGGCGCAGCGCCAGGGCGTGGCGGCCGACGACGAGCCGGGTCTGGCCCTGGTGGCCGCCGGGCTGAGCCTGCGCTTCGACGGCGAGCTGGTGCTGCTGGACGGCGTCGACGTGGCCGCCGAACTGCGCCTGGAGCATGTCGGCAGCATGGCCTCGCGCATCTCGGCCTGGCCCGCGGTGCGCGGCGCGCTGCAGGCGCTGCAGCTGGGCTTTCGCGCGCTGCCCGGCCTGGTGGCCGACGGCCGCGACATGGGCACGGTGATCTTCCCCGACGCGCCGCTGAAGGTGTTCCTCACCGCGAGCCCGGCGATGCGTGCCGAGCGACGGTATAAGCAATTGATTTCAAAGGGGATTCCTGCTAGTATCGACGACCTCCGAAAGGATTTGGAGGCGCGGGACGAGCGGGACAGGAACCGTGCGATCGCGCCTTTGAAGCCCGCCGAGGACGCGCTGCTGCTCGACAACTCGGGCCAGACGATCGAGCAATCGGTCGATCAGGTGCTCGGCTGGTGGGCCCAACGCGGGCCGTTCCGGCACCCCTGATTCGAGATCAGGCGCCAGGGCGGTCGACACCAGGCGCGCCGGGCCCTCCCTCCATGCCGTCAGGCAGCCGGGGCCAGGCGCTTTTTCAACCCACCCGCAACCCCGGTTGCATCCACCCCGCCGGCTTCTGATCACTTGGTTTCCGCCGGCACCAAGGAACCCCTGAATGTCCCAATCCCTAGACCACATTCCCGACAGTCCTCACGCCACGGACAGCTTTGCCGCGCTGTTCGAGGAGTCGCTCAAGAAGAACGACATGCGCGCCGGCGAGGTCATCTCCGCCGAAGTCGTGCGCATCGAGCACAGTCATGTGGTGGTGAACGCCGGGCTCAAGAGCGAAGCCTACGTTCCGATCGAAGAATTCAAGAACGACCAGGGCGAGCTCGAGGTCGAGGTCGGCGACTTCGTCTCGGTCGCCATCGACGCCATCGAGAACGGCTACGGCGACACGATCCTGTCGCGCGACAAGGCCAAGCGCCTGGCCTCCTGGCTGGCGCTCGAGACCGCGCTGGAGACCGGCGACTTCGTCACCGGCACCGTGTCGGGCAAGGTCAAGGGCGGCCTGACGGTGCTCGTCAACGGCATCCGCGCCTTCCTGCCGGGCTCGCTGATCGACACCCGTCCGGTCAAGGACCTGCAGCCCTACGAGGGCAAGACGCTCGAGTTCAAGGTCATCAAGCTCGACCGCAAGCGCAACAACGTGGTGCTGAGCCGCCGCGCCGTCGTCGAGGCCTCGATGGGCGAAGAACGCGCCAAGCTGCTCGAGACCCTGACCGAGGGCGCGATCGTGCACGGCGTGGTCAAGAACATCACCGAGTACGGTGCCTTCGTCGACCTGGGCGGCATCGACGGCCTGCTGCACATCACCGACATGGCCTGGCGCCGCGTGCGCCACCCCAGCGAGGTGGTGCAGGTCGGCCAGGAGCTGACGGCCAAGGTGCTGAAGTTCGACGCCGAGAAGAACCGCGTCTCGCTGGGCATCAAGCAGCTCGGCGACGACCCCTGGCACGGCGTGTCGCGCCGCTACCCGAGCAACACCCGGCTGTTCGGCAAGGTCACCAACATCGCCGACTACGGTGCGTTCGTCGAGATCGAACCCGGCATCGAAGGCCTGGTGCACGTCTCCGAGATGGACTGGACCAACAAGAACGTCGCCCCCAGCAAGATCGTCTCGCTGGGCGACGAGGTCGAGGTCATGGTGCTCGAGATCGACGAGGACAAGCGCCGCATCAGCCTGGGCATGAAGCAGTGCAAGGCCAACCCCTGGGAAGAGTTCTCGGCCAACGTGCACCGCGGCGACCGCGTCAAGGGCCCGATCAAGTCGATCACCGACTTCGGCGTCTTCGTCGGCCTGGCGCAGGGCATCGACGGCCTGGTGCACCTGTCCGACCTGTCCTGGCACGAGCCGGGCGAGCAGGCGGTGCGCAACTACAAGAAGGGCCAGGAAGTCGAGGCGATCGTGCTGGCCATCGACGTCGAGCGCGAGCGCATCAGCCTGGGCATCAAGCAGCTGGACGGTGACCCGTTCGCCAACTACACCTCGGTCAACGACCGCGGTGCGCTGGTGACCGGCAAGGTCAGGTCGGTCGACCCGCGCGGTGCCGAGATCCAGCTCAACGACGACGTCACCGGCTACCTGCGGGCGTCCGAGATCAGCCGCGACCGCGTCGAGGATGCGCGCAACGTGCTGAAGGAAGGCGACGAGGTGCATTGCATGATCATCAACGTCGACCGCAAGGCGCGTTCGATCCAGCTGTCGATCAAGGCCAAGGACGCCGCCGACCAGCAGGAGCAGATGCAGCGCCTGGCGCAGACCAACGAGCGCGAGAACGCCGGTACGACCAGCCTGGGTGCGCTGCTGCGCGCCAAGATGGAGAACCGGGAGTAAGTTGGAGCCCCCGCCGTCCGGCGGCGGCCCCCCGAAGGGGCAACCCAACCCGACCGGGAGACCCGGATCGGGTTGGGCCTCTTCGATGAAGGCCGCTCTCCCCTGGTCGCCGCAGGCGACCTGTCCCCTTCCGGGGGCACGACACTTCGACGCCCATGACCCGCAGTGACCTGGTGAACAAGCTGGCCGAGCGCTTCGGCCAGCTGACGCAGCGAGACACCGAGTTCGCCGTCAAGACCGTGCTCGACGCGATGAGCGACGCCCTCGGGCGCGGCCACCGCATCGAGATCCGCGGTTTCGGCAGCTTCTCGATCAACCGCCGCCCGCCGCGGCTGGGCCGCAATCCGCGCAGCGGCGAGAAGGTCACGATCCCCGAGAAGCTGGTGCCGCATTTCAAGCCCGGCAAGGCGCTGCGCGAGTCGGTCGACGCGCGGCTGCCGGTGGCGCCGCCGCCCTGACCCCGGCAAGGCGCGGCGTTGGCTGGGCGTCGGCAGCGATGAATGTCCTGATCCCGAATCTGCACGGGATTCTGACGGTCAGCTTCTGCCGCGCGTTCGGCGAAATCGGCGCCGACGTCTTCGTTCCCGCGGTCGACGACGCGCGGCAGGCCAGGCAATCCAGGTACCGCTCGCCGCTGGCGGGTGCGTACGACTTCCGCAAGGACCTCGATCGCGAGCGGCCGAAGAACTGCCGCATCGTCGATCTGGAGGCACTGCCCGAGCTCGACATCGATCTGGTCCTGGTCACCGGGCATGGCGTCCAGCGCAGCGTTCTGAAGTACCTGCTGCCCCTGCTCGGCCGGCGGCGCAGGGTCGACCTGGCCTATTTCTGCGGCAATGAACTGCCGCGCTACCGCTGGGACCTGGTCAGGAACCTGCTGTGCGCCGACGAATTGAGCTGGCGCCGACACGGCAGCGCGACGCCCAATGCGACCCGCTACTACCCGTGGATCGACTACCAGAGGTTCAGCTGGCAAGGTCCGTCGGATGCCCGCAAGATCGTCTCCTGCATCGGCAACTACGATGCCCGCTACCCCGAAGACGCCGCGTTCGCGCGCAGGCTGGTGGCCAGCGTGCCGGGGCTGCAGTACGAGCTGATCGACGCCATCGGCCACGACCGCATCGCCGAGCACTTCCGGCAGGCGTCGGCAACCCTGCACATCAAGCCCGAAGAAGGCTATGGCTATGCGGTGATCGAAAGCCTGGCTTGCGGCCGCCCGGTCATCGCGCCGCGGAAGTACATCCGCGGCCGCGCGATGCAGCATTGGTGCCTGGACGGCGACAGCGCGCTGCTGTACGACACTTTCGACGAGGCGCGGCAGGCCTTGATGCGGTTCCTGGACGACCCGGAGTTCAGGACCCGGCTGCAGACCTCCGCAGCCGCCACGGTGCGGCGGATCATCGACAACGACGAGCAGAACGCCGTGCTGAAGCGGTTCGTGGAGCGATTGCAGCCTCAGGCCGACAAGACGCTGCTGAGCCGCCTGCTCGACGTCAGGCACCGCCACCGCTGACGGGCCGCGGCAGGCCTCGTGGACCTGCGTTTGTAGAATGGTCGCGCAATGCGCGCGATCCTCTGGCTGTTCCGGGCCTTCGTCTTCTTCACGCTGTTCGCCTTTGCGCTCAACAACGAGCAACCCGTGGTGGTGCACTGGTTCTTCGGCGCGCACTGGACGGCGCCGATGGTGATCGTCGTGCTGGCCGCGTTTGCCGGCGGCGCGGCCTTCGGCGTGCTGGCGATGGTGCCGAGCTGGTGGCGTCACCGCCGCGTCGCCAGGCGCCATGCGCCGCCGCCGCCGGCGCCGCCGAAGGCCGGCGCCGCCGCCGCTGCCGCGGTGCCGAGCGAGTTCGGTCCCGAGCACCCGCCGCGTGAAGGCCTGTGAGCCCCCGCCATGGAGCTTGACGGCCTCGGGCTGATGGTCGCGCTGCTGGTGGCCCTGCCGGTCACCTTCGTGCTCGGCTGGTTCGCGTCGCGCATCGACCTGCGGCAGTGGCAGCGCGCCGACCGCCAGGCGCCCAAGGCCTACTTCAAGGGCCTGAACCTGCTGCTCAACGAGCAGACCGACAAGGCGGTCGACGCCTTCATCGAAGCGGTCCAGCACGACCCCGACACCAGCGAGCTGCACTTCGCGCTGGGCAACCTGTTCCGCCGCCGCGGCGAGTTCGAGCGCGCGGTGCGGGTGCACCAGCACCTGCTGCAGCGCGGCGACCTGGGCCAGGCCGACCGCGAGCGGGCCCAGCATGCGCTGGCGCAGGACTACATGAAGGCCGGGCTGTTCGACCGCGCCGAGGAGGCCTTCCGCGCGCTCGAGGGCACGCCGTTCGAGACCGAGGCCAGGCTGGCGCTGCTGGGGCTGGCCGAGCGCTCGCGCGACTGGCGCAGCGCGGCCGAGCTGGCGGCGCAGCTGGAGAAGAGCGGCACCGGCTCGTTCGCCGCCCGCGTCGCGCACTACCTGTGCGAGCTGTCGCTGGAGGCCGAGGCACGCGGCGACCAGGCCGCCGCCGCCGAGCTGCTCGACAAGGCGCTGGCCAGCGCGCCGCAGGCACCGCGGCCGCTGGTGCAGCGGGCGCAGCGCCTGAGCCGGCTGGGCGACCACGCCGCCGCCTGGGCGGCCTGGTCGGAGCTGCGCCAGCGCAGCCCCGAGGCCTTCGCCCGCATGGCCGGCGAGGTGGTGGCCTGTGCCCAGGCTGCCGGGCAGACCGAGGCCGCCGCCACCGCGCTGGCACCGCTGTTCGACCAGCAGCCCGGCATCGACCTGCTGCGTGCGCTGGCCTCGCTGGAAGGCCAGCCGCCGGCCAGGTCGCCGCGGCTGCCGACGCTGCTGCGCGACCAGCCCAGCCTGTCGGCCGCACTGGAGCTGCTGGACCTGCCGCGCGCCGACTGGCCCGACGGGGCCCGCCAGGCCGTGCGCGACGCGGTGGCGCGCGCCGCGCGGCCGCAGCAGCGCTACCGCTGCGCGGCCTGCGGCTTCGAGGCGCAGCGCCATTTCTGGCAGTGCCCGGGCTGCCTGGGCTGGGATACCTTCCCACCGCAGCGCATCGAGGAACTGTAGGCCCCCTGACTGCCGGGTACGGCAGCCGACCCCCCGCGGGGGCGTCGATCACCGGCCGGCCAGGTGCTGCTCCAACTGCGCCATCACCGCCGCCAACGCCGGCACCTGTCCCTTGCCACCCAGGCTGGCGACCCGGCCCGGTCCGGTGATGCCGGCCAGGCCCGGCTCGTGGTCGCAGTAGATGCCGATGGTCGGCGCGCCGAAGGCCGCGCCCAGGTGCGAGAAACCGGTGTCCAGCCCGACGATCTGCCGCGCCGCGCCCAGCAGCGCCGCGGTGTCGGCCACCGACAGGAACGGCGGCACCAGGCCGCCGCAGCCGGCGGCGATGCGCTGGGCGCGCTGCTGCTCCTCGCCGCTGCCCCAGACCACCACCGGGACCAGCCCGGCACGCTGCAGCCGCTGGCCCAGCGCGATCCAGTCGGCTTCGGGCCACAGCTTCTCGGGCCGGCTGGCGCAGGGGATCAGTACCGCGCTGGGGCCGGGCGCGGCCCAGGATCCGGCTGGCGGCACGACGCCGAAATCGGGCGCCGTGGCCGGCAGTCCATAGCCCAGGTGCGCCGCGGCCAGCCGGCGGTTGCGCTCCACCGCCTGCAGCGTGCGCGGCACCGCGGCCTTGCGGCGGTAGAACAGCGCGGCCAGCGGCTCGCGGATGCTGGCCGCGTCGTAGCCGAGCAGCGGGCCGCGCGCCTGCAGGCCCCACAGCACGCTCTTCAGCAGGCCCTGCAGGTCGAGCACCGCGTCGTAGGGCTCGCGCTTCAGCTCGGCGCGCAGCGCGGCGATCGCGGCGCGGGTGTCTGCCTGCAGCAGGCGCCTGCGCCACTTGCGCCAGGCCAGCGGCAGCACCCGCTGCACGCCGGCATGCAGCCGCGGGATCGCCGCGAACGGCGCCTCGACCAGCCAGTCGACCTGCACGCCGGGCAAGGCCCGGACCATGTCGCTGACCGCCGGCAGCGCATGGACCACGTCGCCCATCGACGAGGTCTTGACGATCAGGACCCGCACAGATTCAACCGCGTGCCTTTGCCTCGGCGACCAGTGCGGGGTTGAAGCGCGGGTCGTTGTACATCTTGAACTGGCGGTAGACCTTGAAGTAGGCGCGACCGGCGCGGGCGTCGGCCAGCAGTTCGTCGAGGCAGGCCCCCAGGTCGGCACGCTGCTGCTGCAGGCGTTCGAGCTTGCCGCGGCTGCTCTCGATGTGCGCGGCGTCGACGTCGCTGCGCTCGGTCTGCGCGCGCATCGCATGCACCTTCAGCGCCATGATCGACATGCGGTCGACGATGCTGCCGGCGGTCTCGCTGTTGAGCCGGGCGCCGGCCGGCACGGTGGACCGCGGCGCATCGGTGCGCGCCGAGGCGGTATCGACCAGGCCCAGCGCGGTCAGCAGGATCTCGTCGACGCGTTCGGTGGCGTCGTTGCGGGCCTGGTTGAAACCGTCGATCGCCCGCTTGTTGGCGGCGATCTCGGCCGGAGCGACGGTCGTGCGGCGCGCCAGGTCTTCCTCGGCCCACAGCCGGCAGTTGAAGCGGTGGTTGGTCTGCACCCAGCGCCAGAGTCCGTCGTCGAGCGGCGCCGGCTCGTCGGCAGGCCAGCCCGGCGTGGCCAGCAGGCGGTCGTGCAGCGCGATCACGTCGGCGGCGGCGGGCAGCGGGGCTTGCGCAGGGTGGCTCATGGTGGGCTGGCAGAATGCAAAGCGCCGATTATCGGCGCCGCCCCGACCGCCACAGCGCCGCATGCCACCCCGCCCCTTGATCGTCCGCCTGCGCAACTGGGTCGGCGATGTGATCCTCGGCGTGCCGGCGCTGCAGTTGCTGCAGTCGCACGGGCTGCAGCCGGTACTGGTCGGCAAGGGCTGGGCGCCGGCGCTGCTGGCCGGCGAGGGCTGGCCGGTGCACAAGCGTCCCGAAGGCCTGCGCGACTGCGCAGCCCAGCTGCGCACGCTGCGCCACGAGGCCCGCGCCATCGACCCGGGCTTCGACCGGCGCGAGAACGCGCTGGTGCTGCCGACCTCGTTCTCGAGCGCGCTGGAGATGCGCCTGGCCGGGCTGAAGGCGGTGGGCTACGCGCAGGAGGCGCGCGGCCTGCTGCTGAAGCGCGCCGAGGCCATCACCTACGGCGGCCATGCCCTGACCAGCTACTGGGGCCTGGCCTGCCGCTTCCTGCGCATCGACCTGCCGGCGCCGCCACGCATCGAGCTGAAGACCACGCCGGCCGACCAGGCCAGCGCCGACGCGCTGCTGGCGCAGCACGGCATCGCGCCGGGCTTCGTCGTCGTCTGCCCGTTTGCCGGCGGCCTGTTCGAGAAGCAGGACAAGACCTGGCCGGCGTTCGCCGACTTCACGCGCGAGCTGCTGAAGACCGGCCGCGACATCGTCGCCTGCCCCGGCCCGGGCGAGGACGAGATCATCACCCGCGACCACCCCGGCGTGCGCGGGCTGCCCGGCGTGAAGCTCGGCGTCTACGGCGGCCTGCTGCGCCGCGCCGCGCTGGTGGTCAGCAACGACACCGGACCGGCCCACCTGGCCGCCGCGGTCGGGGCGCCGGTGCTCAGCGTGCTGGGGCCGACCAAGCCCGAGCAGTGGGCGCCCTGGGGTCCGCAGGTGCGGGTGCTGCGCCACTGGCCACGCTGGCCGACGGTGGCCGAGGCGATGGCCGAGGTCCGCGCGCAGTTGCCGCAGCCGGCCGGCAGCGGCTGAACATGCCGGCGCCCCGCCACATCGGCTTGAGCCTGGGCCGGCTGTCGCACTGGCACGACGGCCTGGGCGAGTTCTCGCGCCAGCTGGGCGGGGCGCTGGCGGCGCAGGCAGCGCGGCTGCGCGACGAATTCGGCTGGCAGCTGCACTTCCACCTGCCGCGCCAGTTCCACGGCGTGTTCGGCGAGCAGGTCGGCTACCTGGCGACCCACACCACCCAGCGCTGGCTGCACCTGCGCGCGACGCGCTTTGCACTGTGGCACCTGCTGCACCAGCACAACCGGCTGCGCGCGCCGCTGGGCACGCGGCGGCTGGTCGAGACGGTGCACGACCTGAACTTCCTGCATTCGAAGAGCGCCGACAAGGTCGAGCGCTACCGCCAGCGCCAGCGCCGTCGGCTGGCGCGCTGCGACGCGGCGATCGCGATCACCCACCATGTGGCGCAGGACATCTTGCGCGAGTTGGCCCCGGTGCCGGTGCCGCTGCAGGTGATCCACAACGGCGCCACCGACCTGAGCGCGGTGCCGCGCGAGCCGGTCACCGGCATCAGCGACGGCCCGCCCTACCTGCTGCACGTCAGCCGGATGGCGCCGAGCAAGAACATCGTCGCGCTGCTGGCGCTGGCCGACGCCTGGCCCGGGCAGCGCATCGTGCTGGCCGGCGCGACCAGCACCTACACCGACGAGGTGCGCCGGCTGATCGCCGCGCGCGGCCTGCGCAACGTGGTGATGCAGCTCGACCTGAGTGTCGGCCAGAAGGCGGCGCTGTACGCCGGCTGCCGCGGCTTCCTGTTCCCGTCGCTGGCCGAGGGCTTCGGCCTGCCGCCGATCGAGGCGATGCACTTCGGCAAGCCGGTGTTCCTGTCGCGCCTGACCTCGCTGCCCGAGGTCGGCGGCGCGGTGGCGCATTACTTCGACGGCTTCGACGGCGCGGCGATGCGCTCGGTGGTCGAGGCCGGGCTGGCCGCCGATGCGGCGCCGGGGCGCGCCGAGGCCATCGTCGCCCACGCGCGCGGGTTCTCGTGGGCCCGGTGTGCCGAGGCCCACATCGCGCTGTACCGCGCGCTGGTCGGTCCATGACGGGCCTGTCGCGGCTATCGCTGCCCGAGGTCACGCTGGTCTGCGTCGACACGCGCACGCCCGAGCTGGGCATCGCCGCGATGCAGCGCTGCCGCGAACAGGTGGACTTTGCCGACGCCCTGCTCTTCAGCGATCCGTCCCGGGTGCCGCAGCCGCCTGCAGGCATTCGCGTGCTGCCGCTGCAGGTCGATTCGGTGCCGGCCTACTCCGAGTTCATGCTGCGCGGGCTGCTGCCCCACGTCGCCAGCCCGCACCTGCTGGTGGTGCAGTGGGACGGCTTCGTGCTCGATGCCTCGCAGTGGGATCCGGCCTTCCTGCAGTACGACTACATCGGCGCGCCGCTGCGCAACCAGCCGCCCGAGCGTGCCGTGGGCAACGGCGGCTTTTCGCTGCGCAGCCGCCGGCTGCTGCAGGCGCTGATGGATCCGGCGATGCTCGTGCGCCATCCCGAAGACACCTGCATCTGCCACGACAACCGGCCGCGGCTCGAAGGCGAGCACGGCATCCGCTTCGCGCCGGTCGAGCTGGCCGCACGGTTCGCCTATGAGCGGCTGCCGCCCGGCGGGCCGACCTTCGGCTTTCACGGGCTGTTCAACCTGCATCGGGTGATGCCGGCCGACGAACTGCATGCGCTGGTGCGCGGCCTGCCCGACAGCCTGGCGCGCGGCCTGGATGCCCACGACCTGTGCGCCACGCTGATCGCGCTGGGCCGGCTCGACACCGCCGCGGCGATCCTGGACAAGCGCCGGCGCCTGGGCATGAACGACCGCCGCACGCTGCGGCTGCGCCTGCGGCTGGCGCTGGCGCGCTGGTGGCGCCGACAATGAACGCCTCTCATCGATCGCGACCGCTGCATTCCGAAGGATCCATGGCCCGCCCCAGCACCCGCCACCTCGACCTGGGCTGCGGCCCGGTGCCGCGCAACCCCTACCGGCGCGACGAACTCTTCGGTGTCGACATCGCGGCGCGCGAGCAACCCGGCGCCACCATCGTGCGGGCCAACCTGACGCTCGAGCCGATCCCGTTTGCCGACAGCCACTTCGATTCGGTCTCGGCGTTCGACCTGATCGAGCACGTGCCCCGTGTGCTGGCCACCGCGGACGGCCGCAGCACGCGTTTTCCGTTCATCGAACTGATGAACGAGATCTCCCGCGTGCTGCGCCCGGGCGGGCGGCTGTGGGCGCTGACACCCTGCTACCCGTCGGAGCAGGCGTTCCAGGATCCCACCCACGTCAACATCATCACCGAGCAGACCCACCTGTACTTCACCGGGCCCGATCCGCTGGGGCGGATGTACGGCTTCAGCGGCGACTTCAGCGCCCGACGGGTCGAATGGGTGGTGTCGCGCGACAGCTGGGAGGCCGGCACGACGCTGACGCTGCACCAGCGGTTCCGGCGCTTCAACTACCGGCGCAAGGGCCGGCTGAGCCACCTGCTGTGGGAGTTCGAGTGCTGCAAGCCGGGCTGACGCGCCGCTGCGGCCAGCCGAAGAACGCCCGCACTTCCTCGCGCCGCGCCAGCGTGTCGGCCCGCCCCAGCGCGATCAGGGCCCGGGTGTGGCGCGATTCGAACAGCAGGTAGCTGGCCAGCGCGCTGCCGCGCGGATCGTGGCGCGAGCGCCGGCTGCGCACGCCCACGCCGCCGAGCATCACGCGCACCGGCCGCGGCAGCGCGTCGATGTGCTCGGCCGCCAGGTCGTCCAGCCGCCGGCTCGGCGCGATCACCAGCGCCTGCACCGGACGCAGCGGCGTGGCCCGGCGCTGGTCGTCGGGCAGCAGCGCGAGTGTGCGGTTGATGCGCTCCAGGCGCTCGATGTCGAGCATCAGCGCATCGAGGAAGATGCCCGACAGCGCATGGCCGCCGATCTGCGCCAGGCTGGGATAGCCGGCGCTGTCGACCCGGCGCCCCGGCGGCTCGTTCATGCGGCCGGCACCGATCACCAGCACCCGCTGCGCGCCGAGGTGGATCGCCGGCGCGATCGGCGCGATCTGCCGCATCGACCCGTCGCCGAACCACTCGCGACGGCCGTCTCGGTCGAGTTCGACCGCCGGGAACACGAAGGGGATCGCCGACGAGGCGAGCAGGTGCTCGTGGCTCAGGCGGGCCGGCAGTGCCTGGCGCATCGATCGCACCCAGGGCGCGGCGCCGCCGGCGGCCTGGTAGAAGGTGACGTGGTCGCCGCTGCCGTAGCCCGATGCGGTGATCGCCAGCGCCCGCAGCTGCCCGCCTGCCAGCAGTGCGGGCAGCCGCTCGAGCGGCACCATCTGCGCCAGCAGCTCGCGCAGCGGCGAATTGTCCAGCAGCGATCGCGGCTGGGCCAGGCGGAACCGGCTCAGCGCCCAGCCGAAGGCCAGCATCGTGAGCCACTGTGCACCGCTGCGCATCAGGCCCGGCGCATCGGCCCGGTAGACCTGGGCGGCCCGGAAGTCCTGCCACACCGCGACCAGGCGGTCGACGGCACCGTCGAAGTCGTCGGCGTGACAGGCCAGCGCGGCGGCGTTGATCGCCCCGGCCGAGGTGCCGCAGATCAGCGCGAACGGGCCGCCGAGCGCGTCGGCCGCCACCTCCCGGCGCAGGCGGGCGATCGCCTGCAGCACGCCGACCTGGTAGGCCGCGCGGGCGCCTCCGCCGCCGAGCAGCAGCGCGGTGGTCGCCGGATCGGACATGGGCCGTGTCCCTGCCGGCCGCGCGTAGCGGCCACGTCTGCCGCTCAGCGGCCCTTGTCGTGGCCCTTGCCGTGACCCTTGCCCTCGCCGCCGCCCTTGCCATGCACCACCGTCTGCTGGTACCACTCGTCCTTGACGAAGTACACCGGCACGCCGCAGGCGCCGTACTCCTTGCAGTGCTTCTTCCAGTGCTTCTGGTGGCCGGGCGGCACCCACAGGTAGACCGGCGGCGGCACGCGGGCCGGCTTGTGGATGATCACCGGCTGGGCCACGATCACCTGCGGCTGCGGGTAGGTGCCGATGTCGATGCGGCCGTAGACGCCCGGCTGGCTGAAGCCGATCGACACGCCGACATCGACGTCGGCAGCGTGCGCCGGCGCTACCGCCAGCAGCACGGCGGCCAGCGCCGAAGCGGCAGGCCACGAGCGGTTGTCGAGGATCATTTCGAGCGTCCTTCACCGGCAGGGGCGCCGGTGCCGAAGGTTCAACGCCGCACCGCCCGCCGCGGTTGTCTGCCGCGCCGGTAAGGATTTGTCAGTGCCGGCCTTCAACCGGCCGCATCCTCGTAGACGATCGCCGCCCGGCCGCCCCGGGCGATCGACTTGCAGCGCGCCAGCGCCTCGTCGGTGGGCCAGAAGCGGCCGGCATCGCCGAGGTCGATCTCGGCACTCGCCGTCGGCCACCGGATCGCCAGCCTCAGGCCCAGTCCCTGCAGCAGGTCGCCCTGCTCGGTGGCTTCGCGCTTCGCCGGCCAGGTCCTGACCAGTTCGGCCAGCGGCGACACCTCGGCCACGGCGCCGCCCACCCCGGCGGCCGTCACGGCCAGCGACAGGTAGCGGCCGAAGCGCGCCCGCGCGCCGGCCAGGTCCCAGACCTGGGCGACGTTCAGCCGCAGTCCGCCCGAGAAGCGGTCGGGCTGCACCTTGCCCTGCACGATCAGCAGCTCGTCCTCGGCGAACAGCGCCTTGTTCGCCTCGATCAGCTCGTCGCTGGCCACCGCCTCGATCGTCTCGCTCTGGTCGTCGAGCTTGAAGATCGCCACCCGGCCGCGCTGGCCGTTGACGAATCGCAGGTCGCTGACGATGCCGGCCAGCAACTGCGGCTCGCGGCTGTCGACCAGGTCGGCGATGCGGCGCTTGCAGAAACGCCGCACCTCGGCCTCGCTCTGCTGGAACAGATGGCCCGACAGGTAGAAGCCGATCGCGGTCTTCTCCAGCAGCAGCCGTTCCTTGATGCTCCAGGGCTCGGCGCCGACCAGCGGCGGCTCCTGGGTCGACGAGCCGTGGTCGCCGTCGTCGAACAGCCCGCCCTGCGAGGCGTTGACGACCTGGTGCTCGGCAAACTCGAAACCCAGGCCGACGCTGGCCAGCAGGCTGGCGCGGTCGCTCTGCAGGCTGTCGAAGGCGCCGGCCTTGACCAGCGCCTCGACCGCCCGCTTGTTGACCCGCTTGCGGTCGACGCGGGCGCAGAAGTCGAAGAAGCTGCGGAACGGCCCGCCGGCCTCGCGCGCCTCGACGATCGCCTCGACCGCGCTCTGCCCGGTGCCCTTGACCGCGCCCAGCGCATAACGCACGACACCTCGTGCGTCGCCCGAGGTCGGCACGCACTTGTCGCCGATCGGCTCGAAGCGCCAGCCGCCACGGTTGACGTCGGGCGGCTCGAAGCCGATGCCGAACAGCCTGGCGTCGCTCAGCAGCACCTTCAGCTTGTCGGTGTCGTCCATCTCGATGGTCATGTTCGCGGCGTAGAACTCGGCCGTGAAATGCACCTTCAGCCAGGCCGTGTGGTAGGCCAGCAGCGAGTAGGCGGCGGCATGGCTCTTGTTGAAGCCGTAGCCGGCGAACTTCTCCATCAGGTCGAAGACCTTGTCGGCAGTGTCGGCCGCGATGTCCTTCTTCGCCGCGCCGTCGCGGAAGATCTGGCGGTGCTGCGCCATTTCCTCGGCCTTCTTCTTGCCCATTGCACGGCGCAGCAGGTCGGCGCCGCCCAGGCTGTAGCCGCCCAGCACCTGCGCGGCCCGCATCACCTGCTCCTGGTAGACGAAGATGCCGTAGGTCTCGGCCAGCACGTCGGCCAGCAGCGGATGCGGGTACTCGATCGTCTCGCGGCCATTCTTGCGCGCGCAGAAGCTGGGGATGTTCTCCATCGGGCCGGGGCGGAACATCGCGTTCAGCGCGATCAGGTCTTCCAGCCGGGTCGGCCGGGCCTCCTTGAGCATCGCCTGCATGCCGCGCGACTCGAACTGGAACACGCTCTCGGTCAGGCCGTCGGAGAACAGCTTGTAGACCCTGGGGTCGTCCAGCGGCACCGATTCCCAGCTGAACTGCTCGCGCCCGGGGTGGCGCGCGACGATGAAGTCCTTGGCCAGCTCGAGGATCGTCAGCGTGGCCAGCCCCAGGAAGTCGAACTTCACCAGGCCGATCGCCTCGACGTCGTCCTTGTCGAACTGGCTCACCGCCGAATCGCTGCCGGGCTGCTGGTACAGCGGGCAGAAGTCGGTGATCTTGCCCGGCGCGATCAGCACGCCGCCGGCATGCATGCCGATGTTGCGCACCACGCCCTCGACACGGGTGGCCAGGCTCAGCAGCTCGGCCACCTCTTCCTCGGCGGCCTCGCGCTGCTCGAGTTCGGGCGCCTCCTTGCGGGCGTAGATCAGGCCGGGGTCGGGCTCGGCCGGCACCTTGGCCAAGGTCACCGTCTTGCCCGGCGGCGCCGGGATCAGCTTGGCGATCGAGTCGACATGGCCGTAGCCCATGCCCAGCACGCGGCCGATGTCGCGCAGCGCGGCCTTGGCCGCCATCGTGCCGAAGGTGACGATCTGGCCGACCGCGTCGCGGCCGTACTTGTCCTTGACGTAGTCGATCACCCGGTCGCGGTTGGCCTGGCAGAAATCGATGTCGAAGTCGGGCATCGACACCCGCTCGGGGTTCAGGAAGCGCTCGAACAGCAACTGGTACTGCAGCGGGTCGAGGTCGGTGATCTTCATCGCGTAGGCCACCAGCGAGCCGGCGCCCGAGCCGCGGCCCGGGCCGACCGGGCAGCCATGGGTCTTGGCCCAGACGATGAAGTCGGCGACGATCAAGAAGTAGCCCGGAAAGCCCATCTTCAGGATCGTCGCGATCTCGAAGTCCAGCCGCTCGACGTAGCGCGACCGCTCGGCGTCGCGCCTGGCCGGGTCGGGGTACAGCGTGGCCAGCCGGTCTTCCAGGCCTTCGTGGCTGACCTGGCGGAAATAGTCGTCCATCGCCATCGCCGTGCCGTCGGCCAGCAGCGGTGTCGGGAAGTCGGGCAGGTAGTTCTTGCCCATCGCCAGCGTCAGGTTGCAGCGCTGGGCGATCGCCACCGAGTTGGCCAGTGCCGCCGGCAGGTCGGCGAACAGCTCGGCCATCTGGGCCTGGGTCTTGAAGTACTGCTCGCGGCTGAAGCGCTTGATGCGCTTCGGGTTGGCCAGCGTCTCGCCCTCGGCGACGCAGACCCGCGCCTCGTGGGCGTCGAAATCGTCGGGCGCGGCGAACTGCACCGGGTGCGTGGCCACCACCGGCAGGCCCAGCTCGGCGGCCAGCGGCACGACGGCGCGCACCTGGGCCTCGTGGGTCGGCAGGCCGGCGCGCTGCACCTCGAGGTAGAAGCGGTTCGGGAACAGCGCGGCCAGCCGCTGCGCGACGGCGCGGGCACGGTCGGCGTCGCCGGCCAGCAGCGCGCTGCCCACCGCGCCCAGGTCGGCGCCCGACAGCACGAGCAGCCCGCCACCGAGTTCGGCCAGCCAGTCCCACTTGATCCAGGCCTGGGCCCGCTGGGCGTTCCTGACCCAGCCGCGGGCCAGCAGTTCGCACAGGTTCAGGTAGCCGGCGCGGTCCTGCACCAGCAGCAGCAGGCGGCTCGCGCCCTGGCCGCCACCGGGCAACTCGGGCTCGAGGAAGATGTCGGCGCCGATGATCGGCTTGACCCCCTTGCCGCGGCAGGCCTTGTAGAACTTGACCGCGCCGAAGATGTTCGACAGGTCGGTGATCGCCAGCGCCGGCTGGCCGTCGGCGCGCGCCAGCGCGGCAGCGTCGTCGATGCGCAGGGTGCCGTCGACGACGGAGTATTCGGTGTGGGTGCGCAGGTGGACGAAGGACATCCTCGCGATTGTAGGGAGGCCCTCCCACCTGTCGACGCCCGGCCGACTCGCGGCCGATTCCTACAATCCCGCCGATGACCGATCGTGTCCTGAACATTGCCGCCTACCGCTTCGTGCCGCTGGACGACCTGGGACGGTTGCGCGAGCGGCTGTTTCAGCAGGCTGGGGACGGCGGCCTGAAGGGCACCGTGCTGCTGGCCGAGGAGGGCATCAACCTGTGCCTGGCCGGGCCGCCCGACGCCGTGGCCAGTTGGCTCGAGATGCTGCGCAGCGACCCGCGCTTCGCCGGCCTGGCGGTCAAGCAGAGCTGGAGCGAGACGCAGCCGTTCCGGCGGCTGAAGGTCAAGGTCAAGCGCGAGATCATCCGGATGAACCTGCCGGCGATCCGCCCGGCCGCGGGCCGTGCGCCGGCGGTCGACGCCGCGACGCTGGCGCGCTGGATCGCGCAGGGCCGCTGCGACGAGGGCCGGCCGGTCAGGCTGCTGGACACCCGCAACGCCTTCGAGGTCGATGCCGGCGCCTTCGACGGCGCGGTCGACTGGCGGCTGTCGCGCTTCAGCGACTTTCCCGCTGCGCTGGCCGCCCACCGCGACGAGCTCGCCGGCCACACCATCGTCGGCTACTGCACCGGCGGGATCCGCTGCGAGAAGGCGGCGCTGGTGATGCAGCAGCTGGGCGTGGCGAGCGTCTTCCAGCTCGAAGGCGGCATCCTGAAGTACTTCGAGGAGACGGGCGGCCGGGCGCCCGGCTGGCACGGCGCCTGTTTCGTGTTCGACGGGCGCGAGGCGCTGGCACCCAGCCTGGCACCGGCCTGAAACATGGCCGGGCTGCTGATCCGCCTGTTCGGCGTCCTTTTGCTGCTGACGGCGCTGGCGCTGCCGCTGGTGCGCGCACCCGATCGCGCGGTCGAGACCCTGGTCGCGCGCTGGGCGCCGCCGCCGTCGGAGTTTCTCGACCTCGGCGGCCAGCTGGTGCATTACCGCGACGAAGGCCCGCGCGACGACCCGGTGCCGATCGTGCTGCTGCACGGCACCTCGGCCAGCCTGCACACCTGGGAGGGCTGGACCAGGGCGCTGCGCGGCCAGCGCCGGGTGATCAGCCTGGACCTGCCGGCCTTCGGCCTGACCGGCCCGTTCGCCGGCCGCTACGCCGGCCAGACCTACACCGGGCCGAACTACGCCCGCTTCGTGCTCGACGTGCTCGACCGGCTGGCGGTGCCGCGGTTCGTCATCGCCGGCAACTCGCTGGGCGGCGAGGTGGCCTGGCGCATCGCCGCGCTGGCGCCGCAGCGGGTGGCGCAGCTGGTGCTGGTCGATGCGGCCGGCTACCCGCTGGACGCGAAGAACGTGCCGCTGGGCTGGCAGATCGCCCGCCTGCCGGTGCTGGGCCATGTCACCGAACACCTGCTGCCGCGGCCGCTGGTGGTGCAGGGGCTGCGCGCGGTGTATGGCGATCCGGCAAAGATCACCGAGCCGCTGGTCGACCGCTATTTCGAGCTGACGCTGCGCGCAGGCAACCGCGCCGCACTGGTGCAGCGGGCGCAGACCTGGTCTTCGAAGGAAGGGGTGGCCCGGGTGGACGGTGTCAGCGCGCCGACGCTGATCCTGTGGGGCGGCCGCGACCACCTGATCCCGCCGGCGACCGCGCAGCGCTTTGCCGCCGACATCGCGGGCGCCAGGACCGTGCTGTTCGACGACCTGGGGCATGTGCCGCACGAGGAGGACCCGCAGCGCACGGTGGCCGAGGTCAAGGCCTTCCTGGCCATCGCCGCGTTGCCCTCCGCTGCCGCGTCGGCGGTCGGGGGCCCGGCCCTCCCGGCCATCGCGGCGTCGGCGGCCAGCCGCTGATCAGAGATCCAGGCCGTCGCGCAGGGCCCCCAGCACCTCGGAGTGGAACTCGCGCCGGTACAGCACCCACAGCACCGCGCCGGTGGCGGCGATGAAGGCCCAGGGCGAGAAGAACCAGGCCACCGCGGCGAACGACAGGTAATAGGCCCTCAGGCCGTCGTTGAAGGTCTCGGCGGCCAGGCCCATCACCCGGCCGGCGCGATCGGCAAAGGCCTCTCGCTGGGCATCGGTGGCGAACTGCTTCGCCTCGGGTGCAGCGCCGACGATGATCGCGCCGAAGCTGTACTGCCGCAGGCTCCAGGTGAAGCGGAAGAAGGCATGCACGAAGATCGCCGCGAGCAGCGCCAGTTTCAGGTCGAACACCAGCATCGACGTGCGGGCCGCGAACGGGATCTCCTGCACCAGGTCGCTGGCCTTCTCGGTGCTGCCCATCGCCGCGAGCAGGCCGCCGATGATCAGGATGCTGGTCGACGCGAAGAACGACGGGCTGGCCGACAGGCTCTGCGTGACCGCCGCATCGACGATGCGGTTCTCGCGGAAGGTGGCCTGCAGCATCCAGCGCCGCCGCCATTGGTTGGTGGTGGCCAGGATCGCCGGCCGCACCGCGGCCCGGCGCTTGGCCCAGTAGGCGTAGCCCACCCAGCCGGCAAAGAACAGCGCCACCGCCAGCCAGTCGGGCCAGGGCAGCAGCGTCAACAGCGTCGGCAGGGTGTTCATGCCCTGCCATTGTCGCGTCGGCGGGTTCGGACCGGGCTGCCGCGGCTGGCGCATGTCTTGCTATCCCGCGCAACATGGCCGTCCACGGACCCATCCTGTCGGTGCTGATCGTCACCGACCCCTTCGCCGAGACCTCGGACGACGCGGTCGCGATCTCGGGCGCGCTGGCCGATGCCGGCCACCTGGTGCTGGGCGTGCGCGCCGGCGACGCGTCGCTGCCCGAGGCGATGGCCCGGCTGCGGCCCGACGTGGTCGTCGTCAAGAGCGACAGCGCGGTGCGCGACGTGCTCGAACACATCGTGATCGCCACCCGCGACGCGAGGCGGCCGATCGTGATGTTCACCGACGACCCCGACCGGCCGACGATGCACAGCGCGATCGGCGCCGGCGTCTCGGCCTATGTCGTCAAGGGCCTGAAGCCCGAGCGGGTGCAGGCGGTGATCGACGTGGCGGTTGCACGCTTCGCCGGTGAACAGGCGCTGCGCAGCGAGCTCGACGCGGCGCGCAGCGAGCTGGCCGACCGCAAGGCCATCGACCGCGCCAAGCGCCTGCTGATGGGCAAGAAGGGCCTGAGCGAACCCGAGGCGCACCGCTTCCTGCAGGACCTGGCGATGAAGAAGGGCCTGAAGCTGCGCGATGCGGCCGAACGGGTGATCGACGTCGAATCGCTGCTGGGCTGAGGCCGGACACGAACCGTGCTGAGGACTGTTCGTGCCTGCCGGAGCGGCCGAGCTCTGCGAGGCCGTGGGCGAGCCGTCGGCCCAGGACCCAGCATGGTGCAGTGCAGCATGAGCATCGCACTCCGGCGGTGCGCCAAGCCGGTGCTTCCCAGGCAATGACCATTGGCACGTTGCTTGCAAACGGGAGTGTTCAAGGCCGCGGCAATGGCGTCGCGGCACCGGAACAGTACGGACCAGGGCAACGAGGCCCGCCGCACGCAGCGACGTGCGGCGGGCCTTCGTCGTTTCCAACGGCTTCTTTCGAAGGATCTCCATGACCGCAACCCGCAACACCCCCGCTGCCGAGGCCCCCGACATGTCACGCCGCCGCATCATCCAGACTGCCGCCGTCGCCACCGCCGGCCTCGTCATCGACCCGGCGCTGCGCGCCGCGGTCTACGCCCAGGGCAGCGACAAGCCCGAGAAGGAAGAGGTCAGGATCGGCTTCATCCCGCTGACCGACTGCGCCAGCGTCGTGATGGCCAGCGTGCTGGGCTTCGACAAGAAGTACGGCGTGAAGATCGTGCCGACCAAGGAAGCCAGTTGGGCCGGCGTGCGCGACAAGCTGGTCAACGGCGAGCTCGACATGGCGCATGTGCTGTACGGCCTGGTCTACGGCGTGCACCTGGGCGTCGGCGGGCCGAAGAAGGACATGGCCGTGCTGATGACCTTGAACAACAACGGCCAGGCCATCACGCTGAGCAAGAAGCTGGCCGACAAGGGCGCGGTCGACGGCGCCAGCCTGGCCAAGGCGATGGCCGCCGAGAAGCGCGAGTACACCTTCGCGCAGACCTTCCCGACCGGCACCCACGCGATGTGGCTGTACTACTGGCTGGCCTCGGCGGGCATCAACCCGATGAAGGACGCCAAGGTCATCACCGTGCCGCCGCCGCAGATGGTGGCCAACATGCGGGTGGGCAACATGGACGGCTTCTGCGTCGGCGAGCCCTGGAACCACCGCGCGATCATCGACGGCATCGGCATCACCGCGGTGACCACCCAGGACATCTGGAAGGACCATCCCGAGAAGGTGCTGGGCACCACCGGCGACTTCGTCAAGAAGTACCCGAACACCGCGCGCGCGGTGATGATGGCGGTGCTCGAGGCCGGCCGCTGGATCGACGCCGGGCTGCAGAACAAGAACAAGATGGCCGAGACGATCGCCGACAAGAGCTACGTCAACACCAGCGTCGACGCGATCAACCAGCGCATCCTGGGCCGCTACCAGAACGGCCTGGGCAAGACCTGGGACGACCCGAACTACATGAAGTTCTTCGGCGACGGCGCGGTGAACTTCCCGTACCTCAGCGACGGCATGTGGTTCCTGACCCAGCACAAGCGCTGGGGCCTGCTGAAGGACCACCCCGATTACCTGGCGGTGGCCAAGCAGATCAACCAGGTCGACCTCTACAAGCAGGCCGCCAGCGCGCTGAAGGTCAACCTGCCCAAGGACCCGCTGCGCAGCAGCAAGCTGATCGACGGTGTGGTCTGGGACGGCAAGGACCCGGCCAAGTACGCCGACGGCTTCAAGGTCCGCGCCAGCGCGGCCTGAAGACCGGGCTGCCCCACGCCACCGAACATCGACGAAGGAGCCGACCATGGTCAGTGCCGTTTTCCATTCTCCGCAGGAAGCCGCCCAGGTGCTGGCCGACGCCAAGCCGGCGCCCGCCGCCACCGCGCGGCCCACGCCGGCCCCGGCCGTCAAGCCCGCCCGCGCCCCGCGCGACCCGTTCGACTGGTCGGCGCTGATGGGCAAGCTGCTGCCGCCGCTGGCCGGCATGGCCTTGCTGGTCGGCATCTGGGCACTGTCGACCCAGAAGGGCGGCGCGTTCCCGACGCCGGCGGCCACCTTCGACGCGGCGGTCAAGCTGTTCGCGAACCCGTTCTATTCGAACGGGCCGAACGACCAGGGCATCGGCTGGAACATCCTGTTCTCGCTCGAGCGGGTCGGCCTGGGCTTCGGGCTGGCGGCGGTGGTCGGCATCCCGCTGGGCTTCCTGATCGGCCGCTTCGCGCTGCTCAACCGCATGGTCTCGCCGCTGGTCAGCCTGCTCAAGCCGGTCTCGCCGCTGGCCTGGCTGCCGATCGGCCTGCTGGTGTTCAAGTCGGCCAACCCGGCGGCGATCTGGACGATCTTCATCTGCTCGATCTGGCCGATGGTGATCAACACCGCGGTCGGCGTGCAGCGCGTGCCCGAGGACTACCTGAACGTCGCGCGCGTGCTCAAGCTCAGCGAATGGCGCATCGCCACCCGCATCCTGCTGCCTTCGGTGATGCCCTACCTGCTGACCGGCGTGCGCCTGAGCGTCGGCACGGCCTGGCTGGTGATCGTCGCCGCCGAGATGCTGACCGGCGGCGTCGGCATCGGCTTCTGGGTCTGGGACGAGTGGAACAACCTGAACGTGGCCCACATCATCATCGCGATCTTCGTCATCGGCATCGTCGGGCTGCTGCTCGAATGGTCGCTGATGGCCATCGCCCGGCGCTTCGACTACAGCTGAAGGGGGCGACCATGCGAATCAACGGCAAACCGATGCTGCAGATCAGCGACGTCGGCATGACTTTCTCAACCAAGCGCGGCCCCTTCGTCGCCTTGCGCGACATCGCGCTGGACGTCGAGCAGGGCGAGTTCGTCTCGCTGATCGGCCATTCGGGCTGCGGCAAGTCGACGCTGCTGAACCTGGTGGCCGGGCTGACCGTGCCGACCAGCGGCGTGCTGCTGCTCGACGACCGCGAGCTCAGCGGCCCCGGCCCCGACCGCGGCGTGGTGTTCCAGAACCACTCGCTGCTGCCCTGGCTGAGCTGCCTGGACAACGTTCACCTGGCGGTCGAGCGGGTGTTCGGCGACAAGGAAGGCAAGGCCCGGCTGCGCGAGCGCTCGCTGGCCGCGCTGGAGCTGGTCGGCATGTCGCATGCGGTGGCCAAGCGCCCGCACGAGATCTCCGGCGGCATGAAGCAGCGCGTGGGCATCGCCCGGGCACTGGCGATGGAGCCGAAGATGCTGCTGATGGACGAGCCCTTCGGCGCGCTCGACGCGCTGACCCGCGCCAGGCTGCAGGACGAACTGCTGAAGATCGTCGCCACCACCGGCGCCACCGTGATGATGGTGACCCACGACGTCGACGAGGCGGTGCTGCTCAGCGACCGCATCGTGATGATGACCAACGGCCCCGCGGCGACGATCGGCGAGGTGCTGCGCGTCGACCTGCCGCGGCCGCGCAACCGCGTCGAACTGGTCGAGGACCGCGCCTACGTGCAGTACCGCAAGGAGGTCATCGACTTCCTGTACACGCGCCACAGCCATGTCGAGAGGGCCGCGTGATGACCGCCGAGATCGTGTCCCAGGCCACCGCCGCCACCTTCATCCGCGTCGTCGAGGTCTGGGTGCCCGACGCCGACGGCGCCCTGCTCGAGCTGGGCGGCGCCTGGTACGGCGCGGCTCAGCGCTTCGGCATGCTGAGCCGGCAGATGTGCTTCGGCCGCGGCGAGGGCCTGCCCGGCCAGGCCTGGGAGAGCGGCCGGCCGATCGTGCTGAAGGACGTCGAGGGCTCCATCTTCCGCCGCACCGCCGCCGCGCATGCCGACGGGCTGAGCTGCGGCATCGCGCTGCCGGTGTTCAGCGGGGCGAAGCTCGAGGCCGTCGTGCTGATCTTCTGCGGCGCCGGCGAGCAGCAGGCCGGCGCGATCGAGCTGTGGCGCAACCAGCCGGCGATCTCCAGGGACATGACGCTGGACGACGGCTACTACGGTGCCACCGCCGACGCGTTCGAGTTCATCTCGCGCCGCACCGCGTTCCGCAAGGGCACCGGCCTGCCCGGCCTGGCCTGGGAGCGCGGCCGGCCGGTGTTCATGCCCGACCTGGGCAAGGGCGGCCGCTTCCTGCGTGCCGACAGCGCGCAGAAGGTGGGCATCAACCGCGGCTTCGCGATCCCCTGCAGCCCGGGCCCGGCGGCCGACGGCGACCACTACGTGATGGCCTTCCTGTCGGCGCTGGCGACCCCGATCGTTCGCCGCTTCGAGACCTGGCTGCCCGACCCGGCCGGCAGCGCGCTGATGCGCAGCGAAGGCTTCTGCGAGCTGGCCGGCGAGCTGGACGTCGGTCCGCTCGACCAGCGCGTGGCCAGCGGCCAGGGTGCGATCGGCCAGGCCTTCGCCAGCGGCGTGCCCGCGGTCGGCGCCAAGGCCGGCAAGGAGCCCGGCGGCGTCGGCATCGCTGCCAGCGCGCTGGGCCTGCAGGCGATCGTCGCGCTGCCGGTGCTGCAGTCCGGCCGCGTCGTCGCGGTCGTCGCCTGGTACTTCTGAACCTCTGGCTGGAAGCATTCCGATGAAGAAGATGAACCTCGTGATGGTCGGCAACGGCATGGCCGGCGTGCGCACGCTCGAAGAGCTGCTGAAGATCGCGCCCGACCTCTACGACATCACCGTGTTCGGCGCCGAGCCGCACCCCAACTACAACCGCATCCTGCTGAGCCCGGTGCTGGCCGGCGAGCAGACGCTCGACGAGATCGTCCTGAACCCGCTGTCGTGGTACGCCGAGCACGGCATCACGCTTCACGCCGGCAAGAAGGTGACGCAGATCGACCGCCTCGAGCGCGTCGTGCGCGCCGCCGACGGCACCGAGGCACCGTACGACCGGCTGCTGCTGGCCACCGGCTCGCACCCGTTCATCCTGCCGGTGCCGGGCAAGGACCTGCCCGGCGTGATCGCCTACCGCGACATCGCCGACACCCAGGCGATGATCGACGCGGCCAGCAAGTACCGGCACGCGGTCGTGATCGGCGGCGGCCTGCTCGGGCTGGAGGCGGCCAACGGCCTGATGCTGCGCGGCATGACGGTGACCGTGGTGCACATCATGCCGTGGCTGATGGAGCGCCAGCTCGACGACGTGGCCGCGAAGCTGCTGCAGAAATCGCTCGAGGACCGCGGCCTGCGCTTCATGATGGGCGCGCAGACCCAGGCGCTGGTCGCCGGCGCCTCGGGCCGCGTCGCCGCGGTGCAGTTCAAGGACGGCAGCGAGATCCCCGCCGACCTGGTGGTGATGGCCGCCGGCATCCGCCCGAACACCGACCTGGCCGAGGCCTGCGGCCTGCACTGCCAGCGCGGCGTCGTCGTCAACGACACGATGCAGACGATCACCGACCCGCGCATCTACTCGGTCGGCGAATGCGCCGCGCACCGTGGCATCGCCTACGGCCTGGTCGCGCCGCTGTTCGAGCAGGGCAAGGTCTGCGCCACCCACCTGGCGCACTTCGGCATCGGCCGCTACACCGGCAGCCAGACCAGCACCAAGCTGAAGGTGACCGGCATCGACCTGTTCAGCGCCGGCCAGTTCATGGGCGCGAAGACCGGCAAGCCCGAGGACGCCGACTGCGAGGAGATCGTGATGAGCGACCCCTTCGGCGGCGTCTACAAGAAGCTGGTGATCAAGGACGACAAGCTGGTCGGCGCGGTGATGTACGGCGACACCGTCGACGGCAGCTGGTACTTCAAGCTGCTGCGCGACGGCCGCAAGATCGCCGACATCCGCGACAAGCTGATGTTCGGCGAAAGCAACATCGGCGACACCGGCCACCAGGGCCACAGCAAGGCCGCGGCGATGGCCGACGCCGACGAGGTCTGCGGCTGCAACGGCGTGACCAAGGGCACGATCTGCAAGGCGATCAAGGAAAAAGGCCTGTTCACGCTCGACGAGGTGCGCAAGCACACCAAGGCCAGCGCATCCTGCGGCTCGTGCACCGGGCTGGTCGAGCAGCTGCTGATGTTCACCGCCGGCGGCGACTACAGCGCGACGCCGAAGACCAAGGCGATGTGCGGCTGCACCGACCATGGCCACCAGGTGGTGCGTGACGCGATCCGCGAGCACCACCTGCTGACGATCGACGCGGTCTACCGCCTGCTCGACTGGCGCACGCCCAACGGCTGCGCGAGCTGCCGCCCGGCGGTGAACTACTACCTGATCAGCACCTGGCCGAAGGAGGCGCAGGACGACCCGCAGAGCCGCTTCATCAACGAGCGCAGCCACGCCAACATCCAGAAGGATGGCAGCTACAGCGTGATCCCGCGGATGTGGGGCGGCGAGACCAGTGCCGACGAGCTGCGCCGCATCGCCGACGTGGTCGACAAGTACAAGATCCCCACCGTCAAGGTCACCGGCGGCCAGCGCATCGACCTGCTGGGGGTGAAGAAGGAGGACCTGCCGGCGGTCTGGCAGGACATCGGCATGCCCAGCGGCCACGCCTATGCCAAGGCGCTGCGCACCGTGAAGACCTGCGTCGGCTCGGAATGGTGCCGCTTCGGCACCCAGGACTCGACCCAGATGGGCAAGGACCTGGAGCGCGCGATGTGGCGCATGTACGCGCCGCACAAGGTGAAGTTCGCGGTCAGCGGCTGCCCGCGCAACTGCGCCGAGGCCGGCATCAAGGACGTCGGCATCATCGGCGTCGATTCGGGCGGGGAGAGGTACGTCGCCGGCAACGGCGGCATCAAGACCGAGGTCGCGCATTTCCTCGTCAAGCTGAAGACCGCCGACGAGGTGCTGGAGTACACCGGCGCGTTCTGCCAGCTCTACCGCGAGGAGGGCTGGTACCTCGAACGCACGGTGCACTACGTCAACCGCGTCGGGCTCGACCACGTGAAGAAGCGCATCCTCGACGACGCCGAGGGCCGCAAGGCGCTGTGGGAGCGGCTGCAGTTCGCGCTCGACGGCGAGCCCGACCCCTGGTTTCAGCACCAGCAGGCGCAGGTCGACCTGCGCCAGTTCACGCCGGTCGCGGCGCCGGTTTGAGGAGAACACCGATGTCTGAATGGATCGCCATCTGCCACGTGCAGGACATCCCGCCGCTCGGCGCCCGCCGCGTCGCGCGCAGCCAAGGGGTCGCGGTGGCGCTGTTCCGCGCCGCCGACGACCATGTCTTCGCGCTGCTCGACCGCTGCCCGCACAAGGGCGGGCCGCTGAGCCAGGGCATCGTCTTCGGCCACAGCGTGGCCTGCCCGCTGCACAACTGGACCATCGAGCTGGCCGACGGCTGCGCCCGCGCGCCCGATGCCGGCTGCACGACGCGCTTCGCGGTGCAGGTCAGCGCCGGCGGCGAGGTGTCGCTGGACGCCGACGAGCTGCGCACGCTGGCGGTCGACCCCGCCCAGGCCGCCGCGTGACCGAGACCGCGTCCACCTGCCCTTACTGCGGCGTGGGCTGCGGGGTGCTGATCGCCAGCGAGGGCGGCCAGATCACCGGCGTGCGTGGCGACCCCGAGCACCCGGCCAACTTCGGCCGCCTGTGCACCAAGGGCAGCACGCTGCACCTGACCGCCAGCATCTCGGTGACGCGCCAGACCCGGCTGCTGCAGCCGATGCGCCGGGCACAGCGCGGAGCGCGGCCCGAGCCGGTGAGCTGGGACGCCGCCATCGACGAAGCCGCCGGCCGGCTGGCGCAGATCGCCACGAGCCGCGGCCCCGACGCGATCGGCCTGTACATCAGCGGCCAGTTGCTGACCGAGGACTACTACGCCTTCAACAAGCTGGCCAAGGGGCTGCTGGGCACCAACAACGTCGACACCAACAGCCGGCTGTGCATGAGCAGCGCGGTGGCAGGCTACAAGGCGACGCTGGGCGCCGACGCGCCGCCCTGCAGCTACGAGGACCTGGACCACGCCGGCACGGTGTTCATCGCCGGCAGCAACATGGCCTGGGCGCACCCGGTGCTGTTCCGCCGGCTCGAGGACGCGAAGCGCGCGAACCCGCAGCAGAAGTGGATCGTCGTCGACCCGCGCCGCACCGAGACCGCCGAGGCCGCCGACCTGCACCTGCAGATCCTGCCCGGCACCGACGTCGCGCTGTTCAACGGCCTGCTGCACCTGCTGCTGTGGGAGGGCTGGGGCGACCGCGCCTACATCGACGCCCACACCCGCGGCTTCGATGCGCTGCGCGACATCGTGCGCAACCAGACGCCGGCCGAGACCGCGCGGCTGTGCGGCATCCGCGAGGCCGACCTGGTGCAGGCGGCGCGCTGGTTCGGCCAGGCTACCCCGACCTTGTCGCTGTACTGCCAGGGGCTGAACCAGAGCGTCAGCGGCACCGACAAGAACGCCGCACTGATCAACCTGCACCTGGCCACCGGGCAGATCGGCAAGCCGGGCGCCGGGCCGTTCTCGCTGACCGGCCAGCCCAACGCGATGGGTGGGCGCGAGGTCGGCGGACTCGCCAACCTGCTGTCGGCGCATCGCGACCTGGCCGACCCGCAGCACCGCGCCGAGGTCGCCGCGCTGTGGGGCCTGAGCGACGTGCCGGCGCGGCCCGGCAAGACCGCGGTCGAGATGTTCCAGGCAGCAGCCGATGGCGAGATCGCCGCACTGTGGATAGCCTGCACCAACCCGGCCCAGAGCCTGCCCGACCAGGCCACCGTGCGCCGCGCGCTCGAGCGCGCCGAATTCGTGATCGTGCAGGAGGCCTTCGCGACCACCGCGACCGCGGCCTATGCCGACCTGCTGCTGCCGGCCACCACCTGGGGCGAGAAGGACGGCACGGTGACCAACAGCGAGCGCCGCATCAGCCGGGTGCGCGCGGCGGTTCCCCCGCCGGGCCAGGCGCGCCACGACTGGCAGATCGCCGTCGACGTGGCCAAGCGGCTCGAGGCCCTGCTGCCGCCGCGCCGCGCCGACGGCGGTTCGTTGTTCGACTTCGACACGGCCGAGTCGCTATGGAACGAGCACCGCGAGAGCACACGCGGGCGCGACCTCGACATCACCGGCCTGAGCTGGGCGATGCTGGAGCAGCAGGGCCCGCAGCAATGGCCGCTGCGCGAGGGCCAGGCGGCCGGCGCGCCGCGGCTGTACACCGACGGCGTCTTCCCGACCGCCGATGGCCGCGCGAAGTTCGCCGCGGTCAGCCCGCGCGCGCTGGCCGAGAAGCGCGACGCCTCGCACCCGTTCAGCCTGAACACCGGCCGGCTGCGCGACCATTGGCATGGCCTGTCGCGCACCGGCACGCTCGGCAGGCTGTATGGCCACGCCGCCGAACCGACCGTGGACATGCACCCCAGCGACCTGGCGCGGCTGCGGCTGGAGGCCGGCGACCCGGTGCAGGTGCAGTCGCGCCGCGGCCGCGTGGTGCTGCCGGTGCAGCCCAGCACCGCGGTCGCGCCGGCGCAGGCCTTCGTCGCGATGCACTGGGGCGACGAGGTGCTGGGCGGGCGACACCGCGGCGGTATCAACGCGCTGACTTCGCCGGCGTTCTGTCCGCAGAGCCGGCAGCCCGAGCTGAAGCACGCCGCGGTGAAGATCACCAAGGCGGCGCTGCCCTGGCAGTTGCAGGCCCGCGCCTGGCTGCCGGCCGAGGTGGTGCTCGAACGGCGCGCCGAACTGCTGGCCGCCTGCGCCGAGTTCGACTATGCCGCGTGCATGCCCTTCGGCCGCGAACCGGGGCGGGTCGGTGTCTGGCTGCGCGCCGCGGCGCCGGCCGCGCCGGAGCCCGCGTGGCTGAAACAGGTCGAATCCTTGCTGGGACTGGACCAGCCCGACGTGCTGCGCTACAGCGATCCGCGGCGCGGCCAGCACCGCAGCGTGCGGCTGGTGGCCGAGGATGGCGGCGCGCGGGTGCAGGCCTTCCTGCTGGCTGGCGACACCCGGGCTGCGGGCTGGGTCGGCACACTGCTGGTCGACGGCCTGTCGGCCGAGGCCTACGGCCGCGCGCTGCTGGCCGGCAGCGCGACGCCGCCGCTCGCGCCGCCGCGCCGCGGCGCGCAGGTCTGCAGCTGCTTCGACGTCACCGACCCGGAGATCGGCGCCTGCCTGGCCCGCTGCGAAGGCGGCGCCGAGGCCCGTTTGGCGCAACTGCAGGCGACGCTGAAATGCGGCACCCAGTGCGGCAGCTGCCTGCCGGCGCTGCGCCAGCGGGTGCAGCGCAGTCTGGCCACGGAGCAGGCCGCATGACCACGCGACCGAAGAGGTCGCCCGAAGCACGCCGCGGGACGGCCTGCGCCGGCAGCGTCAGCCTGGTCGGCGCCGGCCCCGGCGACCCGGACCTGCTGACGCTGCAGGCCGTCAAGGCGATCCGCAGCGCCACCGTGCTGCTGGTCGACGACCTGGTCGGTGACGGCGTGCTGCGCTACGCCCGCCGCAGCGCGCGCATCGTCCATGTCGGCAAGCGCGGCGGCTGCGCCAGCACGCCGCAGGCCTTCATCGACCGGCTGATGGTCGCCGAGGCCCGTCGCGGCGAGACGGTGGTGCGGCTCAAGGGCGGCGACCCGGGCATCTTCGGCCGCGGCGGCGAGGAAGCCGAGCACCTGCGCGACGCCGGCATCGCGGTGCGCATCGTCAACGGCATCTCGTCGGGCGTCGCGGCGGCCACCGCGCTGGGCGTGCCGCTGACCCACCGCGCGCAGGCGCGCGGCGTGCTGCTGGTCACCGGCCACCCGGGCGAGGGCCGCGACGCGCTGCACTGGCCCACGCTGGGCGCGGTGGCCGCACAGCAGATCACGCTGGTGGTCTACATGGGCGTGCAGCGGCTGGCGCAGATCCAGGCCGGGCTGCTCGCCGCTCTCGGCGCCGACACGCCGGCCGCGCTGGTGCAACAGGCCAGCACCGAAGGCGAGCGCCGGCTGGTGACGACGCTGGGGCGGCTGGTGGCCGATGCCCGGCAGGCCGGCATCGGCAGCCCGGCGATCCTGATCGTCGGCGACGTGCTGGGCGGCGTGCAGGCGGTGAAGGAGGCGGCCAGGCCGGCGGTGGCCGCGGCCGGTTGACCCACCACCGGCCGGCGCCCGCAGGTCGAAGCGCCGCGTCTTGATGCAACGCAAGCGGGCGGCCTGGCCGCGCCGCTACTTTGCATGGCGACATAGCTGTGCCGGAGAAGGGGGCGAGATGCACGACAGCGACAGTACCGGCTGGGCGCCGCGACGCAGCAGGTACTGAGCCGTGGCTTCGGTCAGCGTGCGCCGCGTGAACAAGCGCTTCGGCGCGACAGCCGTGTTGCGCGACATCGACCTCGAGGTGGCCGATGGCGAGTTCGTGGTCCTGGTCGGCCCCTCGGGCTGCGGCAAGTCGACACTGCTGAACTGCATCGCAGGGCTCGAGGCCATCGACAGCGGCGAGGTCTGGATCGGCGGCCGGCGCGTCGACACCATACCGCCGAAGGACCGCGACATCGCGATGGTCTTCCAGGCCTATGCCCTGTATCCGAACATGACCGTGCGAGAGAACATCGTCTTCGGGCTGGAGATGCGCGGCCTGCCTGCCGCCGCGCAGGCCGCGGCGCTGCAGCGCGTGGCGACGCTGCTGCAGATCGGCGCGCTGCTCGACCGCAAGCCGGCGCAGTTGTCGGGCGGGCAGCGCCAGCGCGTGGCAATGGGGCGGGCGATGGTGCGCGAGCCGGCGGTGTTCCTGTTCGACGAGCCGCTGTCCAACCTCGACGCCAAGCTGCGCGTGCAGATGCGCGCCGAGCTGAAGGCGCTGCACCAGCGCCTGCGCCAGACCGTGCTGTATGTGACGCACGACCAGGTCGAGGCGATGACGCTGGCCGACCGCATCGTGGTGATGAACGAAGGCCGCATCGAGCAGGCAGGCGCACCGACGATGCTGTACGACCGCCCGGACAACGTCTTCGTCGCCGGCTTCATCGGCTCGCCGGCGATGAACTTCATCGCTGGCCGCGCACGGGCCGAGCCCGGCGGCGGCTGGTCGCTCGTCGCCTCCGACGGTGCCGCATTCCCGCTGCCGCGCGGGCTCGCCCTGGCCGTCGGGCAGGCGATCACGCTGGGGGTGCGGCCGGAGCACCTGGCGCTGGCGAGCGAAAGCCCGGTGCGGCTGAAGGTCGACATCGTCGAGCCGAACGGCGACGAGACGCACCTCTACGGCCTGGTCGGCCAGGACCTCGTCGGCGTACGCCTGCACCGGCGTACTGCCATCGCACCGGGCGAATCTGTTCCGCTGGCCTGGCCACTGGATCGCCTGCACGCCTTCGACAGCGCCAGCGGGCGCCGCGTGGCGTCGGTCGAGTGACCTGCGCACCGCGCGCAGCCCAGGCAGCAGCCGCGCGCGCAGGCCGGCTTCGGGGCTGACGTCAGGGTGCGCCGATGTCCTGTCGTTCTGTCTTGACGAGGCGCATGGGGATCATGCTGACAGCAAGCGGCCGCTCATCGGAGTCGGCAGTCGGCCACTTCCTGCCGCCCGCACCTGGCCGCTTTCCGCCGCGACAACAGAATTGCTGTGATCCTGCAAGGGAATGTCATCCAGAACGTCTGACGCACTGCGTCGAGCTCGGCCCTGCGCGATCCATTGGGGCTTTCCTCCGGTCGCTGCTCAGCTACACGAGAGGCAGCGGCTGGTCAGAGCGCCCGCCCCTTCGGTCTACCTCTGGTGTCCGTGATTCGTTGACGGCGCGGTGTTGTACGTGCCTGTGCGCCGTCTGCTCGCGCACCGAGATCGGTCAATCGAGACGCAATGGGGGCAGCGGCGTTGGCAGACCCTCGAGCAGCGACTCGAGCCGGCGTGCCGTGGCAAGGAGGTGCTCAACGATTTCAGCGGTCATGTCCACGAAGTCGTCGCCCACGTTGTGCGTCAGGTACAGGAAGCCCTCGTCATTGCGATACAGGTAGCCGCGCTCGATGAGTATCACGACTTTGCGGCGCACGGTCTCCCGCGGCAGCTTGCAGGCCTCGGCAATCGAGAGCGCATTGCAGGGCCGCATCAGGCTTGTCCGGAGGTCCGGATCGTCCAGCGCTGCCTCGGGATTCTCCTGACTCGCGAGCCAAGCCCCGACATTGCGGTGGGCGATCTCACCCAGAACGATGGCCATCACCATGTCACCGTCGAAGGCCTGATAGATGCGACTGAGTAGCGGCACGGTGAACTGGGACAGCGCGACCGAGATCCGCGCGCGGTTTACTTCGAAGCCCGGCTTGTCCCTGACCATGCGCACCTCCTCGAAGATCGCCGGCGCGATCGCTACTCGGCACCGCCGCGTGCGACGATATTACCCAATATGGGTATCTTCCGTCTGAGGCGTACCGCCCAAGCAGTGTGCCCGCTGGTTCAATCGATCCGCGAGTTCTGGCGAGTACGCGACCGCAGCACAGTGTGCTGGCGCATTTGATCGAGGGAAACCAGTGAACATCGAACTGTCAGGCACTTGGACGCTGGCGCTGGCGCTGGTGACCATCGAGGTTGGCAAGTGGTTCAATCGCCGGCTCGACTGGCTCGAACGCAGCAACATTCCGCCTGCCGTCAGCGCGGGGCTGGTGATCTCGCTGCTGCTCGCCCTGCTGCGAGAGACGGCGGTCGTCGATGTCAAGCTCACCACTGCCCCGCGCGACGTGCTGCTGCTGGTGTTCTTCGCCACGCTCGGCATGGCTGCTCACCTCGGCCAGTTGTTGACGGCGGGCCGCACCGCGCTCGTCATCTGCGTCGCAATCGTCGCCATCATCACGCTGCAGAACAACGCGGGCGTGCTGGTGGCGCAGGCGTTCGGCCAGCCGGCTGCCCTCGGGCTGTTCATGGGCAGCATCGCCTTTGTCGGCGGCCACGGCACGGCGACCGCCTGGTCGGCCGCGCCGCTGGCCGCGGCGCTGCCGGGCGCATTCGAGATCGGGATCGGCAGCGCCACGCTCGGTCTGATCGTCGGCGGCCTGGTGGCGGGGCCGGTTGCGGGCTGGCTCATGAAACGAGCGCGCACCAGTCGCGGTGCGGTTCCTGACGCGCAGGGGAAACACGCCATCGTCACCGGACCGGTATCGCCGCAACGCGAACCGCCGTTTTCGTCCGACCGCTGGCTGCCATGCCTGCTGTTGGTGCTGATCTGCCTGGGTGTCGGCGCCGTGCTGAAGCGGGCCTTTGCCGACGCCACCAGCATCGACCTGCCGGGTTTCCTGACCGCGATGCTGGTGGGCGTGGCGCTCACCAACGCCGCTGATCTGCTGCGCAAGCCCATCGACACCGAGGTCACCGACTTGATCGGGACGTTGGCGCTGCGCATCTTCCTGGCGATTGCGCTGCTCTCGCTCGACTGGTCGTCGCTGGTCGCGCACCTGCCGATGATCCTGAGTGCGACGGTGGTGCAGATCTGTGTGGTGGTGCTGGTCGCCTTCGCTGTGGTCTTCCTGCTCGACGGCCGAGACAGGGACGCGGCCGCCGCGAGCGGCGGCTTCATGGGGTTCGCGCTGGGCGCGATGCCGGTAGGCCTGGCCGTGATGCGGCGGTTGAACCTGCGCTATGGCGAGACGCCGCGCGCGTTGCTGGGCATCACCATCGCGGCCTCGTTGTTCCAGGACACGGCCAATGCCGTGTTGCTGACGATCGCCTTCCGCTGGCTCGGCTGACGAGTCCGGCGGGGCGGCTTGGCACTGCGCGCTCAGTCGTCCTGCGAACTGATGATGGCGGCAGTCACCCCAACGACCGCTGCACCGATGAGGACGCCCGCGAGCACGTTGTTACCGTTGTCGTCATCGTGGCCGTAGTAGCGCCGCATGTATTCGTCACGGTCCCAGTAGCGACCATCGCGGTAGTAATGCCCGTCGCGCCAGTATTGGTCGCGCACGTCTTCCCGGACTTCCCGACGGATCTCGCGGCGAGCTTCACGCCGCTCCCGATTGACCTCCCGGTAGCCCTCGCGGACCTCACGGCGCGCGCACTCGCGGGTGGTGCACCTGCGCAACTCGCGCGCGGCTTCACGCTTCTCTCGCGCCACGCTGCGGGCGCCTTCACGAATTTCGCGGCGGACCTCCCAGCTCTGCGCCAGAGCCTGGGCAGGCAACAACAAGTCGGTGGCGAGGATCGCGACCATGAGCCCCAGGATCGGCGCCCTCATCACTTGCTCCCCCTGCCTTGGCGGAACTTGGCAACCCGGGCCTCGTAGCGCGTGAGAACGGTCTTGCAATCCTCGATCTTCACAGTTCGACGCCTGTGCCATTTCCAAAACTGGCCGTGAAAAGGAAGGCCCGGTCGATGCCGAGCAGGCGACTGATCTCTGCGTTGAGGTCCATGACCTCGCGCTCCAGGGCCTTTCGCTGCTCCGTCGCCACACAACCCAGGGACAGACCGGCCAGGTAGCCGAAGCCCTTCAGACCCTCATCGATCTGCTCTTCGGGATCGCTGCCCTCGGGCGGCGACGCTGAAAGGGCCATCGGGGACAGTGCGAGTCCCGCGCAGAGCGAGAGGGCCTGCAAACCTAGACGAAAGCGTCGCACTATCAAATGCTCCTTGGTCACTTGCCGCCCATGCGCAGCGTGCCGCTCTCCTGGCGCGGCTTGCACTCCTTGAACGAGGCCATGTGCTCGCCGACCACGTCCTGGATCTGGCCGCCGAGCGCCACCCCCATCTTCATCGCCAGGTCGTTGCTCTTCTGGCCGCCGTGGCGCTCGAAGGGGTCCATGCGCAGGTTGAAGACCAGCGAGCTCGTGCGCAGGTAGTCGAAGAAACCGTCACGGATCATGAAGTGCGACTTCCAGGGACCGACGCGCACCGCCGTGAGGTCGTTCTCGTTGTACATGATCACCGAGTTGCGGACCGAGGGCGCATTGCCGGTCCAGTGCACCAAGTTGTCGAGTCCGTCGATGCAGACCTTGTCGCGCGCCTTCAGCTTGCCGCGCACGTCGCCGTAGCCGGCCGCGCTGGCCAGCGTGGTGAACATGTCCTCGTGCGTCTGGATGCCGTTGGAGATCTTGCCCTTGGGGATCTTCGCCGGCCAGCGCACCAGCATTGGCACGCGCACGCCGCCTTCCCAGGTGGTGGCCTTCTCGCCGCGGAAGGGTGTCGAACCGGCATCGGGCCACCACGAGACCATCGCGCCGTTGTCGGTGGTGTAGACGACGATCGTGTTGTCGGTGATCTTCAGGTCGTCCAGCAGCTTGAGCAGCTGGCCGACATGGCCGTCGTGCTCCATCAGGCCGCTGCCGTAGACGTCGAACTCGCTCGAGATGTCGCTCGCGAGGTTCTTCGACGCCGGCTTCAGGTGCGTGTAGATATGCATCCGGCTCGGGTTGAACCAGGCCAAGAAGGGCTGCCCGGCCTGGGTGGCGCTGGTGATGAACTTCTTCGTGCGGTCGAGGAAGTCCTCGTCGATGGTCTCCATGCGCTGGGTGGTCAGCGGGCCGGTGTCCGTGATGCGCTGCTTGCCGATCTTGCCGAACCGCGCGTCGACCGTCGCGTCGTCCTCCTGCGTGGCCACTGCGTCAAGCACGCCGCGTGGGCGGTAGCGGGCGTTGAAGCCCGGGTCCTTGCTCCACATGCGCAGCTCGGGCTCTTCCTCCGAGTTGAGGTGGTACAGGTTGCCGAAGAATTCGTCGAAGCCGTTGACGGTCGGCAGGTGGCTGTTGCGGTCTCCCAGGTGGTTCTTGCCGAACTGCCCGGTGCGGTAGCCCAGCTCCTTCAGGATGGTGCCGAGCGTCGGGTCGCGCTGGTCGATGCCCACCGGCGAGCCGGGCAGGCCGACGGTGGTCATTCCAGTGCGGATCGGCAACTGGCCGGTGATGAACGCGGCGCGGCCGGCGGTGGAGCTGGGGTGGCCGTAGTGGTCGGTGAAGAGGATGCCCTCGCGGCCGATGCGGTCGATGTTGGGCGTGGGCACCATCATGCCGTGGCTGTAGATGCCGACGTTGGCGTAGCCGATGTCGTCGGCCATGATGACCAGGATGTTCGGACGCTGAGCAGTCTGTGCCCGTGCCGGGGCGGTGCCGATGGCAGCGACGGCGGCGGCTACCGCGGCTGTCAGGGCCTGGCGGCGCCAGTAAGGACGGTTCGTGGTCATGAGCGCTACTCCTTCATGGCGGCTCTGTCGGGGGAGGGATTCAGCGGCCGAGCCGCCGTCGGATGAGGGGCATGTCGTGCTGCACCTGGGCGTAGAAGCGCTTCAGGCCTTCGCAGAGATTGTTCAGGCCGGGCTCGCCGTCGGGCGTGGCGATCAGCCGGTTCTTCGGGCACTCGCCCCAGCACAGCGGCAGCTGCGCGCAGCCGCGACAGTAGGCCGGCAGCGTGTCACGCTTGGCCAGGCCGAAGGCGATCTGCTGCTTTGAAAAGGCCAGATCGCCCTCGTGCGTGTCGCGGATGTTGCCGAGCTTGTACTCGGGGTAGACGAAGTGGTCACAGCTGTACAGGCTGCCGTCGTGCTCGAGCGCCATCGCCTTGCCGCAGATGGGTGCGGCGGTGCACATCTGCGCCGGCAGGCCGAGCGACTGCGCCACCGCGCTTTCGAAGACGTTGACGTGCACGCGGCCGAAGTCGTTGGCGAGCCACTCGCGCCAGATGGTGCACAGGAACTCGCCGTAGTCGCGCGCGTCGACCGACCACTCGGTGACGAGGGACAGCGGATGTTCCGGGCGGGTGCGCGGGCTGCCGACGACGGGAGCCGCGGCATCTGTCAGCGCCGGCCCCTGCTGCTTGATCGCGCGCGGTTCGACGCAGGGCGTGAACTGCACGCGGAAGGTGCCTGGGATGCTGGTGAGGAAGCGCCACACCTCCAGCGGCCGGCACGCGACATCGCGGTTCACCACGCACAGCAGCGCGAACGGCACCTCAAACTGGGCGAGCAGCGCCGCGGCGGCCATCACTTTGTCGAAGGTCGGCGTGCCGCCCTTGGTGGGGCGGTACTTGTCGTGCAGGTCCTGCGGGCCGTCCAGGCTCAGGCCGACGTGGAAGCCGTGGGCCTTCAGGAAGTGCACCCAGGATTCGTCAAGCAGCACGCCGTTGGTCTGCAGGTCGTTCTCGATGCGCTGGCCGGGCTTGGCGTACTTCGCCTGCAATGCCACCACCTTCTCGTAGAAGCCCAGGCCCATCACGGTGGGCTCGCCGCCCTGCCACGAGAACACCACCTCGTCGCCGGTCTGGGCCTCGATGTACTGGCGGATGTGCTGCTCCAGCAGGTCGGCCGCCATGCGCGCGTTGGGCTCGTGGCCGAGCAGCTCGGTCTTGTGCAGGTAGAAGCAGTACGGGCAGTCGAGGTTGCACAGTGCCCCGGCCGGCTTGATCATGGTGTGGAAGCGGTACTGCCGCCCCGGCGGCAGCGGGGGGAGATGACTCACCGGCCTAACGGCCGTGCGGGCGGGGTCAGCCATGGTTCCCGAGCGTCGGTTTGGCAGGTCGGCCCACGGCCGTCGCGCCGGACGAATCCATCGTCAGAAGTTGGCCGTCAGGCCGACGCCCAGGGTTGTCCAGGCGGTGGTCCCCTGCGGGGCATTCGCCTTGAGCCCGGCACCCGGGTTGCTGCGTGACACGAACGCGATGGCGATCAGCTTCGGATTGAAGACGCGCGCGTACTGCAGGTAGAACTCATCGGACAGCTCAGCCTGCGGCACACCCACCACCAGGCCGCCGCTCGTGAAGCTCACACCCTGGCCGAATTGCACCGCGCTGTTGAGCTGGTCGGCTTCAGCGCGCACGTACTGGAACTGCAGGATGTCCTGCGCCGACAGGTAGGCGTCGACGATGAAGCGCCGTGCGCGCAGGTTGGCGTTCAGCCACGAGTACGCGCCGTTGGCACCGAACCACCAGTTCTCGAGGCCGTTGCCCCAGAACATCGGGTCGAAACGTTCGTAGGTAGGGGTGTCGGGCTTGTCGCCCGTGAAGCGCGCGACGTGATAGGTGAACTTCGGCGCGAAGGGCAGATCCTGCGCCCACCAGCTAGCGCCCACAAGCCAGGCGCTGGCCTTCATGGGATCACGGCTTCCGTCGGCGCGCGTGATGTCGTTGCGTTGCTGCGCGAACTCGGCGCGGAACCCGAGCGTTGGCAAGGCGGGCAGGAGGCCCGTGATGTCCGCCCAGCCGTGCCAGGTGTCGAGCCCTTCACGCCCTTTTTCGATGAAGACGAGAGGCGCCAGATCTCCGGGGTAGATGGCCTGCGAGCGAGGCGACGTGAACCAGGCGAGACCCGCCTTGCCCATCTGCGGACGCGCCCACTCGAGCGCGACACCTTGCACGCGGGTCTCGGTACGTGCCTCCGGCGCCTCATCAGGCTCGAGGGCGAAGGCGGTGCCGGTCCACTCGCCCGTGCCGGCGCGTGCCACCAGACTTCGCCCCCAGGTCTTTCGCTGCGCCGACGCACCGCCTCCCCAGGAGTAGCCGTTGGACGAGCCGGCGGTGAGCAGCATGCCGGTGCCGAGAGTGAACGGCTGGCGGCCGAACGAAACGTCGTAGGTCCAGTCACTCGCCTTGCCGCGCAGGCCGAGCGCCGCAGAGCCGAAGCGCACCTCACCTTCGTTCCTGTAGTCGAAGGCGTCGGACCCCAGTGTCTGCGTCGCGCCCACCGAGAGTGAAGCGTAGGCCTCGCGATCGTTCCCGAGCTTGTAGCGTCCGTCCAGCTTCGGCTGCATCCACAACTCGGCGAAGCTTCGGTCCATATCGAATGTCGGTGCCGAGCTTGCAGCCAGATTCCACCAGGTGCCGCGCATCGCGTAATACGCGCTGTAGGTGTCGATGCCGCCGCGCAGTTCAAGCGGTCCGAGAGACCGGCTCCAACCTGCGCCCGCATTGTCTTGCGCACTTGCCGCCGAAGTGGCCAGCACCAGTGCGCAGGCGGCAACGCTCAGGCGACGGAGGGACGGAAGTAGCCGGCGGTGACGAGTGGACTTCACGGTGCTGGCGAGCTTATCGGCGGCAGGGCCAACACGGTCGGCGCGATCACCACCGGATTACCCGTTTTGGGTACGCCTGCAGTGTCATGGGGCTGCTCCAGCCCCCAGCGGCACGCCCGCCCTTCGTTCTGCACCGGGCAGAAGTGGCGATCGACGGATCCGCCGAACCCTGCCTATTGCGGGCTTCGCGGGTGCCACTGGACCGATGGCGCCCGCCGAGGACTGCTTCACGACCATCGATCCGGGCAGCTGGATACCCGGTTCGGGTCGTCAAGAGCCCTTCGGCCCGTCCCCCGAGATCAGTCAGCCGGCAATGCAGGCCCCAGCATCACGCGATCGCTTCGCCGGTCAGCACCTCCTCGACAAGACTCTCGGCCTCACCAGGCTAGCAACGCCTGCGTGCGTGGCTTGAACCGCAGACCAAAGCCGCGCACCACAGCTTCGCGCTGCCGCCACTCAGCGCGCCAGGTCGAACACCAGCACCTCGGCGCCCTGCCCGCCCGAGATCGTCAGCCGGGGCTCGTCGGCCAGCCCGATCGCGTCGCCCGCCTGCAGCGCCTGGCCGTTGACGCTGACCGCGCCGCGCGCCACGTGCACCCAGGTGCGCCGCGCCGGGTCCAGCGCCAGCTCGGCCGCTTCGTCGCCGTCGAACAGCCCGGCGCGGATCGCGGCATCGGCATTCAGCGTGACCGCGCCGTCGCGGCCGTCGGACGAGGCCACCAGCCGCAGCCGGCCGCGCTTGTCGGCGTCGGAGAAGGCCTTCTGCTCGTAGCCCGGTGCGATGCCGGCGCGGTCCGGCAGGATCCAGATCTGCAGGAAATGCGTGGCCCGGTCCTTCACGTGGTTGAACTCGCTGTGCCGCACGCCGGTGCCGGCGCTCATCCGCTGCACCTCGCCGGGCAGGATCGCGGTGCCGTTGCCCATGCTGTCCTGGTGCGCCAGCGCCCCTTCGAGCACGTAGCTGACGATCTCCATGTCGCGGTGGCCATGGGTGCCGAAGCCGGTGCCGGGCGCGATGCGGTCCTCGTTGATGACGCGCAGGTTGCCGAAGCCCATGTGGGCCGGGTCGTGGTAGTCGGCGAACGAGAAGGTGTGGAAGCTCTTGAGCCAGCCGTGGTCGGCATAGCCCCGGTCGGCACTGCGGCGCAGGGTGATCATGGTCGTCTCCTTCGAGGCCTGCATCGTCGCACCACCAGCGTTCGGCCGGGCCGGCATCGTCTTGAAGCGGCCATTCAAATAAGATGAAACCGCCATGAACCCGCCGCGCCGCAACGCCCTGACCCCCGAAGCCCTGCAGATGATGGACATCATCGCCCGCAGCGGCAGCTTCGCCGCGGCGGCGCGCGAGCTGGGCCGGGTGCCGTCGGCGCTGACCTACAGCGTGCGCCAGCTCGAGGACGCGCTCGACGTGCTGCTGTTCGACCGCCGCTCGCGCCAGGCCCAGCTGACCGCCGCCGGCCAGGAGCTGCTCGACGAAGGCCGCCGCCTGCTCGCCGAGATGGACGCGGTGGCCAACCGGGTGCGGCGCGTGTCCACCGGCTGGGAGAGCGAGCTGACGGTGGCCGTCGACGACGTGATCTCGCGGCTGACGATCTTCGAGCTGGTCGAGGGCTTCTACGCGCTGCGCGGCGCCGACGACCGCGGCCCCGGCACCCGGCTGAGGCTGCGCAGCGAGGTGATGGCCGGGCTGTGGGAGGCGCTGGTGCACGGCCAGGCCGACCTGGTGATCGGCGCGATGATGACCTCGCCGCCGCAGTCGGGCATCGAGCTGCGGCCGCTCGGCGCGGTCGAGTTCGTCTTCGCGATGGCGCCGCACCATCCGCTGGCACGCGCCGACGAGCCGCTGAGCGATGCGCAGATCATGGCCCACCGCGCGGTGGCGGTGGCCGATTCGGCGCAGAAGCTGGCGCCGATCACCGTCAACCTGCTGCCCGGGCAGGACGTGTTCACCGTCTCGTCGATGGCCGCGAAGATCGAGGCGCTGATGCGCTGCCTGGGCGTCGGCTTCGTGCCCGAACCGCAGGTGCGCGAGCAGCTGCGGCTGGGCCGGCTGGTGGCCAGGCCGGTGCAGCGCGCGCGCCTGCCCTCGCAGTTCGGCTATGCCTGGCGCACGGCGGCCACCTCGCAGCCGCGCAAGGCGCCGCAGGGCCTGGCGCTGCAGTGGTGGCTCGACCAGCTGGAGAGCCCGGCCACCCGCCGCGCGCTGCTGGAGCGCTACGTCGGCCTGCCGGTGCCGGTGGAGTGAGTGGGTGGCCGGCTGTCTGAGCGGCCCTGTCGTCGGCCCTGTCGTGGGTCGTTTTGCGCCCTCGCCGACCGGCCCGTTGCACGCCGGCAGCCTGGTCGCCGCGCTGGCCAGCTGGCTCGACGTGCGCGCCCGCGGCGGGCGCTGGCTGCTGCGCATCGAGGACGTCGACACGCCGCGCTGCCTGCCCGGCGCGGCCGAGACGATCGTCGCGCAGCTCGCGGCGCTGGGCCTGCAGCCGGACGAGCCGCCGCTGTGGCAATCCGGCCGCGGTGCGTTGTACCAGGCGGCGCTGGACCGGTTGCTGGCCGCCGGCTGGGCCTACCCCTGCGGCTGCACGCGGCGCGAGATCGAAGGCGCGCTGGCGGCGCGGGGCAGCGACCACCGGCGCTTCGGCGAGCGCGTCTACCCCGGCACCTGCCGCAGCGGGCTGCACGGCAGGCCGGCCCGGGCGATGCGGCTGCGCACGGTCGACGCCCAGGGTGCCGGCATCGTGATCGACTGGTGCGACCGCCGCCTCGGCGCGCAGCGGCAGGACGTGGCCCAGGCGGTCGGCGACTTCGTGCTGAAGCGCGCCGACGGGCTGTGGGCCTACCAGCTCGCGGTGGTCGTCGACGACGGCGCGCAGGGCGTCACCGACGTCGTGCGCGGCGAGGACCTGGCCGACAACACCGCGCGCCAGATCCACCTGCAGCGCCTGCTGGGGCTGCCGACGCCGCGCTACCTGCACACGCCGCTGGTGCTGGGCGCCGACGGCCACAAGCTGAGCAAGCAGAACGGCGCGAAGGCGCTGGACACCGGCGACCCGCTGGTCGCGCTGCGCGCCGCCGCCGCGGTGCTGGGCCTGCCGCCGCTGCCGGGCGCGACCGTCGGCGAGGGGCTGGCGGCAGCCGCCGCGGCCTGGGCCGCCGCCTGGCCCGCCGAGCCGGCGATGGCATGATGCCGACCCCCTCTCCTGTTGAACTGGACCCCCGTCATGATCACCACCGCCTCCGGCCTGCAGTACGACGACACCACGCCGGGCACCGGCGCCGAAGCGACCGCCGGCGCCCAGGTCACCGTGCACTACACCGGCTGGCTGCACGACCCCGCCGCCGCCGACGGCCGCGGCCGCAAGTTCGATTCCAGCAAGGACCGCGGCGACCCGTTCCGCTTCCACCTCGGCGCCGGCATGGTGATCCGCGGCTGGGACGAAGGCGTGCAGGGCATGAAGACCGGCGGCACCCGGGTGCTGCAGATCCCGGCCGAACTCGGCTACGGCGCGCGCGGCGCCGGCGGCGTGATTCCGCCGAACGCGACGCTGATCTTCGAGGTCGACCTGCTGGCCGTCTGAACGCGATTGCGCGGGCCGACCGCCCGGCGCCGGTCAGACGCTCAACAGGTGCTGCCGGTAGTGCAGCAGCTCGTCGATCGATTCGTGGATGTCGGCCAGCGCGGTGTGCGACTGGGCCTTCTTGAAGCTGTCGAGCACCGCCGGCTTCCAGCGCCGCGCCAGCTCCTTCAGCGTGCTGACGTCGAGGTTTCGGTAGTGGAAGAAGTCTTCCAGCCTGGGCATGTCCTTGGCCAGGAAGCGCCGGTCCTGGCAGATCGAGTTGCCGCACATCGGGCTCTTGCCCTTGGGCACGTAGGCCTTCAGCCAGTCGATTAGCTGCGCCTCGGCCGCCGCCTCGTCGACCGTCGACGCCCGCACGCGGTCGATCAGCCCGCTCTTGCCGTGCGTGCCCTTGTTCCAGTTGTCCATCGCGTCGAGCACCGCGTCGCTCTGGTGGATCGCGAACACCGGGCCCTCGATGCGCACGCTCAGCTGCGGGTCGGTGACGATGACCGCGATCTCGATGATGCGGTCGGTGAAGGGCGACAGGCCGGTCATCTCGAGGTCGATCCAGACCAGGTTCTGGTCGCTCGGTGACAGCGCGGGTGCGTCGGGGCGGGTGCTCATTCGATCATTGTCGCAGCCCCCGACGGCCGTCATTCGCGGCCCTCGATCGCGCGCCTGCAGCGACCGCCCGGCCCCCCTACACTTCGCGCCATGTCGCCGATGCCGCTGACCCTGCTGTTCGCCGCCGCGCTGGTGCTCTCGCTGGGCATCAAGCTGTGGCTCGCCACGCGCCAGATGCGCCATGTCGCCGCCCACCGCGACCGCGTGCCGCCGGCCTTTGCCGGCGCGGTCACGCTGGCCGCGCACCAGCGTGCGGCCGACTACACGCTGGCCAAGGGCCGCTTCGGCCTGCTGGCCACCGCCTTCGCCAGCGTGCTGCTGCTGGGCTGGACGCTGCTCGGCGGGCTGGACGCGCTGAACGCCGCGCTGCGCGACGCCGTCGAACCGCGTTTCGGCGCGATGGCCTACCAGCTGGCGCTGCTGGCCGCCTTCACGCTGATCGGCGCGCTGCTCGACCTGCCCTTCGAGTGGTACGGCACCTTCCGTATCGAGCAGCGCTTCGGCTTCAACCGCACGACCTCGCGGCTGTGGCTGACCGACCTGTTCAAGGCGGCGGCGATCGGCGTCGTGATCGGCCTGCCGCTGGCCGCCGCGGTGCTGTGGATCATGGGCGCCACCGGCGCGATGTGGTGGCTGTGGGCCTGGGGCGCCTGGGCCGCCTTCAACCTGCTGGCGATGGTGCTGTACCCGACGCTGATCGCGCCGCTGTTCAACAAGTTCACCCCGCTGGCCGACGAGGCCTTGAAGGCCCGGGTGCAGGCCCTGATGCAGCGCTGCGGCTTCGCCGCCAAGGGCCTGTTCGTGATGGACGGCAGCCGCCGCTCGGCCCATGGCAACGCCTATTTCACCGGGCTGGGCGCGGCCAAGCGGGTGGTCTTCTTCGACACCCTGCTCGACAAGCTGTCGCCGCCGGAGGTCGAGGCGGTGCTGGCGCACGAACTGGGCCACTTCAAGCACCACCACATCACCCAGCGCCTGGTGGTGATGTTCGCCGCCAGCCTGGCCGGTCTGGCGCTGCTGGGCTGGTTGTCCGGCCAGAGCTGGTTCTACCTGGGACTGGGCGTGATGCCGAACCTCGGCGCGCCCAACGACGCGCTGGCGCTGCTGCTGTTCCTGAGCGTGGTGCCGGTGTTCGGCTTCTTCGTCTCGCCGCTGCTGGCCCAGCTGTCGCGCCGCCATGAGTTCCAGGCCGATGCCTATGCCTGCGCCCAGGCCAGCGGCGCCGACCTGGCGCGTGCGCTGCTGAAGCTGCACGAGGACAACGCCGCGACGCTGACCCCCGACCCGCTGTACGTGCGCTTCTACTACTCGCATCCGCCGGCCAGCGAGAGGCTGGCCGCGCTGCCGCCCGCCACGGCATGAGCCCCGCACGGCCGCCCGAAGGGGCTCCTACCCGCGTGGCGGGACCGGCCGCAGGCCCAAGGGTGCACCATTGAGCGACGGCGGCGCGGCCGGACTGCCCGGCAACGGCCTGGTCGTCGCCGCGCACGGCCGCCACTGCATGGTCGAGGCAGCCGACGGCCAGCGGCTGCTGTGCCACGCCCGCGGCAAGAAGAGCGAGGTGGTGGTCGGCGACCGGGTGCACTGGCAGCCCGCCGGCGACGAGGGCGTGATCGACAAGGTGGCCGGGCGCCGCAACCTGCTGTTCCGCCAGGACGAGTGGAAGACCAAGTCGTTCGCCGCCAACCTCGACCAGCTGCTGGTGCTGGTGGCGGTCGAGCCGATGTACGCCGAGACCCAGCTGGCGCGGGCGCTGATCGCGGCCGATTCGGCCGGCATCCCGACCCTGATCGTGCTGAACAAGACCGACCTGCCCGAAGTGGCCGCGGCGCGCGAGCGGCTGGCGCCGTACCGGGCGATGGGCGTGGCGGTGATTGAGCTGTCGCTGAAGGCGCGCGGCGACGCGGCGCGTGCGCTGCTGGCGCCGCTGCTGGCGGCCAAGGCCACGCTGGTGCTCGGGCCCAGCGGCATGGGCAAGAGCACGCTGATCAACCTGATGGTGCCGGCCGCGGCGGCGCAGGTCGGCGAGATCTCGAAGGCGCTGAACACCGGCCGCCACACCACCACCGACACCCGCTGGTACTGGCTCGACGAGGCGCGGCGCAGCGCGCTGATCGATTCACCGGGCTTCCAGGAGTTCGGCCTGCGCCAGCTCGAGCCGTCCGACCTGCCCGCGCTGATGCCCGACATCCGCGAGCATGCCCAGACCTGCCGCTTCTACAACTGCAGCCACCTGCACGAGCCCGGCTGCGGCGTGCGCGATGCGCTGGCCCGGGGCGCGATCCACCCGTCGCGCTACCGCATCTATACCGAGCTGCGCGCCGAGCTCTCGGTCAAGCGTTACTGACGCTCACGCAAAGTCGGCGCGCAGGAGTCAGCCGACGAGGTTGGCGAGGGTCAGCAGGGCGACCAGCAGCATCCACAGCACGACCGATCGCCAGACCAGCCCGACGATGCTGCGCAGGTGGCCGAGCTGCGGCGGATCGCCGGCCGTCGAGCCGTCGGCGCCCGGGTCTTCGACCGGGCCGGCCTCGAAGCCGCGCGACCGGTCGGGCGTGACCCCCGGCGCGGCGTTGCCGCCCAGCTGCACGCCGACCGCACCGGCGGCCGACGCCAGGATCACGCCTTCGTTGGCATGCTTCCAGCGCGCCGCATCGCGCCGCCAGGCGTTGATCGCTTCCTCGAAGTTGCCGACCACCGCGAAGCCGAAGGCCGTCAGGCGCGACGGCACGTGGTCGATCAGCGCGAACATCTTCTGCGACACCTCCATCAGCCGCTCGTTGGCCGGCACGCCGAGCGACTTGGCCGGGTAGGCCCAGTAGCGCGCGCTGAATTCGGCCATCCGGTAGAGCACCGCGCCCAGCGGCCCGAGGCCCAGCGTCGAGAACAGCACGAACCAGAAGAACACGCCGAAGACATGGCGGTGCGCGGCCAGCAGCGAATGCTCGATCACGTGGCGCAACAGCTCGGTGCGCGGCAGCTCGCTGGCGTCGAAGTGGCGCCATTCGGCGAGCAGACGGCGCGCCTCGGCCTCGTCGCCGCGGTCCAGCGCGTCGCGGATGTCGGTGTAGTAGTGGCTGAACTGGCGAAAACCCAGCGTCAGGTACAGCACCGCGACGTCGAACAGCAGCGCCAGCAACAGGCTCCAGTGGTGGATCGCCAGGTACACCGCCGCCAGCAGCAGCCCCGGCACGCCTACCGACACGCTCCAGACGACCCAGGCATGGTGCTCGCGGCCGGCGTCGAAGTTGCGGCCGGCCCAGCCGACCCAGGACACCAGCCCGTGGTGCACCCAGTTGTCGCGCGGCAGCGGCTTGAGCTGCTCGATCACCAGGGCCAGCAGGACGGCGAAGAAGCTCATCGTGCCCGATGATACCGGGCGGGCCGGATCAGCCGCGGGCCAGGAAGCCGTACAGGTTGCGCAGCATCGCGGCGGTCGCGCCCCAGATGAAGTACGGTCGCGGCCGGCCGTCGGCGGCAATGCCCTGCCAGGGCATCGACAGGAACTGGCGCTGCACGCCGGCCATCTCGAAGCGGTGGCGGCGGTGGTGGGCCGGGGTCATCAGGAACGGCAGCGGCACCTCGAAGGCCTCGGCCACCTCGAAGTCGTCGAGCGCGAGCGTGAAGCCGGGTTCGACCAGCGCGACGACCGGCGTGACGACGAAACCGGTCACCGTCGAATAGGTCGGCAGCGCGCCGATCACCTCGACGTGGCGGCGGTCCAGCCCGACCTCTTCCTCGGTCTCGCGCAGGGCGGTCGCGACGGCATCGGCATCGTGCGCCTCGACCCGGCCGCCGGGGAAGCTGATCTGCCCGGCATGGTCGCGCAGATGGGCGGTGCGCATCGTCAGCAGCACCTGCAGCCCGCCGTCGCGCATCACCAGCGGCACCAGCACCGCGGCCGCCGCCGGCGCGCGCTGCGGGTTGAAGCGCGCGCCGTCACCGGAGATCTCGGGCGTCCAGACCGGCGGCGCGGCGAAGCGCTCGCGCAGCGCGCCGGGCTGCAACCGCTCGAACGGCACCGGCGGCAGGTGGTCGTCGACACCGTCGACGGGAATTGCCTGCGGGTCGGTGATGCGGGGCCCGGCCGGGTTGCTCATCGACTGCAGATTCTGCCGGGTCGGAAGAAAACAAGCCGCCCGGGGGCGGCTTGTGGCTGCAAGAGGCTCGGCGCCCGCTCTCGAGGCGGGCGGCTTCGCCGCGTCGCCTCGTCCGCTCCCCGCCGCGCTTCGCGCGACGCAGCGCCTGCGGCGCTGGCCTGAACTTCGTTCAGGCGAGCTTCTGCGCATCGCGCGTTCGCTGCCGGTGTGCTTCACACCCCGCGGTGCCCTCCGCTGCACGGATGGCACCGGCCTGAACTTCGTTCAGGCGAGCTTCTCCTTGATGCGCGCCGACTTGCCCGAGCGCTGGCGCAGGTAGTACAGCTTGGCGCGGCGCACGTCGCCGCGGCGCTTGACTTCGATGCCCGAGATCAGCGGGCTGTAGAGCTGGAAGCTGCGCTCGACGCCTTCGCCGCTGGAGATCTTGCGCACGATGAAGCTACTGTTCAGGCCGCGGTTGCGCTTGGCGATCACCACGCCTTCGTAGGCCTGTACGCGCTTGCGGGTGCCTTCGACGACGTTGACGCTGACGATCACGGTGTCGCCGGGGGCGAACGCGGGAATCGTCTTGTTCAGGCGAGCGATCTCTTCCTGTTCGAGGGTGCGGATCAGGTCCACGGGTCTTCTCCTGGTGCGATCGTGCCGGCGCTGTCGACAGGCGCCCCTATGGCGGCCTGTTCGTGCTCGAGTCTTGCTCGAGTTCTGCCCGGCAGAGGATCGAAAAGCCTTTGATTATAGCCTGGACGGCTGAGCCAGCGCCGCGAGGATCTTCTCGTCGGCCGCCGACAGCCGCCCGGCGCTGCGCGCCGCGGCGATCAGGTCGGGCCGGCGCAGCGCGGTCAGGCGCAGCGACTGCTCGCGCCGCCAGCGTTCGATCTGCGCATGGTGGCCGCTCAGCAGCACCGGCGGCACCGCCATCGGGCCCTGGCGGGTGTCCAGCAGCTCGGGCCGGCTGTAGTGCGGGCCCTCGAGCAGCCCGTCGCCCGAGAAGCTGTCCTGTTCGTGCGACTGCGCCGTCAGCACGCCCGGCTGCAGCCGGGCCACCGCGTCGAGCAGCGCCAGCGCCGGCAGTTCGCCGCCCGACAGCACGAAGTCGCCCAGGCTCAGCTCGAGCGTGACCTCGCTGTCGATGAGCCGCTGGTCGATGCCCTCGTAGCGGCCGCACAGCAGCACCGCGCCGGGCCCGTCGGCCATCTGCCGCACCAGCGACTGCGTCAGCGGCGCGCCGGTCGGGCTGAAGTGAACCACCGGGACCGGCGCCGGGCCGCGGTCGCCGCGCACCGCCGCCAGCGCCCGCTGCAGCGGTTCGGCCAGCATCACCATGCCGGGGCCGCCGCCGTAGGGCCGGTCGTCGACCCGGCGGTAGGCGTCCTCGGCGAAGTCGCGCAGCGGCCACAGCCGCACGTCGACCTGGCCGCTGTCGAACGCGCGGCGGGTGATGCCCTGCGTCAGGTGCGGCGCAAAGAGCTCGGGGAACAGCGTGATGACGTCGAAGCGCACGCCAGCCAGCGTCAGTAGTCCAGGCCCCAGTCGACCGTGATGCGGCGCCCGGCCAGGTCGACCTGGTCGATGTAGGCGGCGACGAAGGGGATCAGGCGCTCGGATTCGTCGGGCGGCGCGCCCTCGGCGGCGCCGGGGCGGCGCAGGCGCAGCACGCTGTGCGCGCCGGTGTCGAGCAGGTCGATCACGGTGCCCAGCGCCTCACCCTGGCGGTTGACCACCGCCAGCCCGATCAGGTCGACCCAGTAGTACTCGCCGTCACCGGCGGTCGGAAAGCTCGATCGGGCGACGAAGACGCGCGCGCCCTTCATCGCCTCGGCGGCGGCGCGGTCGGGCAGTTCCTGCGCGGTGGCGACGACATCGTCGCCCTGCTCGCGGGCCTGCGTGATGCGCAGCAGCGACGGATAGACCACCGGCTTCGCCGGCGCAGGGGCGCGCGGCGCCTCGGGCGGGCGGATGAACCAGCGGCGCGACGAGAACAGCGCCTGCGGGTCCTTGGCGAACGGCAGCACGCGGATGGCGCCCTTGATACCCCAGGCGCCGAGCACGCGGCCGACCTCGACGGCGTCGCCGGGGAAGGCCGGCTCGAAGGGATCGACGGCCACGGCCGGGCTCAGCCCGCAAGCCGCGGCGCGTGCCGCGGCACGATCAGGCGGCGGCAGCCGCGGCGGCCGGGGTGGCCGGCATCACCTGGGCCTTGGCCGCGGTGACGACCAGGCGCTTGACGGTGGGCGACAGCTGCGCGCCGACGCCGGTCCAGTAGCTGACGCGGTCCATCGCGACGCGCAGCGGCTGCTCGCCGCCGGCGGCCATCGGGTTGTAGAACCCCAGGCGCTCGAGGTAGCGACCATCGCGGCGTTCGCGCGAATCGGCGACGACGATGTTGTAGAAGGGGCGCTTCTTGGCGCCGCCGCGTGCCAGCCGAATGACGACCATGTTGATCTTCCGAAAAATTCGTGGGCGACGGGCGGGCTCCGGAGACACTCGGAGCCGTTCCATCGGGTTGCCGTGCCCGCTTCGCCTGCATCGCCATGCGATGCCTGCCAGCCTGGGTGCGGCACAGTCCGGCGCCGTAGATACGCAGAGGGCCTGTCAGCCGCCCGCCGTCGCCGAAAACCGCGCATTATAAACTGTCATCGACAAACGGCTGCCACCTGTTTTTCGCAAGATGCCCCACACCGCCCTGACGATCCGCCCCAGCACGGTGGCCGACCTGCCCGAAATCACCGCGATCTATGCCGAGGCGGTGCTCAACGGCACCGGCACCTTCGAGCTCGACCCGCCCGACACCGCCGAGATGACCCGCCGCCGCCACGACGTGCTGGCCAACGGCCTGCCCTGGCTGGTGGCCGAGCGCCGCGGCCGGCTGCTGGGCTATGCCTATGCCAACACCTTCCGCCCGCGCAAGGCCTACCGCTTCTGCCTCGAGGACTCGATCTACCTGCACCCCGACGCACGCGGCCAGGGCGTCGGCCGCCTGCTGCTGACCGAGCTGGTCGGCCGCTGCGAGGCCGCCGGCGCGCGCCAGATGCTGGCGGTGATCGGCGACGCCGCCAACGCCGGTTCGATCGGCGTGCACGCCGCGCTGGGTTTCGAGCACACCGGCGTGCTGAAGGCCTCGGGCTGGAAGTTCGGCCGCTGGCTGGACGTGGTGCTGATGCAGCGCTCGCTCGGCGTCGGCGCCAGCCAGCCGGCGGCCGACTGAAGCCGACCCGATGCCCCGCCGCCGTTCGAAGACCCTGGCCGCCTGGCTGGCGCTGGGGCTGGGCAGCCTGGGCGCGCACCGCTTCTACCTGTATGGCGGGCGCGACCGGATCGGCTGGCTGCACCCGCTGCCCACGCTGCTCGGGCTGGCCGGTGCGATCCGCATGCACAACCTGGGGCAGGACGACCATGCCGCCTGGCTGCTGATCCCGCTGCTGGGGCTGATGCTGGTGGCGGGCATGCTGGCGGCGATCGTCATCGGGCTGACGCCCGACGAGCGATGGGCTGCCCGCCACCACCCGGGCCAGCCGGCAACGCCCAGCGGCTGGGGCGCGGTGATCGCCGTGGTGATCGCGCTGCTGGTCGGCGGCACGGTGCTGATGGGCGCGATCGCCTTCGGCGGCCAGAAGTATTTCGAATACCAGTCGCTGGACGCCCGGTGAGACCCTGACGAGGAGGCCAGCGATGCAGATCCAGTTCCTCGGCGCCGCCGACACCGTCACCGGATCGCGCCACCTGGTGACGATCGGCGAGCAGCGCATCCTGCTCGATTGCGGCCTGTTCCAGGGCTACAAGGTGCTGCGCGAGCGCAACTGGGCGCCGCTGGGCGTGCCGGCGCACGAGATCGACGCGGTGGTGCTCAGCCATGCCCATGTCGACCACAGCGGCTGGCTGCCGCTGCTGGTGAAGTCGGGCTTCCGCGGCCCGATCTACACCTCGCCGGCCAGCCGCGACCTGGCCGAGGTGCTGCTGCTCGACAGTGCCCACCTGCAGGAGGAGGACGCCCGGCGCGCCAACCGCCGCGGCTTCTCGCGCCACGAGAAGGCGCTGCCGCTGTACACCCGCGCCGATGCCCGCCGCGCGATCGCCAGGCTGCTGCCGCTGGCGCCGGGCCGCCGCCTCGCGCTGGGTGACGTGACGGTCACGCTGACGCCGGTGGGGCACCTGTTGGGCGCCTGCTCGGTGGCGCTGACGCACCGCGGCCAGACGCTGGCCTTCTCCGGCGACGTCGGCCGCGCCCACGACCTGCTGATGCCGCCGCCGCAGGTGCTGCCGGCGGCCGACGTGCTGCTGGTCGAATCGACCTACGGCAACCGCCTGCACCTGGCCGGCGCCGAGCATGAGGCGCCCGCCGCGCTGGCCCGGATCGTGCGCGACACCGTCGCGCGCAACGGCCGGGTGCTGCTGCCGGCGTTCGCGGTCGGCCGCGCCCAGGCGTTGCTGCTGGTGCTGCAGCGCCTGAAGCGCGCCGGCGAGATCCCGCAACGGCTGCCGATCTACCTCGACAGCCCGATGGCGATCGAGGCCACCGCGCTGTACAGCCGCTACCGGCGGCTGCTGCGCGTGCCGCAGCGCGAGATCAGCTGCCTGTGCGACGGCGTGCAGCTGGTGACCAGCGTGCTGCAGTCGCAGAGGCTCGCGAACTCGCGCCATCCGGCGGTGATCATCTCGGCCAGCGGCATGGCCACCGGCGGCCGCGTGCTGCTGCACCTCGCCAGGCTGGCGCCCGACGAGCGCAACCACGTGGTCTTTGCCGGCTTCCAGGTCGGCGGCAGCCGCGGCGCGCGGCTGCTGGCCGGCGACCGCGAGGTGAAGATCTTCGGCGAGTACGTGCCGGTACGCGCCGCGATCACCGGGCTGGAAGGCTTCTCGGGCCATGCCGACGCCGAGGAAATGCTGGCCTGGCTGCAGCGGATGCCCGGCGCGCCGCGCCAGACCTTCGTCGTGCACGGCGAGCCCGACGCGGCCGATGCGCTGCGACTGCGCATCAAGGACCGGCTGGGCTGGGCCGCCCGGGTGCCGCAGCACGGCGAGACCGTCACCTTCTGAGCGCCCCCAGGGCCGGGCTGCGCCCGGCCCGCCCCCCCGCGGGGGTCAAGGAAACTTGGGACGGCCCGGCGTTTCCTTGAGACCGGGCAGGCCAGCTACCGCCGTCAAATGAACTCGCCCTCGCGAAGCCACTTGGTGGCCACCCACTTCTCGCCGCTGATCACCGGCGCGCCGCCGTGCAGCGTGCGGGTGGTCGCGTGCGGGCGGTCGTAGCTGAAGAACACCGCATTGCCCTTGATCGGCGCCACCTCGAGCGACAGGTCGGGGAAGGTGGTGCCGCCACCCTGCTGCGGCGTGTTCAGGTACATCACCAGCGTGGCCACCCGCTGGCCGCCGCGCCGCAGCACCGCCGCCATGCCGGGCTGGCCGGGGTCGAAGTAGTCGTGGTGCGGCTTGTACTCGGCGCCGGGCCGGTAGTGCAGCACCTGCAGGCCCTCGCCGTTGACCACCGGCCAGTTCACCAGCGCGGCGATGCGCGCCTCGATGCGCTGGCACAGCGGCGTCTCGCCGCGGCCGAAGAACATGCCCCGGCTGGTCCGCGACGGATTGATCTCGTTGCCCCCGGTCTCGAGCACGACCGTCTCCGAGCGCGCGAGCCGCGGCTCCGCAGCGGCGACCAGCGCATCGCACTCCTCGTCGGACAACAGGCCGCCGAGGACCACCAGCGGCGGGTTGCGCAGCATCACCAGCACCGAGACCTCGCGGTCGCCGGCCCACAGCCGGCTGGGTGAACCCGCCAGCGCAGGCTCGGGAACCCGCACGGCGGGCGGCAGGGCCAGGCCCTGCGCCGGCACCCGCAGCGGATCGGCGGTGAACTGCTGCAGCGTGTGTTCCAGCGCGGCGATGGCCACGTCCTCGTCCCAGCCGCTCGATCGCATCGACGCCAGCACCTCGGCGGGCTGGCAGCCCGCCTGGACCTGCTCGATGATCCACTGGCGCAACTCCGGCGTGACGACCTGCGAACCGCTCATGGCCACATTCTGGCAGCGCCGCCCCAGGGACCGGCCCGCCGCCGCGGCGGCCGCGGGCGGGTTCTCAGCCGGCCCTGCGGCGGCGGAAGACCAGCCGGTCGGCGGCCGACGCAGCCCGGTCGAACGCATAGCCCTCGGCGTCGAAACCCTGCAGCGCCTGGACGCTGCGCACGCGGTGCCGGACGGCATGGCGCGCCATCAGGCCGCGGGCCCGCTTGGCGAAGACGCCGATCACCTTGTACCGGCCCGAGGCGGCGTCCCAGTCCTCGAACCGGCAGTCGACGATCCGCGCGCCCAGCGCCGGCCGCCGGACGACCTCGAAATACTCCTGCGAGGCCAGGTTGACGATCGTCGGCTGCCGGGCGGCGGCCAGGCGCTGCGTCAGGTAGTCCGCGACCGTGTCGCCCCAATAGGCATAGAGATCGCTGCCGCGGGCGTTGGCCAGCGCGGTGCCCATCTCGAGCCGGTAGGGCTGCAGCCGGTCGAACGGTCGCAGCGCGCCGTAGAGCCCCGACAGGATCACGAGGTGGTCCTGGGCCCAGCCGAGGTCGGCGCCGGTCAGGCTGCGCGCGTCCAGCCCCGCGTAGACGTCGCCGTTGAAGGCCAGCACCGCCGGCCGGCTGTTGCCGGCGTCGTGCAAGGGCTGCCAGCGGGCATAGCGCGCCGCGTTCAGCGCCGCCAGTTCGTCGGACAAGTCCATCAGGCGCGACAACTGCGGCGGCGTGAAGGACTTCAGCAGCTCGATCAGGACCGCGGCCTGCGGCACGAACTGCGGTCCGGTCGCACGTCGGGAGGCACCGCGCGGGAGCGGTCGCTCGTAATCGAGGGTCTTGGCGGGGGAGAGGACGAAGAGCATGGGTAGTCGGTGGATCCGTCGATCTGCGCCGTCCGGCGACCGCGCAGGCCACTGCGGCGACCCGGCGCCTTCGCGGCAGCCGGGCGCCGCGCGAGGCGCCCGGCCAGCTGCCGGCGACCCGGTCTTGCGCCGTCGATCATCACATGGAAGCCGAACCCGGGTTCGGGCCACCGCCCTTGCCCGCCCGATTCCCTGCGCCGGGCCCGACGCCGCGGGCCCGGCGGCTGCACCGGCCAGGGCCCGGTCGGATCGAGCCCATCTCGCTGCCCACGACGTCATCGATCCTGCGCAAGCCATGACGACACAAAGGCGTCGTCGGCGACTGAAATCTCGGTGGATGCGCGCCCCCATGCGCCAACAATCGCCGCATCGGCTTCGAGGAGCAAGCGCCATGACAACGACAGCCCGCTGAAGACGGCAGCGACGACTCCCCTTCCTGACCTGCACAGCCCCCCTGCCATGTTCCGATCCAACCCCCGCGCCGTCCGCCGGCCCTACGACGCCGACCTGCGGTCGCTGCTGAGCTTGTCCGAGGCCCGGGCCGCGAGCCGGCGCCTGGCCGGCTGGCCGGGGCTGTCCGCGTATCCGACGCCCGCCTGGTCGCTGCCGGGCCTGGCCAGGACGCTCGGCATCGCCAGCCTCACGGTCAAGGACGAATCGAAGCGTTCGCCGCTCGGCAGCTTCAAGGCGCTGGGGGCGCCCAACGCACTGCTCCAGCTGGTGCAGCGGCGTTTCGCGCAGCACGGCTGGTCGGGCGCCGAGCTGCTCGCCGGCCGGCACGCCCAGGCACTGAAGGACTTCGTCGTCGTCAGCGCCACCGACGGCAACCACGGCCGCGCGTTGGCGGCGGCAGCGCAGAGTGTCGGTTGCCGCTGCGTGATCGTGCTGCACGCCAAGGTCAGCGACGAACGGGAACAAGCCATCGCGGCGTTCGGCGCCGAGATCGTCCGCATCGCCGGCAACTACGACGAATCGGTCGGCGAGGCGGCGCGCCTGGCCCGGGTCAACGGCTGGGAGGTGGTGTCCGACACTTCCTGCGAGGGCTGCGAGGCGGTGCCGCGCGACGTGATGCAGGGCTACGGCATCGTCGCCGAGGAACTGCTGGCGAACGCCGACGACGCCGGCGGCTGCCCCTGGACCCACCTGATCCTGCAAGGTGGTGTCGGCGGCATGGCCGCCGCCATCGTCGGCGTGTTCTGGGAGCGGTACGGCGCCCATCGTCCCGGCGTCATCGTGGTCGAGCCCGAACAGGCCGACTGCCTGTACCAGAGTGCCATTGCCGGCCGGCCGGCCCGGGCATCGGGCAGCGTCGACTCGGTGATGGCCGGCCTGGCCTGTGGCGAGACATCGCCGCTGGCGTGGCGTTTCCTGCAGCCCTCGGTCGACCTCTTCATGACGGTCTCCGATGCACAGGCCGAAGCCGCGATGCGCCTGCTCGCCGAGGGCGTGCACGGCGATGTGCCGCTGGTCGCCGGCGAGTCCGCGGTCGCGGGACTGGCCGCGCTGCAGGCGCTGATGGAATCGGACGCGGGTCGACAGGCGGCGAGACTCGACGCGCAGTCCCGCGTCCTGCTGATCAGCACCGAGGGCGCCACCGCCCCCGGCGTGTATGCGGGCATCGTCGGGCGAGCGGCCGACGACGTGCTGGCGGCACAGCGCGCCTGGCTCGATCGCGAGGGCCTCTCGCAGGCGCGGCTGATGCAACGGATCGCGGCCCAAGCGGCCATCGGTGCCATCGACGGCGGCGGTGTCTGCCGCATCGCGCTGACCGATGCCGACCAGCGGGGCCGCGACCAGCTCGTGCGCTGGATGAAGGCACTGGGGCTCGTGGTCCGCGTCGACCGCATCGGCAACATCTTCGGCATCCGTGCCGACCGGACCGACGCCGCGCCGGTGATGACCGGCTCGCACATCGATACCGTGGCCACCGGCGGCCGCTACGACGGCCACTACGGCGTGCTGGCCGGGCTCGAGGTGGTGCGCTGGCTCAACGATCGCCAGCGGGTGCTGGAGCGGCCGCTGGTCGTGGCGGCGTTCACGAACGAGGAAGGTGTGCGCTTCCAGCCGGACATGATGGGCTCGCTGGTCCATGCGGGCGGCCATCCGCTCGAGCAGGCACTGGGCAGCCTCGACAGCGATGGCAAGCGGCTGGGCGACGAGCTGTCGCGCATCGGCTATGCGGGCGACATGGCCTGCGGGGCCATCGTGCCGCATGCCTATGTCGAACTCCACATCGAGCAAGGCCCGGTGATGGAGGCCGAGGGCCTCGAGATCGGCGCGGTGCAGGACCTGCAGGGCATCTCCTGGCAGGAGTTCACGATCACCGGACAGTCCAACCACGCCGGCACCACGCCGATGCGGCTGCGCCGCGACGCCGGCTACTGCGCGGCGGCGATCGCCGTCTTCGTGCGTGAGCTGGCGCAGCGCTACGGCGGCAGCCAGGTGGCGACGGTCGGCGCCATGGCCCTGCACCCCAACCTGATCAACGTGATCGCCGAGCGCGCCACCGTAAGGGTGGACCTGCGCAACACCGACGAGGCGACGCTGCAGCGTGCCGAGCAGGAGCTGGCGGATTTCGTCCGGCGTCTGGGTATCGAACAGTCGGTGTCGGTCGAGACGCGGCGGCTGGCCCGCTTCGAGCCGGTGCGCTTCGACGAACGCCTGGTGCGGCTCATCGAAGCCAGTGCCCGGGCGCGCGGGCACCGGACGCGGCGCATGACCTCGGGCGCGGGCCACGACGCGCAGATGCTGGCCAGGATCTGCCCGTCGGCGATGATCTTCGTGCCCAGCGTGATGGGCATCAGCCACAACCCGCGCGAGCACACCGAGGCTGCCGATCTGCTGCGCGGGGCGAACGTGCTGCTCGACGTCCTGCTGACGCTGGCCTCCGAACGCTGAACCGGCGATCGACGCCGGACTGGCGGCAGGGGCACCGGGCGAGCCGGCTGGCGCCACCGCCGTGGCCGGACCCGCGCCGATCGTCGCGCGCGTGCCGGGGCGGGCGCGGGTCGAACGGGCGTCGATGAGCCGCGCGGCGGGAACGCCCGGGGGACGCCTCGATCGTCGCCCGGTACGCCCCCTAGGCAACGGCCACCTCGCCACCCGGCGGGCATGCGGCGCGGACCCGACGATCTGGGTTTCCAGACCGACGGGCTGGTCGAACTGGCCGAGCTGAAGGCGCGCGCGGAATCCGCTGACATGGCCCTTCTCGACGACGGCGAGACGAGTTGCTGCGACGCGAGCAGCGAGGAGCACTGGGTTGCCGACCCGCAGCGCATCGCCTGGGAGCACTTCCACACGCTGGGCGACATCCCCGTCGTCAGCGAGGCGGCATCGATCGACGCCTCGGCGCCGGCTGCTGCACGCCCGCGCCGCGCGGCAAGCCGATCGGCATCCCGGTGAAGCCTCAGCCGTCCTGCTGCTGATCTCATGCGCTGGCGCATCGCGCGGGCGCCCGCGGCATCGTTGCCTGTCGCCGGACTGTCATCCATCGCCAGATCACCACGACCCAGGACCCGACCAACACCGACCTGATGGTCGACACACCGCACAAGGGCCTGCGGCGTGCGCGCAGCGCGTTGCCGAGCCTGGCGCCGACAACCACCGGCAGCGCCACCGCCATGGCCTTGATCTGCCCTGACTCGAGGGCAGGCTCGACGGCCATGCCGTGCGCGCGCCGGCGCGCGACGCCCTGCTGACCGACTGCGTGTTCGAAGTCGAGCGCGAGACCATCCCGACCACGACGACGAACGAAGGGCTCACCTGCCTGCCGGCGCACTGCTGCCAGGCCGTCGGCTGCGATGCGGTGCCATCCGGCACGGCGTGCGCCACCTGCCGTGTCCCGAGCAGCCCAACTCAGGGAGGCGCTCCATGAGCGACCAGGTCTGCAGCGTGCTCATCGCCTGCATGCACAGCCCGGTGCGGTCGATCATGGCCGAGGGCATCCTGAACGGCCTGGGCCGGGGGCAGCTCGAGGCGCACTCCGCAGGCAGCCACCCGGGCCCCTCGGTCAACCCGTTCAGGCCGAGACAGGTGGCGCTGAACGACACCATCATGGTGTTCACCTTCGCGCCCATCGTCGCGCTGCTGCTCGGGCTGTCGTCGATCGGCCTGCCCTGGAATGCGCTGCGGTGCTGTACATCGTGATCCCGGTGCTGATCGGGCAGGCCTGGCGCAAGGCCTGGCGGGCGCGAGGCCAGGCCGCCTTCGACGCCGCGCTGGCCTGGACCGGACCACGGCCGATCGCCACGTGGCTTGCCACGCTGGTGGTCATGGCCGATGGGCACGGCTCGGGCGCCGTTGTTACGGCGCATCCGGTTGCACGAACCGTTGTCCATCGCGCTTGCCGCTCTCGACACGGCATCGTCGTGCAGGGCACGCGCCCAGCAGCGTCCAGGCGACCTCTGCGCCATCGCGCTGGCTGCAAGGTTCGAGCAATCCGACCGCCACGAGGGCATCGACGCAGAACCTGGCCCAGATCGAGAAGAAGCAAGGACCAGCCTGAAGGCCTATTCCTCATGCATCTACACTCCATCGCCTAAAAGATGTACATTTCCTACATGTTCAAAACACCTTCGACCAGGACCACCCGCGTGGCCAGGAAGTTTCCGATCAAGCCGCAACACCCGGAGCGACTGTGCTGGGGCTGCGACCGCTACTGCCCGGCGGATTCGCTCATGTGCGGCAACGGGTCGGTGCGCACGCAGCACCCGGTCGAGCTGTTTGGCGACGACTGGATGTCGTTCGGCCTCGATGCCCGGGAGGCCGCCGAACCTCGACGGCCGTCGACTCGACCGTAGCGCCGCACTCCGCCGTGCCAGCGAATGCCCCCTCGGCCTCCAGCCCCGAGCCCGCAGCCACCCTCCATTCACCCAGAGAACGCCATGATCAGCTCGACCGCCGACAACACCATCGACGTCAGAACCCTCGTGCCGCGCGAGCGCCACGCGGCCATCCTTGCGGCCTTGCGCGAGCTTGCCACGGGTCAGGCCCTGGAGATCGTGAACGACCACGACCCGAAACCGCTGCGCCATCGGCTCGAAGCCGAAGCGCCCGGCCGCTACTCGTGGTCGTACCTGGAGAACGGGCCCGAGGTCTGGCGAGTGAGCATCGGCAAGCCGGTGCGCTCGCACGCCAGCGGCGGCTGTTGCGGTGTGTGCGGCGGCGCTGCCTGATCCCGAGGACTTCTTCCAACACTCTTCAGAGAACACATCATGAATGCCACAAGCAGGCTCTGGCGCTGGCTGGGCCTCATCTTCGTCCTGTCCTTCGGTGCCCTCGGGTACCTCGGATGGCAGATCTATCTCTTCGCCCCTCCCATCCCCAAGCAGGTCGTGACGGCCGAGGGCGAGGTGCTCTATACCGGCGAGCAGGTCCAGTTGGGCCAGCAGGCCTGGCTGGCCGCGGGCGGCCAGCAACTCGGCACCGTGTGGGGCCATGGCAGCTACGTCGCGCCCGACTGGTCAGCCGACTGGCTGCACCGCGAGGCGACGACGTTGCAGACGATCCGCAGCGCCGGCGCCCAGCTCGATGAAGCCGACAAGGCCGCCGTCGACTCGCGTGTGCGCGCCGAGATGCGGCGCAACACCTACGACGAGACCACGGGCCGGATCACCGTTTCCCGGGAGCGTGCCCAGGCCATCCGCGCCGTCGCGTCGCACTACGAAGGCCTGTTCGGCACCGACCCGAAGCTCGAGAAGCTGCGCGACCAGTACGCGATGACCGAAGACGCGCTGCCCGAGAAGGAACACCGCCAGGCGCTCACCGCCTTCTTCTTCTGGTCCGCCTGGGCCGCCACCACCGACCGCCCGGGCGAGACCGGCCTGTCCTACACCAGCAACTGGCCGCACGAGCCGCTGGTCGGCAACACGATGACCGGATCGGCCGCGATGTGGTCGATGGCCAGCATCATCCTGCTGCTGGCCGGCATCGCCGCGATGCTGTGGCTGCACAAGGGCGACGCGCACGAAGAGCAGGCTGCCGTGCCGAAGACCGACCCGCTGCTGGGCGCCAAGGCCACGCCGTCGATGAAGGCGACCCGCAAGTACTTCTTCACCGTCATCGGCCTGATGCTGCTGCAGATCGGCATGGGCGTCGTCACCGCGCACTATGCGGTCGAAGGCCAGTCGTTCTTCGGCATCCCGCTGGCGCAGGTCCTGCCCTACACCATCAGCCGCACGGTCCACACCCAGATCGGCATCTTCTGGATCGCCACCGCCTGGCTCGCCACCGGCCTGTACGTCGCGCCGCTGCTCTCGGGCCGTGAACCCAGATTCCAGAAGCTCGGCGTGGATGCCCTGTTCTGGGCGCTCATCGTCGTCGTCCTGGGCTCGACCATCACCGGCTGGCTGGGCACGCTGCAGCACCGCGGCATCGACTACAGCTTCTGGTTCGGCAACCAGGGCCTCGAGTTCACCAGCATGGGCCGCTTCTGGCAGGTGCTGCTGTTCGTCGGCCTGCTGTTCTGGGTCTTGCTGCTGGGCCGCGCGCTGTGGCCCGCGCTGAAGAAGCCTTCGGAGACCCGCGGCCTGATCGCGATGGTGTTCCTGTCGGCGACCTGCATCGGCGGCTTCTACGCCACCTCGCTCACCTGGGGGCAGCACACGCACTACTCGATGATCGAGTACTGGCGCTGGTGGCTCGTGCACCTGTGGGTCGAAGGCTTCTTCGAGGTCTTCGCCACCGCGGTCGTCGCGCTGATCTTCACGAACCTGGGCCTGGTGCGAGCGGCGTCGGCCAACCGTGCCATCGTCGCCGAGACCATCGTCTTCCTGTTCGGCGGCATCCTGGGCACGCTGCACCACCTGTACTGGACCGGCACGCCGACCTCGGTGATTGCCGTCGGCGCGGTGTTCTCGGCGCTCGAAGTCGTGCCGCTGACGCTGATCGGCCTGGAGGCCCTGCAGACCTGGCGACGCTCGAGGAACGTGGCCTGGCTGGGTGCGTACAAGTGGGTCATCCTGTCCTTCGTCGCGGTCGGCTTCTGGAACACCGTCGGCGCGGGGCTGCTCGGCTTCGCCATCAACCCGCCCGCCTCGCTGTACTACGTGCAAGGGCTGAACATGACGGCGGCCCACGGCCATGCGGCGCTGTTCGGCGTGTACGGCATGCTCGGCATCGGCCTGATGCTGTTCTGCCTGCGCGGCCTGTACGACCGCGCGCTGCATGCCGACCGGTTCCTGAAGCCCGCCTTCTGGAGCCTGAACATCGGCCTGGCGATGATGGTGTTCATGTCGCTGCTGCCCGCTGGCATCTACCAGGCCTATCACGCGATCACGACCGGCCTGTGGTACGCCCGCTCGCCGGAGGTGATCCACTCGCCGGTGATGGAGAGCCTGGTCTGGCTGCGGGTGCCCGGTGACATCGTCTTCGCGGCCGGCAGCGTCTTCCTCGGCCTCTACGCGCTGTACCTGCTGCGCCGCAAGTCGAACCTGCAGGCGCCCGTCGGCGCCAGGCCGGCGACCATCGAACGTTGACGCCAGGCGCTGACGCGAACGCGGAGGGCCTCGGCCCTCCTCGCCCCGCTTCGGGCATCGACCTCGCCATGAAACTCACCGCCTTCACCGACTACTTTCGACGCGGCAGCGAATGTCGCGAACGCGTCCAATGCCGACGGACTGACCGGGCCCTGAACGCACGCAGGCAGCGCCACAAGAGCCCGGGCAGAAGCACGAAGGCCGCTGACCAGCAGGCAGCGGCGAGCGCAAACCAGGGCCACGGATCGATCGCAGCCGAGCACCCAGCACACGCAGGAAGGTGGCGGCAGCGAGCAATGCCGTGCCCCGGACGATCAGCGCCACATCGGCCAGGCCACGCCGCGCGCGCAGCGTTCAGAAGGTTGCCATCACATTGAAGCTCGGCATCCCCGATGCGCCGACAGTGGTGACGTGGACCGCTGCAAGTCCCAGGCGGCCACCGGCAACCGACTCACCCAACGCGAGCTGGACCACTGCCAGCCAGGCGCAGCCCACCGACAGGCAACACGGGTCGGCGCGGCCACGCAACGCCCACAAGCGCCAGCGCCCCAGGCGAATCAGCGCGAGGACGCCGGAGACCGCCGCCGATGCGCCGGCAAGGGCATGCCATCCCGGCACGGCCAGCGCCAGGGGAGTGATGATGCCGGCCACGAGCAGCGCCGCTTCGATGCGCGGCTGCACCCGAGCCGCGAGGTTCTGGCCCTGGTGATGGAACTGGCCGGCGATTGCGGGTGCCGCGATGCGGCCGCCCATGAACCGCATTTGCAGCGCAAACAAGGACACCACCCCGAGGACCGACCGGCTCGACATCCAGTGGCCGGACGCATGCTGCGCAATCTGCCAATGTGTCGTGCCCGGCATGGAAGGCCTCGAAGGCGTCGAGCGCGGCATGTGCAGCCTTGGCAGACGCGACCTCGTCGGCGATGCAGGCGACGCCGAAGCGCGCCGCCGCACCTTCCCATGACACGCCGGGCTGCGCGCGCCGGCACGCGGCCGGCACGGTCTCCGTGACACGGGCGGTGGTGTTCGGATCGATGACCAGGCAGCGCTTCGCGGACCGCGCCACCAGGGCGTGCTCGTCAACCCGGTTGCCGACGGCGCGAACGTCATCAGCCGCAGCGGACGGGGACCTCATCGCACCAACAACACGGCGGCGATCACCAGCCCGGCCATCCACAGCGTCTCGACCAGCAACAGCATGAACGGCCGCCAGCCGGCCCGCGCCAGCTGCGCAAACGACGTCTTGACGCCCAGCGCCGCGATGGCCACCACCAGGCAGCCGCGCGACAGTTCGCCCAGCTGCTGCTGCAGCGCGGCCGGCATGGCGCCGACCGAATTGGCGACGACGAGCGCGACGAAGACCCACAGGAACCAGGGAACCAGTGCCTGCCGCGCCGGCGCGGCACCGCCGCGCGGGTCCGCCGCCACACGCTCGCGCTCGGCCTTGAACAGGCTCGACACCACGACGACGACGATCGCCAGCATCGCGACGCGGAACAGCTTGACGACCGTCGCATAGTCGCCGGTCTCGTGGCTCAGCGTATAGCCGGCACCGACCACCTGCGCGACATCGTGGATCGTGCCGCCGAGGAACAGGCCCGCCAGATCCGGCGGCAGGTCCAGCAGCCGGCACACCAGCGGGTAGATCACCATCGCCACGGTCGACAGCACGGTCACCGTGACGACCACCATCAGCGTGAACCGGTCGCCGTGTTTCTCGCGCGGCAACACGGCCGAGATCGCCAGCGCCGCAGAGGCGCCGCAGATCGCGACCGCGCCGCCCGACAGCACGCTCTGCGCGCGGCTCAGGCCGAGGCGGCGACCGAGCCAGACGCCGCAGACGATCGTCGTCACGACCGCGGCGACCACGATCGCCGCCGTGGTCCAGCCCAGCCCGGCGATCTGCGCGGCGGTGATCCGCGCGCCGAGCAGGCCGACGCCCAGCCGCAGCACGTTGCGCGCGCAGAAGTCGACCCCCGGCTTGGTGGTCGGGTCGTGGCTCAGGTAGTGGAAGGCGACCCCGAAGAACAAGGCGTAGAGGAACTGCGGCCCGCCGTGCAGCGTCGAGACAAAGGTTGCCGCGAGCGCGATCACCGCGCTCAGGCCGCTGCCGGGCAGCAGCGCGCGCGGCCCGTGCAGGCGCGGGGCGCCGGCGGGCACCGCCGGCTCGCCGGCGCTCACCGGGTCGGCGGCGTGCTTCGCGGCTGCGATCGGAGCCGCCACTGCGGAGGTCGGGCGACGCCTCATGACGCCACCCGCGGCCGGCCGGCGGCCGCCAGCACCGCCAGCGCGCACGACGCGACCCGGCTGGCGACCGAGTCCGAGCGGCTGGTCAGCACGATCGGCACGCGTGTGCCGAGCACCAGGCCGGCACAGTCGGCACCGGCCTGATAGACGAGCTGCTTGTACAGCATGTTGCCGGCCTCGAGGTTGGGAACGAGCAGCACGTCCGGCTGGCCAGCCACGGCCGAGGTGATGCCCTTGTTGCGCGCCGACTCAGCCGAGATCGCGTTGTCGAAGGCCAGCGGCCCGTCGAGCAAGCCGCCCACGATCTGGCCGCGATCGGCCATCTTGCACAGCGCGGCGGCGTCCAGCGTGCCGGGAATCGAAGGATTGACGGTCTCCACCGCCGACAGGATCGCGACCTTCGGCTCGACGATGCCGAGCATCAGCGCCAGGTCGATCGCGTTCTGCACGATGTCGCGCTTGTCGATCAGATCGGGGGCGATGTTGACGACGCAATCCGTGAACAGCAGCGGGCGGCCGCACCCCGGCAGGTCCATCACGAACGCGTGGCTGACGCGGCGGCTGCTGCGCAGGCCGCCCTGGCGCGACAGCGCTGCAGCCAGCAGGTCGTCCGAGTGCAGGCTGCCTTTCATCAGCCCGCAGGCCGAGCCGTCGCCGCACAGCGCGACGGCCGTCGTGGCGGCGTCGCGCGGGTCTTCGCCGGTGTCGTGGCAGCGCCAGCGCGACAGGTCCGCTCCGGCGGCTGCCGCGGCGGCGGCGATGCGTGCCGCCGGCCCCACCAGCAGCGGGACGATCAGTCCGGCGTCCGCCGCAGCCGCGACGGAGTCGATCGACGCCTTGTCGCAGGGATAGACAACGGCGAGCGGCAGCGGTCCGCGGCCGCGTGCGTCCCGCACCAGGCGGTCCAGGTGGGGGCGCACAAGCCGGTCGGCCGGCTCGAGTTCGGCAAGCATGCAAGCTCCTCGGTGGAGGTCGGGTCTCGTTGGGGTGCGGGGCGTGGCCCACCCCCCGCAACGCGCTCAGACGAAGTCGCGGTACTTCTCGAGCAGACGCACCGGCTTCTTCAGCGCGTCGCGGCGGAACGGGTCGCCGAGCTCTCGGGTGCACATGATCTCGATGACGCAGGTCTTGCCTTCGTTCATCTGCAGGTCGACCGCCCTCTTCAATGCCGGGCCGACATCCTCCAGCCGGTCGACGACGATGCCCTCGGCGCCCATGCTCTTCGCGATGCCCGCGAAGCTGGTGTTCTCGAGCTCGCCGGCGACGAAGCGGCGGTTGTAGAAGTCGACCTGGTTCTTCTTCTCGGCGCCCCACTGACGGTTGTGGAACACGACCGCGGTGACCGGCAGGTCGTGCCGCACGGCGGTCATGATCTCGACCATGCTCATCGCCCATGCGCCGTCGCCGGCGTACGCGATCGCCGGCCGGTCCGGGGCCGCGCACTTGGCGCCGATGATGGTCGGCAGCGCGTAGCCGCAGTTGCCGAAGCTCATCGGCGCGAAGAACGAGCGCGGCTCGTCGAAGCGCAGGTAGCTGTTGGCCACCGAGTTGATGTTGCCGATGTCGGTGGAGACCATCGCGCGCTTGGGCATCGCCTTCTCCAGCTCGCGCAGCACCTGCCGCGGGTGCAGGTACTGTCCGCCGGAGAACGGCTTCTCGCCCTTGGCTTCCTCGATCATGTCCAGGCTGTACGGGTCGCGCTCGTGGGTCCAGCCGTCGAGTTCGGCTTCCCAGGCGGCCTTCTCGGCGGCGATCTTCTTCGCCCGCTCGTCCCGGGTCGCGTCGCAGGCCAGCTTCGCGCCGTCGATGCGCGCCAGCAGCGCCCTGGCCACCGCCTTCGCGTCGCCGTGGATGCCCACCGCGATCTTCTTGACCAGCCCGAGGTTCGTGTGGTCGGCCTCGACCTGGATGATCCTGGCTTCCTTCGGCCAGTAGTCCAGGCCGTGCTGCGGCAGCGTGCCGAACGGGCCCATGCGCGAGCCGAGCGCGATCACCACGTCGGCCTGCGCGATCAGCTTCATCGCCGCCTTGCTGCCCTGGTAGCCCAGCGGGCCGGCCCACAGCGGGTGGCTGGCCGGGAACGCGTCGTTGCGCAGGTAGCCGGTGGCCACCGGCGCGCCGAGCCGCTCGGCGAGCGCCTTGCACTCCGCGACCGCATCGCCCATCACCACGCCGCCGCCGGCCAGGATGACCGGGAACTTCGCGTTCGCCAGCAGTTCGGCCGCGGCGAACAGACTCGCCTCGCCGCCGGGGCCGCGCTCGACGCGGATCGGCTTCGGGACCTCGCAGCTGATCTCACCGTAGAAGTAGTCGCGCGGGATGTTCAGCTGCGTCGGGCCCATGTCGGACAGTGCGCGGTCGAAGCAGCGGCCGGTGTACTCGGCCATGCGCGCCGGGTGCGTGACGTGGCCCTGGTACTTGGTGAACTCCTGGAACATCGGCAGCTGGTTGGCCTCCTGGAAGCCGCCCAGGCCCATGCTGTTGGTGCCGGTCTCGGGGGTGATGATCACGACCGGGCTGTGCGCCCAGTACGCGGCGGCGATCGCGGTCACGCAGTTGCTGATGCCCGGGCCGTTCTGGCCGATCGTCACGCCGTGGCGGCCGCTGACGCGGGCATAGCCGTCGGCCATGTGCGCGGCGCCCTGCTCGTGCACGACCGGGATCATGCGGATGCCGGCCGGCGCGAAGATGTCCATCGCGTCCATGAACGCCGAACCCATGATGCCGAACATCGTGTCGACGCCTTGCGCGACCAGCGTCTCGACGAAGGCTTCGGAGGGGGTCATCTTCTGCACCCCGCGGGTCACGGGGCGGTCAGCGGGCAGTTCCATCGGTTTCATGGGGTCTCCTGGTTCGGCAGGTCGGATGAGGGGCTGCGCCAGGGTCCGGCATGGACGGCTCGGGGCCTTGGCGCATGGCGCTACTGTGGCGGCTGCGGCGGCGGGCCCATAGATCCAGATCCGCGCTTTCGTAGGCACCAGCGGCGGTGCCGCGATCTGGCCCGCACGATCGATGCGCACTGGACCTACGCGCGCTGCGCGCGGCCCCGTACCCTGGCGGTCCGATCCCCACGAGACGAAGCCATGCCCGAACTGCGCGACCAGTCCCCCGACCTTCAGCTGCCGGTGCGCGAGCTGTTCGGCATCGACAGCGCGCTCACGGTGCCGGCGTTCGCCGAGCGCGACGAGCATGTTCCCGACGTCGACCCGGCGTACCGCTTCGTGCCCGACGTCACGCTGGCGCTGCTGGCCGGCTTCGCGCACAACCGCCGCGTGCTCGTGCAGGGGCTGCACGGCACCGGCAAATCGACCCACATCGAGCAGGTCGCTGCGCGCCTGAACTGGCCCTGCGTGCGCGTCAACCTCGACGGCCACATCAGCCGGCTCGACCTGGTCGGCCGCGACGCGGTGGTGCTGCGCGAAGGCCGCCAGGTCACCGAGTTCCAGGAGGGCATCGTGCCGTGGTCGCTGCAGCGGCCGGTAGCGCTGATCTTCGACGAGTACGACGCCGGGCGGCCCGACGTGATGTTCGTCATCCAGCGCATCCTCGAACGCGACGGCCGCTTCACGCTGCTCGACCAGAACCGGGTGATCCACCCGCACCCGGCGTTCCGCCTGTTTGCCACCGCGAACACGCTCGGGCTGGGCAACCCGAGCGGCATGTACCAGGGCGCGCAGCGGCTGAACCACGCGCAGATCGACCGCTGGAACATCGTCGCGACACTGAACTACCTGCCGGCCGACGAGGAAGTGGCGATCGTCATGGCACGGGTCCCGCACAAGGCGACCGCACGCGGCCGCACGCTGGTCGAACGCATGGTCGCGCTGGCCGCGTTGACGCGCCAGGGCTTCGCCGCCGGCGACCTGTCGACGCTGATGTCGCCGCGCACCGTGATCAGCTGGGCCGAGAACTGCGAGATCTTCGGCGATCCGGCGGTGGCGTTCCGGCTCGCGTTCCTGAACAAGTGCGACGAGGCCGAGCGGGCGATCGTCGCCGAGTACTTCCAGCGCTGCTTCGACCGCGAACTCGAGTCCTCGTACGCGCTGCAGCTCGGGACGCCCTGATGGGGCCGGTGCCCGACCCGGCAGCCGCCGCCGCGGCCACGCGGCGCCAGCAGCGCGTCGACGAACTCTGCGCGGCGGCCATCCGCGCGCTGGCCGCCGACCCCGCGCTGCAACTGCGCGGCCGCAGGCTGTGGCGCGGCGCGACGCTGCTGCCGCGCTTCGGCCCGCATCTGGAGCCCGCGGTGGAGGCCGGCGACGAATTCGGGTCGTTCCGCGGCGCGGCCGACGGCCTGGCGCTGCGCGTCGCGCGGTCCGACGCCGCGCTGCACCGCCGGCACCTGAGCGCCGACCGCACCGAGCGATGGGTGTTCGAGCTGCTCGAGCAGCTGCGCTGCGAGTCGCTCGCCGACCTGCCCGGCGTGCGCGCCAACCTGCGCCACCGCTTCGTCGCCTGGTCGCTGGCCTTTCACGCGAGCGGCCTGGTCGAGACCGACCGCGGGCTGCTGCTGTACACGCTGGCGCAGATCGCGCGCAGCCGCGTCAGCGGCGAGCCGGTGGTCGAGGCGACCGAGGACCTGATCGAGGCCACCCGCGCGGCCGTCGTGCCGGCGATCGGCGCGGCACTGGCCGGGCTGCGCCGCACGCGGCTGGACCAGGTGGCTTACGCCGGCCACGCACTGGCGATTGCACGCTGGGCCGCGGCGTCGCTGGCCGCCGCCGGCGACGGCGCCGCGCACACGCGGCGGGGAGACGACGACAACGACACCGAAGCGGCGCGCGCCGCGCGCTTCGCGCTGTGGACCGACTTCGATGGCGACGCCGACGACGGCATCGCGCAGGTGGCCAGCGGCGACAGCCGCGTCTTCGCCGACACCGGGCACGCCTACCGCGTCTTCAGCACCGCCTACGACCGCGAGCAGCGCGCCGCCGTCGGCATCCGCCGCGACCTGCTCGACGAGTACCGCGCGCGCATCGACCGGCGCATCGTCGAACAGGGACTGAACGCCGCGCGGCTGGCGCGTGAACTGCAGGCGCTGCTCGCCGTGCCGACGCGCGACGGCTGGGACGACGGCGAGGAGGAAGGTCGGATCGACGCGCGACGCCTCGCGCAGCTGGTCGCCTCACCGGCCGAGCGGCGGCTGTTCCGCCGCGAGCGCACGGTGCCGCAGGCCGACTGCGCGATCGCGATCCTGATCGACTGCTCGGGGTCGATGCGCGGGCAGATCGAGCCGGTGGCAATGCTGGCCGACCTGCTCACCCGCGCCGTCGAGGGTGCAGGCGCGGACTGCGAGCTGCTGGGTTTCACCACCGGCGACTGGAACGGCGGTCGCGCCCGGCACGACTGGCAGCGCGCGGGCCGGCCGCGCCACCCGGGCCGGCTGGCCGAGCGCTGCCACCTGGTGTTCAAGGACGCGGCAACGCCGTGGTCGCGCGCGCGGCGCGATATCGCCGCGCTGCTGAAGGCCGACCGCTTCCGCGAGGGCATCGACGGCGAGGCGGTCGACTGGGCCTGCGAGCGGCTGCTGGCGCGCGACGTCGCGCGCCGGCTGCTGTGGGTCGTGTCCGACGGCAGCCCGATGGACAGCGCCACCGCGCTGGCCAACGACGGGCATTACCTCGACCACCACCTGCGCGACGTGGTCGCGCGTCGCGTCGCCGAGGGCGCGGTCGAGATCGGCGGCATCGGTGTCGGGCTCGACCTCGGCCCGTACTACCCGCGGTCGGTCGCGCTCGACGTGGCGGCCGGCATCGGCAATGCTGGCCTGGTCGAGATCGTGCGCGGGCTCGCCGGGCGGCGGCGCTGAGCGGACCCAAGGCCGGCTTCAGGCACCGGCGAACGGCGCGTCGAGTGCCGGCCGAGGCAGCCGACCCGCGAGGCCGATCGCGACCACGACCGCAGCCTCCCCCGCGGGCGGCACGAGGGTCGTACGCAGCGAACCGTGGCGGCCGGCAGACTGGATCGACCCGTCCAGCATCATCTCGACCCGCCCGTAGCGCAGCCGGTCGGTGTTGCGCACGATCGGCGCGCGCATGTCTTCGGCGCCCTCGCGAGCGCCGTGGCCGCCGTGGAAGGCCTGGAAGGCCTGGAAGGCCGGCAGGATGCGCAGACCGTAGCCGTCGTCGGCGGTAGCGCGCTCGAGCACCGCGATGTCGTCCGCGCCCAGCCTGTTGACCAGGTCGGTCGCCGTCGTCGCCCCTTGCGCACAGGCGATCGCGGCGAAGCCGCGCATTCGGTCGAGGTCGCCGACCGCGAGCACCCGGCCGTCGCGCACCGCGAGGTGCGTCGCCTCGGGCTGGCGCGGGTGCATCGTCAGGATGCGGCGGACCATGCCGTCCGCGCCGGGCACCTGGCCGGCAACGGCCACGCGGCAAGGTGAACTGGCGACGCGCCGCGGCCGCCGAACTCGGCGTGGCGTCCCCTCGAGGTGTTCAGGCTGCCCGGTTCGCGCCAGGCCGCCAGCATGTACAGACGCTGCTCGGTCCCGCCGGCGGCGCGTGCGTACTTGGGTGAGGCGTTCTTGTCGTCAAGTCTCTTCATCCCATTCCCGAACTCCGGTCGGTTGAAGGAATGGCCGTCGCGAGTGGTGTCTGCACTTGCCCTACTCGCTGAGTCTCGACCTCAGGCGCCGATCCCATCGACGACGAGGATCGCGCCGGCCGCGACCAGCAGCGCGGCAACCAGCACGCGCAGCGTGGCGCCGTGGTCCACCCGCACGGAGCGCCGAAGCCACAGGTTCGCGCCGGCAACAGCCGGCGCTGCCGCGAGCGCGAGCACGACGGCGTCGAGCGACAGCCGACCCGCAAAGCCCACCATCAGCAGCCGCAGCGCGGCGTTGGCGGCGAAGACCAGCAACAGGCACTGCCGGACCACCGACGGCTCCAGCGGCTGCCGGTACATGTGGTAGACGAGCGGAGGCCCCGGGCTGGCGAACAGGCCGCCCATCAACCCCGAAACCGCACCGGCGATCGCGAATGGCGTTGGGCCCGAGACGATGTCGCGCCGCCGCGCGTTCGTCACGAGGACGATGGCGCTGACGACGATCACCAGGCCGAGCACGGCACGCAGCGTCGACAGCGCGCCCGAGCTCAGCCAGGCCAGCAGGAACACTCCCGCCGCGACGCCGAGCGGGGTCGTCCACAACACCGGCCGCATCACGCGCCAATGCGGCGTCAGCCCGCTTCCGCCGAAGTGGATCGCGGCATGCACCAGCGTCAGCATCGACGATGCGTCGGCGGCATCGGCGAGCGGCACCAGGTCGAACAAGCCGACGAGCCCGAGCAGGACGAGTGCGAACGCGAATCCGGTCAGGTTCTGCGCCACGGTCGCGAGCGCGGCGCAGGCGGCGAACGGCAGGCAGGCGAGCGCGAGTTGACCCATGTCCTGCAGTGTCGGGCGGCGGCGTCCCGGCGGTGTAGCACCAGACGCGAGCGATCGTTGGTGCCACCGTCACGGCGGCCTGCGCGCGATCGTCGGGTGTCGGGTGACGCCAGGGCGGGGGCGGGCCGTGCCGTCCCATGGTCGAGCGCCGGGCTCCGTGTAGAGTGCGGTGTCGCCTGCCACTTCCCTGGACTTCACGATGTCGCCCAAGATCTGCCGTGAATGTCTTCCTCGGGCCGAGCATCGGCCCGCGAGGCCGTGCCGCTTGCCGGTGGCGTCATGAACCCGCGCCTCGATGCGGCGATGTGGAAACAGCTGCTGGAGCGTTGCGCGCGCCCGAACATGGGCCTGCAGGCGCAGATCCGCGAGATGATGGTCACGGCCATTCTCGACGGTCAGTTGCCCCCTGGCGTGCCGATCCCGTCGAGCCGCGAGATGGCCGAACAGCTCGGCGTGGCGCGCAACACGGTCGTGCTGGCCTACCAGCAGCTCAACGACGAAGGCTTCCTCGTCTCGCGCCAGCGCAGCGGCCACTTCGTCAATGCCGATGTGCTGGCCGGTCGGGCGGCGCGGGGCGAGCTGGCGCGCGACGACGCCGGTACCGCCCCGGTCGACTGGAACCGCCGCTTCTGCCTGCACCCGGGCGCGCAGCGCAGCATCGTCAAGCCGGCCGAC
>JAEUOY010000155.1 GCA_016790515.1 Burkholderiaceae bacterium | reverse complement strand
CGGCGGTGCCGGGACGAGGGCGCCGGGTGACCGGACGACGTAGGTAAAGGAGGAGCCGGCCGCAGGCCGGCGGGGGACACGGAGTCGGCCGGTCACCCGGTGGCCTCGGCCTCGTCCTCACGCCGATTCAGCTTCGATGAGTGCCGTGAAAGCCGCCTGTCGCAATGTCGGCAACGAGCCGGAAACCGCCGCCTGGAGCCCGATCCGCAGCGCCGTGCGGCTGCGTCAGCCGCCTGCCGCCGCGCCGGCGATGCGCGCGGCCGGCCGCCAGAGTGCCAGCCGCTGCGCAGCGGCCAGTTCGTCGGCCGAACTGCCGGCCAGGATCACGATCAGCAGCACGCCATCCACCTGCGGCGTGGTCTTGCCGGGGGCCTCGGCCGGTGACCGGTGTGACCGCGCTGCGACCGGCGGTCGGCGCGAGCGCCATCAGCCCGCCATCACCAGCCGGACTTCGGTGCCGGATCCGGCGGCGGGGCCCACGCTCAGCGAAGCCCCCAGCAGCGCGGCGCGGCGGCGCATGCTGGCCAGACCCAGTCCTCGGGTATCCGATGCAGTCCCGATGCCGCACCCGTCGTCGATGATGGACACCGCCACGCCGACAGGCTGCGCCTCCACCTTCAGCAGCACCCGCGTCGCGCCGGCATGGCGAACGGCATTGGTCAGTGCTTCCTGCACCACGCGCAGGAGATGCAAGGCCTTGGGAGCGTCCAGCCACGGCTGCGGATCGACCTCCCCGACGACCTGCCATTCCAGGTTCACCCCTGCGGCCTGCAGCCGCGGCGCGAGGCGAAAGCGCAGGCTGCCCAGGAGCAGGACAGGATCACGTTCGTCGATGTTGCTCATCGAATCGATGGCCAGTCGCAGCTCGTCCAGGCAGTCGGCCAGCACCTCGGCAAGCGTCTCGCGCGCCGACGAAGGGTCGCGCGCCATCTTCAGCGCCGTCAGCAGGTGCAGGCCCAGGCCGTCGTGCAGGTCGCTGACCAGGCGCTCGCGCTCCTGCGAGAGCACCCGCTCGCGCTCGGCGGACGTCAGTTGCCCGACCTTGCGCTCCAGTTCGACACGCTGCGCGTCCACCTGGCACTTCAGGCTTTCCGACAGCCGCCCGACCTGATCGAAGGCCTGCCGGTAGCGCTCAGTCCAGACCAGGGTGAAGGCCACGAACAGCGGCACGGCTGCGTACTGGCGCAGAAACAGCTGGCCCAGGTCGCGGCGGTCCGCGGCCACCGCGTAGTCATGCAGCATCAGCAGCAGGTACACGACGCCGGCGAAAGCGACGACCCAGGTCGAGCGGGTGCCGATGCGCAGCGCCGTGCGGGTCAGGTGCCATTGGCTCCAGGCGGCCAGCGCCAGAGCGCCGATCGCCAGCACCAGGAAGAGCCGACGCAGTTGCGCCGTGTCGACCGGCAGCGGCAGCAACAGCGCACAGACGACGACATAGCCCAGCGGCAGCGCCGACTGTCGCCAGCCGAGCGGGGGCAGTCGCTGCATCCATCGGCTGTATTCCTGGGTGAACAGCACAAACAGGCCGACGAAGGCGGCGGCGCCGAGCAACGAGGCCTGGTTCCACCAGAGGTTGCCCCAGGGGTTGTCGGTCAGCACGAAGTTCAGATTGCGCAGACCCCACACGGTTGCGGCCAGCGTGAACCAGGCGTACATCCGCGGACGCTGGGTGCGGCGCCAGAGCATCGCGCCGCCGAATGCCAGCCCCAGCATCAGGACGGAGGTGATCAGGGTACCGGTGTTCTGCCAGAAGCGCCGCGCCGACCATGCCGCCTGGAGCGTCGCGGCCGGCCCCACCGACGGCGCGGCCAGCCCGCTGCGGTACAGGCGATAGCCCATCACCAGGATGCGCAGTTCGTTCTGCTGCCCGGGCGGACGCAGCAGCGATTCCGGCAGGCCGAAGAGCAGCGGCGTGTAGAAGTTGCGCGTGACCGGTTCGTCGATGCGGCCCTGCAGGCCCAGCAGCTGGCCGTTCAGCTCGACCTGCGCGTTCATGCTCACCGAAGGCAGGTAGATCGCCAGCGGCCCGCGCCAGTTCGCCGGGCGGGCGAAAGGCAGGCGATACCAGACATAGCCCTGGTAATCGGGTCGGCTGAGGTCCCACGGGTCCGGCAGCGACACCGCCCGCCAGGGCGCGCCCGCCGGTGGCGCAGCCGCCGGCCTGGCGGCGCCGACCTCCAGCGAATCGGCCCGCGTCAGCGTCAGCACGTCGTCAGCGAAGTGCTCGCGCGGCGTGCAAGCTGCCAGCCAGGCGCAGCAGGCCAGCAGGAGCCAGACGATCGCCGCCGGGCGTCGAAGCCTCGACGACACGGCAACGCCGGGTGCATCAGCCATCAGCGCAGCGGCGGCAGCCCGTGGGCACTCTGCCACAGGTTGTATTCGTACACCGCCTCGCTGCGCGAGTTGACGGCCAGCTTCTGGTAGATGCGCTTGACGTGGGTGCGCACGGTGTTCGTCGAAACGCCGAGCATGGCCGCGCCCTCCTGGTAGCTGAAGCCCTTGGCGATGAAGGTCAGCACGTCGAGCTCGCGATCGGTCAGCGCGGCGGCAGCGCCGGCGCCTGCCGGCAGCGGCGGCGGACGCTGCCGCCGGATCAGCGTGCGTGCGATCTGCGGGCTCAACGGCGAGCCGCCGTCGCGCAGGTGCTGGAGCTGCTCGCCGAGGTGCTCGAGGCTGGAATCCTTGAGCAGGTAGCCGCTGGCGCCGGCCTCGATCGCCGCCACCACGTGGGTGTCGTCGCCGAAGATGCTGATGACCAGCACCTCGCACTGCGGGTGCAGGCGAAGCGCCAGGCCGATGACCTCGATGCCCGAGCCGTCGGGCAGGCCCAGGTCGGTGAGCACGATGTGCGGCTGGTTCTGCTCCAGCCAGCGGCGCGCCTCGGCCACGCCGGCGCAGCCGCTGGCCTGCACGCCGGCCAGCGCGCCCAGCTCGGCCAGCAGCCAGCCGAGCGTGGCCGGATCGTCTTCCACGATGAGGATGCGCTCGCCGGTCGCGCGTTCCATGACCACCCTTCCAGTTGTGGCCCCCGGCCGTTCCGCCGGGGCACCGTCGCCGACCGGCCCGGCCGCTTCGGCGAGGCCCTGCACACTGCGGCGCGCAAGGCATCGCCGGGCTGGCGCGCAGCCCCAGGCGGCCCGCAGGCATCATGCCCTACCGCCCATGGATCGCCAGATTGCCGAAGCGTCCTTGCTCGCGCCTCGGACCTCGCAGTGCCTGAAGTCTGTGAAGAAGTCACGGGCCGCGAGCGAGGCTGCCGCCCCCCGAGACGCGGGTCACCCGAACATGTGACGCAAGGCAGGACCTCGATGCACCACAGTGTCGGCATCCTCCCTACCCCCAGAAGGAAGTCGTCATGCGCCCGTTCCCGAAACTTCACCGGCCCGCTCTGCACGCCCTTGGCGCCGCACTGAGCGCGGTCGCCCTGGCGGGCTGCGGCGGCGGCGACGACGAAGCGACCGCCAGCGCGTCATCGGCCACGCTGACCTGCGAGAACAAGCAGTTCGCTGCAGGCACTGCCGTCTCGGTTCCCACGTCGGCCGAACTGGCGACGTTCGCCAAGACCTACACCGCCGCCGCCAACACCGTGACGCTCAGCGGCAGCGGCGGCTTGACGGTCAATGGCAAGGCCATCACGGTGGCCAGCACCTGCCTGGTCAAGGAGTCCGCCGGCGACATGCTGATGCTGAGCTGGGGAACGGCCAACACCGTCGGCGCCGGCGCGATCGTCTACGACAGTCACATCGACTTCCGGGCCGGCGGCATCAGCGGCGTCGCCGACGGCACGATCCTCTGACCGCCGGCGCCGCCGACCCCGGCTGGAACCGCGCCTCGGCGGCGGACCCGATCGCAGGGTCTGGCGCGAGTCTTGCCGAAGGTGAAGGACTCCTTGGGCCCAGCGGTGGCGTTGACGGGCTTGCGTCCCACCGACGCCTTCCAGCCGGCCGAACCGGCGACCATCGCGGTCAGCGCGACTGTGAACTGGCCGCTGCCCGCTGCGCGTCAACGCGCGCAGCGGGTCCGGATGCAGATCGGCATCAGGGTCCCGCCGCCACCCCGGCGATGCGCTCGGCCAGCCGCCACAGCGCCAGCCGGTGCGCGGCGACCAGCGCGTCGACCGAGCCGCCGGCCACCGGCACGACCAGCAGCACGGCATCGACCCGCGGCGCGGCCCTGCCGGCGGCATCGGCCAGCGACCAGCGCGCCTGCAGCGTGACCGCGCTGCGGTCGGCGGTCGGCTCGAGCGCCAGCAGTTCGACCCGCAGCTGCCGTGTCGCCACCACGCCGGCCGGCAGCGGCGCGCCCCAGACCCGCGATTCGCCGAGCAGCATCGCCAGGTCCTGGCGCAGCAGCCGCGGCACGCTCTCGCGCAGCGGCTCGGCCCAGCGGTGACCGGGCAGCGCCTGCAGGCCGGACTGGCCGGTCGGCACCAGGATCGCGTCGCGGTCGAGGTACTCGGGCAGGCGCACCGGCGGCACCAGCTGCCAGACTTCGGTGGCAGGAACCACAGGCGTTGGCGCCACCGGTGCGGCCGCGGCCAGCCGGTACAGCTGCATCGGCTGCGGCGGTGTCGCGGCACAGGCCACCAGCAAGGCCAGCGCAGCCAGCGCAACGATGCGGCGGATCAGAGGCGGCAGGATCGTCGTGCGGGGCATGGTGTCGGGCGTCGGCTCGGCTCACGGGTTGGCGGCGCGGCCGCGGATCAGCGCATCGGGCTGGCGCTCGAGCACCTCGGCCAGTTCGCGCATCGCCCGCGCGGCGCGCGACACGTCCTTCATCGTCTGGTCGAGCGAGCGCATCGCCTGCATCGTGGTGGCGTCGTCGGCGGCCGCCGCGCGCAGGGCCGCCGCGGTGCGCGTCAGCTCGTCGGCGCTGCGCTGCACGCTGGCCAGCAGCGGTGAATCGGGCGCCAGCAGCGCCTCGACGCGGCCGGCGGCGCCGGCGGCGCGCTGGGCCGCGCCGCCGGCCTGGCCGATCAGCTGGCGGGCGTCGGCCAGCGTGCCCTGCGCCGCGTCGGCCAGCGGGCCGATGCGCTGCTCGACCGAGTGCGTCAGCCGGTTCAGCGCGGCCGCGGTCTGCGCCAGCTCGTCCAGCGTCTGGCGCAGTTGCGGGCCGCCGACCAGCTGGCGCAGCGAGGCGGTGATCGTCACCAGGTCGCGCGCCACCTGGCCGAGGTCGACGCCGGCGAGCTGCGCCTGCATCGCCTGCAGCGTGTTGGCCGCGGTGGTCGGGATCTCGACCATGCCGCCACCCTGCGGCCGCGGCGACACCGATTGCCCCGGCCGCAGGTCGAGATCGACGTAGAGCTGGCCGGTCAGCAGGCTCTGCTGCGCCAGCTTGGCCGACAGCCCGCGCGCGACCAGCGCCGCCAGCGAGAACTCCGGCGCCGAACCGATCGTGCGACCCTGCTCGTCGCGGATCAGGCCGCGGTCGATGTCGACCTCCACCGGCAGCATGAAGGTGCCCGACTGCGGGTCGCCGACGACGCCGATCGCGCGCACGCTGCCGATGCGCACGCCGCGGAACACCACCGGGGCACCGACCTGCAGGCCCTGGATCGAGCCGGTGAAATGCATCACCGCGCGCTCGTTGTGGGTGAACAGCCGGCCGCCGAGCAGGTTGATCGCCAGCGCTGCCAGCAGGCCGATGCCGACGATCGTGAAGATCCCGATGCGCAGCGCACTGGCGCGTTGGCGGTTCATTCGCCACGCCCCCGCTGCAGGAAGCGCCGCACCGCGGCCCGGCCGTGGTCGAGCAGGGCCTGGGGCGTGTCGAGCCCGATCATCGTCTTGTCCTGGTCGTCGAGAAACAGCACCCGGTCGGCGACCGCGAACACGCTGTCGATCTCGTGCGTGATCATCACCACCGTGGTGCCCAGATAGTGTCGCAGCTTGAGCACCAGGTCATCGAGCCGCGCGATGTTGATCGGGTCGAGCCCGGCCGACGGCTCGTCCAGGTACAGCAGCGGCGGGTCGAGCATCAGCGCGCGGGCGATCGCCGCACGCTTGCGCATGCCGCCGCTCAGCTCGGCCGGCATGCGCGCGGCGCTGCCGTCCAGCCCGACCAGGGCCAGCTTGAAGCGCGCCTGGCGCTCGATCTCGGCGTCGCCGTCGCGACCGGCCATCTGCAGCGGCAGCATCAGGTTCTCGCCGACGGTCATCGAGCTGAACAGCGCGCCCGACTGGAACATCACGCCGAAGGCCCGCCGCAGCTCGCGGGCGGTGGCGGCGTCGGCATGCTGCAGGTCGTGCTCGCCGTACAGCACCTGACCCTGAGCGCCCTGCTGCAGCCCGATCAGGTGGCGCAGCAGCGTGCTCTTGCCGCAGCCGCTGGGGCCGACGACGGCCAGCACCTCGCCGGCGCGGATGTCGAAATCGAGATCGCGCTGGATCACGCTGTCGCCGCGCGCCATCGTCAGGCCGCGCACGCGCACCAGCGGCGCCGCTGCGGGGGGGCTCGTCGCGGCGGCGATCACAGCTTGAGGCTCTGGAAGACCATCGTCGTCAGGCTGGCGGCGGCGACGATCCACACCAGGCCCTTGACCACCGCGCGGGTCGTCGCGTCGCCCACCGCCTCGGTGCTGCGGCCGGCGTGGAAGCCCTCGCGGCAGCCGGCCAGGGCCAGCAGCACGACGTAGACGCCGCACTTGAACAGCCCGATCCAGACATGCTTCTCGAGGACCACCGCCAGGCAGCGCTGGATGTACTCGGGCGCCGGCAGGCCGAAGGCCCAGACCACCGCCGGCAGGCCGGCCAGCACGCCGACCAGCGCGGCATAGGCCCACAGCAGCGGCGCCACGATGATCAGCGCGATCAGCCGCGGCAGCACCAGGTGGGCGATCGGGTCGATGCCCATCGCGCGCAGCGCGTCGATCTCCTCGTCGGCCTGCATGCTGCCGAGCTGCGCCGCGAACGAGGCGCCGAGCCGGCCGGCCAGGATCACGCCGACCATCAGCGCCGCCATCTCGCGCACCATGCCGACCGCGACGACATTGGGGATCAGCCCCTGGGCCCCGACCCGGTCGAGCTGCGATCCGCCCATGTAGGCCAGCATCAGCCCGAACAGCCCGCAGGTCAGCGTGACGATCGGCAGGGACTGCGGGCCGCAGCGGTCGATCTGGTGCCACAGGTCGGCCGCGCGCATGTCCGAGCGGCCGCGCAGCAGGCGGCCCAGGGCCAGCAGCACCTCGCCGACGAAGCCGGCGGTGACCAGCGCCTCGGCCGCGATGCGCCGGCTGCGCTCGCCCAGCGCGACGACGCGGTCGACCCAGCCGGGCTGCGCCGGCGGCGCCGAGCCGATCGCCGCCGGCTCGATGCGCAAGGCCAGCTCGAGCACCTCGTGCAGGGCGCGCGGCAGCGCCTCGTAGTCCAGCGCCACGCGGCGCTGGCGCAGCGGCGCCAGGCGCTCCCACAGCAGCGCCGGCAGGACGGCGTCCCAGTGCTCGAGCGCGCGACCGTCGACGACCACGCTGCCGCTGCGCAGTTCCTCAGGCGCCGGCGCCAGCCGGCCGGCCTCGACGCCGCGCCAGTCGCCGGCCAGCCGCAGCGTCCACTGCCCGCCCTCGCCCAGCCACTGGCCCGTGCCGGCCGCCGCGGCGGGGACGGGCTCGGTGACGGCCAGCGGCATCGCGGTCTGGGCGGTGGACAAGGGCCCCGCGCTGCAGTGCCTTGCCGCTAGAAGTGGATGCCGCGCATCATCTGCTGCAGCGCGACCGCCTCGGGCGAGAGCTTGGGCTTCTCGCCCTTGATGCCCTTGGCCGCGTCGCTGTCGGGGAACATCCGGAAGGTGGTGTTCATCACGATCTGCGCGATGCGCGGCACCAGAGCGTGCAGCGTCTGGCCGAAGATGCCCAGCCGGGTGGCGATGCGCACCGGCTTGTCGACGCAGGCCTGGGCAATCATGTCGGCGGCGTCCTCGGGCGCCAGCGTCGGCACGTTCTTGTAGATCTGCGTCGGCGCGATCATCGGCGTGCGCACCAGCGGCATGTTGATCGTCGTGAAGCTCACGCCCTGGTCGGCGAACTCGCTGCTGGCACAGCGGGTCCAGGCGTCCAGCGCGGCCTTGCTGGCGACATAGGCGGAGAAGCGCGGCGCGTTGGTCAGCACGCCGATCGAGCTGATGTTGACCACATGGCCCTTGCGCTTCCTGACCATGCCCGGCAGCAGGCCCATCGTGATGCGCAGGCAGCCGAAGTAGTTAAGGTCCATCGTCCGCTGGAAGTCGTGGAAGCGGTCGTAGCTGTTCTCGATCGCGCGGCGGATCGAGCGGCCGGCGTTGTTGATCAGGAAATCGACGCCGCCGTGCCGCTCCTCCAGCGTCCGGCACAGCTCGGCGCAGCCGGCCTCGTCGGCGATGTCGACCGGATAGCTGAAGACCTGAGCGTCCTTGCCGCCCTTGCCCTCGACGTGGGCGTGGATCTCGGCCACCGCCTCCTTCAGCTTGTCCTCGCCGCGGGCGCAGATGATGGTGATCGCGCCGGCCTCGGCGAACTTGCAGGCGGCGGCCAGCCCGATGCCCGACGAGCCGCCGGTCACCAGCACCACCTTGCCGCCCACCGTGCCGCGCAGCGAGCGGTCGATGAACAGGTCGGGGTCGAGGTGGCGTTCCCAGTAGTCCCACAGCCGCCAGGCGTAGTCGTGCAGGTCGGGGCAGGCGATGCCGCTGCCCTTCAGCGCGGCCTGCATCTCGCGGCAGTCGTAGCGGGTGGGGAAGTTGATGAAGGTCAGCATGTCCTCGGGCAGGCCGAGGTCCTTCATCACCGCGTTGTAGACCCGGCGCACCGGCGCCAGCGCCATCAGCCCCTTCTTGACGCTCTTCGGGACGAAGCCCAGCAGCGCGGCGTTGACGAACACGTTCATCTTCGGCGCATGGGCGGCCCTGGCGAAGATGTCGAGCACGTCGCCGACGCGGTAGCCCATCGGGTCGACCAGGTGGAAGCACTTGCGGTCGAGCTCGGCCTTCGAGTGCGAGATGTGGTCCAGCGCCTTGACGACGAAGTCCACCGGCACGATGTTGATGCGCCCGCCTTCGAGCCCGATCGACGGCATCCACGGCGGCAGCAGCTGGCGCATGCGCTGGATCAGCTTGAAGAAGTAGTACGGGCCGTCGATCTTGTCCATCTCGCCGGTGGTCGAATCGCCGACCACCAGCGCCGGGCGGTACACGGTCCACGGCTGCTTGCACTCCTTGCGCACGATCTTCTCGCTCTCGTGCTTGGTCATGAAGTACGGGTGGTCCAGGCCCTCGGCCTCGTCGAACATGTCCTCGCGGAACACGCCTTCGTAGAGCCCGGCGGCGGCGATCGACGACACGTGGTGGACGTGGCTGGCGTCGATCGCCTTCGCGAACTCGACCAGGTTGCGCGTGCCCTCGATGTTGACGCGGACCTGGCTCTCCTCGTCGGCGCCGAGGTCGTAGACCGCGGCCAGGTGGTAGACCGCCGCGCCCAGGCCCTTCAGCGCCTTGGTGTCTTCGGCCGACACGCCGAGCTTGCGCGCCGTCAGGTCGCCGGTCACCGGCACCACGCGCGACTTGCCCGCGCCCCAGTAGGCGTACAGGTCGGCCAGCTTGCCCTCGCTGCCCGGGCGCACCAGGAAATGCACGGTGCTGCCGCGGCGCGACAGCAAGGCCTTGACCAGGCGTTTGCCGATGAAACCGGTGGCACCGGTGACGAAATAGTGCATGGATGCTCCTCGGGACTCGGGCGGACGGATACAGGTGCCGGATTCTTGACGAAGCCGGTGGCCCGACCGTTGCGCGCTAACCCCAAGCCTGGCGCCGGCCGCCTGCACTACATCGGCATCTCGAAGCGCTGGCCGCGCAGCTCGAAGATCACCGAGCGCTGCCGGATCTGCTCGATGCGCAGGCCGTCGGCCGGGCTGTCGCCCTCGCGGTAGACCTGGCCGCCGAGGATCACGATGCGCGCCTCGGGCTGCTCGGCCCAGACCGAGCCGCCGATGCGCAGGCCCGCCAGCTCGCGGCGCAGCGCTTCGGGCAACTCGGCCGGCAGCGGCAGCCGCGCCGGCCTGGCCGGGGCGGTGGCGCCGGTGGCCGCGGCCGCGGGACCCGACGCGGCGGCGGCAGCCGGCGCGACCCGTCCGGGCGGCGAGGCTGCCGATTGGGCCGATTCGGCCGATTCGGCCGATTCGGCCGATTGGGCCGATTGGGCCGACCGCGCCTGCGGCGCGGTGCTCGGCAAGGCCGGCCGCGCGCCCGGCATCGACTCGGCCGGAACCGCTGCCGGCGGCGCAAGCGCCTGGGCCGGCGGCGGCGAAGCAGGCGGCGCCGGCAATCCGGGCGCGGCTGCGGGCGGCACGCTCGCCGGCGCGGCGGGCGTCGCGGGCGCGGGTGCCGGCACCGGCAGCGCTGCCGGCGGCCGCTGCTGCGCCCACCACCAGGCGCCGCCGGCGCCGGCCAGCACCATCACCAGCGCGGCCCCGGCCAGCGCCAGCGGACCGGGGCCGGCCGAGGACCTGCGATCGGTCGCCGCGCCGGGGGTCGGCTGGGCATGCAGGCCCGGCACGGCGCCGCGCTGGCGTTCGGCATCGGCGCGGCGCAGCGCCTCGAGGATGTAGGACATGCGGGTCAGCGCTCCGGCGAGCCGGCGGCCAGGTGCGGCTCGGCCACCCCCAGCGCACGGTTCAACAGCATGAAGGTGGTGGGGCCGGCGATGCCGTCGACCTTCAGCCCCTGCGCCAGCTGGAAGCTGGCCAGATTCGCCGCCAGCGCGCCCTGCAGCACCTGGCCGGGCGGCGGCGGCGGCTCGCGCCGCCACTGGGCCAGCCCCTGCGCCAGGGCGTCGACCGCCGGCCCCTCGGCGCCCGGTTCCAGCAGGCGGCTGTAGCCGTCGGGCGGGCGCCAGATGGTGGCGAAGTCGCCGCGCCACCATTGCGCCAGTTCGTCGATCGACACCGCGTAGGCCCGGTCATCGGCGGCCAGCGTCGCGCGCTGCGGGCCCAGCGCGACCAGCCGAGCATGTCTTGCCTTGCCATCGCCGTCGCGCAGCAGCAGCAGCGCCGGCCGGTCGAGCTGGCGCAGCTGGGTCAGCGTGCCCGCGCCGGTGCGAAAGCAGCGCAGTCCTTGCGCGCGTGCCTGCAGGCACGGGTCGGCGGCCGTCGCTGGCGACGGCTGCCAACCCCACAACGGCGCCAGCGTCCGCCAGGCCTGGGCTTCGTCGCTCGGGAACACGGCCAGACCCGGTGTCGGCAGCAGCGGTGGCAGCTCGGCCGCCGCAGCAGCGGCTTGCGACGCAGCCGCCGCCGGGGCGACCGGCGCGGATGCCGAGCCGGCCACCAGCGCGAAGGAAGCAGCCGTCGCGACCGCCTCGCTGGCCTGGGCCGCCGGCACGGGCACGGCCGACGCGTGCGGGGCGGCCGAGGCCGCCGCTGCCTGCGCCCCGGCGCCGGGGCGCCGGTCGTGAGTGCCCAGCATCCAGCCCGCGCCCAGCAGCGCCGCGCCGCCGAGCACACCGGCCAGGCCGAGCACCAGCGGCGCGCTGCGGCGCCTGCGCGCAGCCGCCGCAGCGGCGTCGAACACCTCGGCCGCAGCGCGCTCGACGATGCGCGATCCCACCCGCGGGCGGCCTTCGGCGAAGGCGCCCAGCAGCGCGCGGTCGCACAACAGGTTGATGCGGCGCGGCACGCCGCCGCTGGACGCGTGGATCCGGCGCAGCGCCGCGGCATCGAAGGGCAGCGGGCCGGCCAGCCCGGCCACCGCCAGGCGGTGCGCCACGTAGGCGGCGGTCTCGGGCGGGGTCAGCGCATCCAGGTGGTAGCGGGCGATCACCCGCTGCGCCAGCTGTTCCAGCCCGGCGCCGGCCAGCAGCGTGCGCAGCTCGGGCTGGCCGATCAGCACGATCTGCAGCAGCTTGCGCTCGCGTGTCTCCAGGTTGGTCAGCAGCCGCAGCTGCTCGAGCACCTCGGCCGAGAGGTGCTGCGCTTCGTCGATGATCAGCAGGCACTGGCGGCCCTTCGCGTGGGCGGCCAGCAGGTGGGCGTTCAGCGCGTCGATGTAGGTCTTCAGCGAGGCCGATGCCGGCGGGACCACGATGCCGAACTCGTCGCACACCGTCTGCAGCAGCTCGGGCACGGTCAGCTGCGGGTTGAAGATGTAGGCGACCTGGCAATCGGCGGGCACCTGCTCCAGGAAGCAGCGGCACACGGTGGTCTTGCCCGCCCCGATCTCGCCGGTCAGCAGCACGACGCCGCCGCCGCCCTGCACGCCGTACAACAGATGGGCCAGCGCTTCGCGGTGGCGCTCGCTCATGTAGAGATAGCGCGGGTCGGGGGCGATCGAGAACGGGCTGTGCTTCAGGCCGAAGAACGACGCGTACATGGCCGGCAGGATAGCCCGGCCCGTACAAACCCCGTGTTGCAGCAGCGGCCGCCCGTGTTCGGATTAGGCTGACGGCTCGAATGCCGCTGCCTACACTGTGCGCTGCCCTGTACCCGCGCCCGGTGCCGGCGGCGCCCGATTCATCCCCCAGGAGTCCCCCATGGTGAAGAAGCTTCAGAAGATGGCCGAGAAGAAGGCAGCCGCGCCGACGGGCCTGCTCGACAGCCAGCTGGCCCAGACCATCAAGGATTCGGCGCAGCAGATCTGGCTGGCCGGTCTGGGCGCCTTCGCCAAGGCCCAGGGCGAGGGCGGCAAGGTGTTCGACACGCTGATCAAGGAAGGCGTGAACCTGCAGCGCAAGACCCAGGCCGCCGGCGAGAAGCTCGGCGACGTGGCCGGCAAGATGACCGCGATGGCCGGCGAGGTGGGCAGCAAGGCCAACGCGCAATGGGACAAGCTCGAGACCATCTTCGAGGAGCGCACCGCCCGCGCGCTGGGCCGGCTGGGCCTGCCCAGCGCCAAGGAGCTGGCAGCGCTGGTCGACCGCGTGGCAGCGCTCGAGAAGGCCGCGGGCATCGCCTCGCCGGCCGCCGAGCCGGAAACCCGGCCGGCCGCCAGGCCGCGCAGGCGGGCAGCGAAACCCGCAGCGGCCGAGGCCGCGGCGCCGGCCAGGCCGGCGGCCCGCAAAGCCGCCCGCAAGGCCGCCGGCGCGGCGGCGGTGGCAGCCGAGGCCGCAGCCGACACCGCGGCGGCGGCGAAGGCGCCGATCCGCCGCCGCCGCGCCGCCTGACGGGCGTCGCGCGAGCCGGGCGTCGACACGGGCAGCCGTCGCGCCGCCAGGTGGCCTTCAGCCGAGGTAGCGCGATTCGAGGTGCGCCCGGTAGTGCGCCGGGTTCAGCGGCTCGCCGCTGGCGCGCAGCGTCAGCTCGTCGGTCGGCCAGCGGCTGGCGCTGTGCCAGATGTTGCGCCTGAGCCAGTCGAACACCGGCGCCAGATCGCCGGCGGCGATGCGCTGGTCCAGGTCGGGCTGGTCGCGGCGCAGCGCGGCGAACCATTGCGCGGCGTACATCGCGCCCAGCGTGTAGCAGGGGAAGTAGCCGAACAGGGCCTCGGGCCAGTGCACGTCCTGCAGCGGCCCGTCGCGGTAGTTGCCGCGGGTGTCCAGGCCCAGCAGCTCGGCCATCGCGGCGTCCCACAGCGCCGGCACGTCCTCGGGCTCGACCTCGCGCTCGATCAGCCGGCGCTCGATGTCGTAGCGCAGCACCACATGCGCCGCGTAGGTCAGCTCGTCGGCGTCGACCCGGATCGGGCCGGGCTGCACGCGGGTCAGCAGCGTCAGCAGGTTGTCGTCGGCGAACGCTGGCTGGTCGCCGAACGCGGCGCGGATCATCGGCGCGAGCTGCGCGACGAAGCCCGGATGTCGAGCGAGCTGCATCTCGAAGCTCAGGCTCTGGCTTTCGTGGATGGCCATCGAGCGCGCCTGCGACACCGGCTGGCCCAGCCAGTCGCGCGGCAGGTTCTGCTCGTAGCGGCCGTGCCCGGTCTCGTGGATCGCGCCGAGCAGGCTGGAGACGAACTCGGCGGGGTCGTAGCGGGTGGTCAGCCGCACGTCCTCGGGCACGCCGCCGGCGAACGGATGGGTGCTGACATCGAGCCGGCCGGCGTTGAAGTCGAAGCCCAGCCGCTGCATCACCTGCAGGCACAGCGCACGCTGCGCCTCGACCGGGAACGGCCCCTGCGGCGGGATCACCGGCTCGCTGCGCTGCCGCTGCTGCACCCGCTGCACCAGTGCCGGCAGCCATTGGCGCAGGTCGGCGAACAGCCGGTCGAGCTGCTCGCAGCGCATGCCGGGCTCGTAGCGGTCCATCAGCGCGTCGTAGGGCCGCAGGCCGGCGCTCTGCGACAGCAGCGCGGCCTCGTCGCGGGCCACCGCGACGACCTCGCGGAAGTTGGCCAGGAAGCCGGCCCAGTCGTTGGCCGGGCGCTGGCGGCGCCAGGCATGCTCGCAGCGCGAGCGGGCCAGCTGGCTGCGCTGCACCAGCGATTCGGGCAGCGCGTTGGCGGCGCGCCACTCGCGGCCGATCTCGCGCAGGTTGGCCCGCTGCTGCTCGTCCAGCGGCTCGTCGCCGGCGCGCGCCAGCGCGTCCTTCAGCGACGGGTCGGTGCGCAGCTGGTGCATCAGCGTGGCCACCTCGGCCAGCGCGCCGGCGCGCGCCTCGGCGCCGCCGGCCGGCATCATCGCGGCCTGGTCCCAGTAGGCGATGGCCTGCAGGTGGTCGAGGTGGTGCAGCCGGGTGAAGGTGCCGGCCAGAAGATCGTAGGCCGGGGTATCGGAGCGAGAGGGCATCGCGGGTCGGAAAATCGCCGGGGCCGGCGGTGACGCCATTCTGCGGTCCGCCGGCGCTCGGCGCGCGTCCCGCGACCCCCCACCCGAGGTGGATTCGAGGGGGATGTCAGGGCACCGCGCCGGGGAACAGCCACAGCAGCGCGGCGGTCATCACCAGGTAGCGGAAGAACTTGCCGATCGCCATGTAGGCGACGCAGGGCCAGAACGGCAGCTTCAGCCAGCCGGCCACCGCGCACAGCGGGTCGCCGACCGCCGGCAGCCACGACAGCAGGCAAGCCCGGGCGCCGAAGCGGCGCAGCCATTCGAGGGCCCGCAGCTCGGCGCTGTGGTGGGTGACGCGCTCGTAGGCCTGCTCGGCGCCGTAGCCCATCCACCAGCTGATCATGCCGCCCAGCGTGTTGCCCAGGGTCGCGACGACGATCGCCGGCCAGAACATCGCCGGGTTCAGCTTGACCAGGCCGAACACCGCCGGCTCCGACCCGAGCGGCAGCAGCGTCGCCGAGACGACCGCGATCACGAAGACCGAGCTCAGGCCGAACTCCGGCAGCGCCAGCGCAGCCAGCAGGGCGTGAACATGGGCTTGCAGCCAGGCTTCCATGGCCGGCCATCATAGGCAGGCGGCCACCAGGCGACCGGCCGCTATACTCCTGCCTCCTTTTTCAGCAGTCGCCAGCGTCCCTCCCGGCCATCGTTCGACCATGCAGACCGGCCTCCAGATCGGCAAGTTCCAGCTGCCGAACCGCCTGTTCGTCGCCCCGATGGCCGGGGTGACCGATCGGCCGTTCCGCCAGCTGTGCCGCCAGCTCGGTGCCGGCCATGCGGTCAGCGAGATGGTGACCTCGCGCAGGGACCTGTGGGCCTCGCTGAAGACCTCGCGCCGCGCCGACCATGCCGGCGAGCCGGGCCCGATCGCGGTGCAGATCGCCGGCACCGACGCCACGATGATGGCCGAGGCCGCGGTCTACAACATCGACCGCGGCGCGCAGATCATCGACATCAACATGGGCTGCCCGGCCAAGAAGGTGTGCAACAAGTGGGCCGGCTCGGCGCTGATGCGCGACGAGCCGCTGGCGCTGGCGATCGTCGAGGCCGTGGTCGCGGTGGCCGCGCCGCGCGGCGTGCCGGTCACGCTGAAGATGCGCACCGGCTGGTGCGCCGCCGAACGCAACGCGGTGGCGCTGGCGCGCGCCGCGGCCGATGCCGGGGTCGCGATGCTGACGGTGCACGGCCGCACCCGCGAGCAGGGCTACAGCGGGTCGGCCGAGTACGACACGGTGGCCGCGGTCAAGGCCGCGGTGCGGGTGCCGGTGGTCGCCAACGGCGACATCGATTCGCCGACCAAGGCGCTGGCGGTGCTGCGGCACACCGGCGCCGACGCGCTGATGATCGGCCGCGCCGCGATGGGCCGGCCCTGGATCTTCCGCGAGATCGCGCATTTCCTGGCCACCGGCCGGACGCTGCCGCCGCCGGCGACGCAGGACGTGCGGCGCTGGCTGGTCGACCACCTGCGCTCGCATTACGCGCTGTACGGCGAGCACAGCGGCGTGCGCAGCGCGCGCAAGCACATCGGCTGGGCGGTTCGGCTGCTGCCCGGCGGCGAGGACTTCCGCCGCGCGATGAATGCCATCGACGAGGTCGATCGCCAGGTGGCCGCGGTGGCCGACTACTTCGACGCGCTGGGCCGGCAGCACCCGCTGCTGCCGCTGGCCGCCGCCAACGACGACCGGGTCGCGATCCGAGCATGAGCAGGAAGAAGATCGAGGACTGCGTCCGCGACAGCCTGGAGCAGTACTTCAAGGACCTGCGCGGCACCGAACCGCACGCGGTGCACGAGATGGTGGTCGGCACGGTCGAGAAGCCGATGCTCGAGGTGGTGATGAAGCACGCCGAGGGCAACCAGAGCAAGGCCGCCGAATGGCTGGGCATCAACCGCAACACGCTGCGCCGCAAGCTGCTCGATCACAAGCTGATCAAGTGATCCGCCCCTCAACGCCCCGGATTCCCCCGAATGACGTCCTCATGACCACTGCCCTGCTCTCCGTGTCCGACAAGACCGGCATCGTCGATTTCGCCCAGGCACTGCATTCGCGCGGCGTGAGGCTGCTGTCCACCGGCGGCACCGCCCGGCTGCTGGCCGACGCCGGGCTGCCGGTGACCGAGGTCGCCGAGGTCACCGGCTTCCCCGAGATGCTCGATGGCCGGGTCAAGACCCTGCACCCGCGCATCCACGGCGGCCTGCTGGCGCGGCGCGACATGCCCGAGCACATGGCGGCGCTCAGCCGACACGGCATCGCGACGATCGACCTGCTGGTGATCAACCTCTACCCGTTCGCCCAGGCCACCGCCCGCCCCGACTGCACGCTGGAGGACGCGATCGAGAACATCGACATCGGCGGCCCGGCGATGCTGCGCGCGGCGGCCAAGAACTGGCCCGATGTCGGCGTCGTGATCGACCCGGCCGACTACGCCGCGGTGCTGGCCGAACTCGACGCCGGCGGGCTGACCCGCAAGACCCGCTTCGGCCTGGCGCGCAAGGTCTACGCCCACACCGCCGCCTACGACGGCATGATCAGCAACTACCTCGGCGCGCTCGAGGACGGCGCCGAGGAGCGCCCGGCGGCGGTGCCGCAGCGCATCGAGTACCCGGCGGTGTTCAACCTGCAGCTGGTCAAGGCCCAGCGGCTGCGCTACGGCGAGAACCCGCACCAGAGCGCGGCCTTCTACCGCGAGCGTTCGCCGGCGCCGGGCACGCTGTCGCAGTGGGTGCAGCTGCAGGGCAAGGAGCTGTCGTTCAACAACATCGCCGACGCCGACGCGGCCTGGGAGTGCGTGAAGACCTTCGAGGGCCCGGCCTGCGTGATCGTCAAGCACGCCAACCCCTGCGGCGTGGCGGTCGCGGCGAGCGCCTTCGAGGCCTACGCCAAGGCGCTGAAGACCGACCCGACCAGCGCCTTCGGCGGCATCATCGCCTTCAACCAGCCGCTGGACGCCGGCACCGCCGAGGCGGTGGCGCGTCAGTTCGTCGAGGTGATCGTCGCGCCGGCGATCTCGCCCGAGGCGCGCACGGTGCTCGCCGCCAAGCAGAACGTGCGCCTGCTCGAGGTGCCGCTGTCGAAACAAGGCAACGCGCTCGATCTCAAGCGGGTCGGGGGCGGCATGCTGCTGCAGTCGGCCGACGCGAAGAACGTCTCGGCCGCCGAGCTGAAGGTCGTCACCACGCTGCAGCCGACCGCGCAGCAGCTGGACGACCTGCTGTTCGCCTGGAAGGTGGCCAAGTTCGTCAAGAGCAACGCGATCGTGTTCTGCGGCAACGGCATGACGCTGGGCGTCGGCGCCGGCCAGATGAGCCGCGTCGACTCGGCGCGCATCGCCGGCATCAAGGCCGAGAACGCCGGCCTCACGCTGACCGGCAGCGCGGTGGCCAGCGACGCCTTCTTCCCGTTCCGCGACGGGCTCGACGTGGTGATCGACGCCGGTGCCTCGTGCGTGATCCAGCCCGGCGGCTCGATGCGCGACGCCGAGGTGATCGCCGCAGCCGACGAGCGCGGCATCGCGATGGTGTTCACCGGCACTCGGCATTTCCGCCACTGATGCACCGGCTGCTCGCGGCGCTGCTGGCGTTCGTCGGTCTGTTCGTCGGTCTGTTCGTCGGCCTGGTCGCCGCGGCGGCACCGCCGCCGGCGGCGCCGGCAGCGGCCGCCGCACCGGTGGCGGCGATCCAGACCGGCCGCTGGATGCACGCGATCTCGGCCTATGCGCCGCCGAAGTACCCGGCCGGCTTCCGTCACTTCGACTACGTCGACCCCGACGCACCCAAGGGCGGCACGATCAACCTGCGCAACCCGGACCGGCGCAACAGCTTCGACAAGTTCAACCCGTTCACGACCCGCGGCAGCGCGCCGGCCGGGGTCGCGATGTTCATGTTCGAGCCGCTGGCGATCCTGGCCATGGACGAGCCGCAGGCCATGTACGGCGTGCTCGCCGAGGCGATGTACGTCGCGCCGGACCTGTCGTCGATCTCGTTCCGGCTGAACCCGCTGGCGCGCTTCAACGACGGCAGCCCGGTCACGCCCGAGGACGTGGTGTGGTCGCTCGAGCGGCTGAAGAGCAAGCAGGCCTCGCCGGCGACGCAGATCGGCGTGGCCGACCTCGAGCGCGCGGTCGTCGTCGACGCCGGCACGGTGCGCATCGAGCTGAAGGCACGCACGGTCGACGCGGTGTTCACCGCCGGCGGGATCAGCGTGTTCTCGCGCGCCTGGGGCGCCGGCAAGAAGTTCGACGAGGTCGTGCTCGAGCCGCCGATCACCAGCGGCCCCTACCTGATCGACAGGTACGAACTGCCCAGCCGGATCGAGTTTCGGCGCAACCCGGCGTACTGGGCGCGCGACCTGCCGGTGCGGCGCGGCCACTTCAACTTCGATCGCATCCGCTACCGCATGTACAGCGACGAAGCGGTGGCGCGCGAGGCCTTCAAGGCCGGCGAGTTCGACCTCTACAAGGAATACCGCGCCAGCGCCTGGATCCGCCAGCACCAGGGCGCGAAATGGCGCGATGGCCGCATCGTCAAGAAGGCGTTCAGGACCGACACCGGCCAGGGCCTGCAGTCGATCCACCTGAACCAGCGGCGGCCGCTGTTCCAGGACATCCGCGTGCGCGAGGCGCTGACGCTGGCTTGGGACTTCGACCGCTACAACCTGTACGGCACCTTCCAGCATTCGCACAGCCTGTTCAACAACTCGGCCTTCGCGGCCCGGGGCGAGCCGTCGGCGGCCGAGCTGAAGCTGCTCGAACCGTTCCGCGGCGAGCTGCCGCCGCGCGTCTTCGGCCCGGCCTTCGAGCCGCCGAGCAACGCCGGCGGCGCGATGGCGCTGCGCGGCCACCTGCGGCGCGCGCGCGACCTGCTGGCCCAGGCCGGCTGGGCCATCGCCGCCGACGGCAGGCTGCGCAACGCCCGCGGCGAGGCCTTCGAGTTCGAGTACCTCGAGCCCGGCTCGCCCGGGCGGATGATCGACTTCCAGCGCAACCTCGAGAAGCTGGGCATCACGATGAAGGAGCGCATCGTCGACTTCGCGCTCTACCGCCGCCGGCTCGAGGCCTACGACTTCGACGTGATCGTCATCGTCGAGGGCGACTTCACGCTGCCCAGCGCGGCCGACCTGGCGTCGAGCCTGGGCTCGAAGTCGGCCGACGAGCCGGGCAACAACAACTTCCGCGGCGTCAAGAGCCGGGCCGTCGACCGGCTGATCGAGGTCCTCGGCGAGGCGACGACGATGGACGAACTGGTCACCGCCTCGCGCGCGCTCGACCGTGTCGTGATGTGGAGCTTCTGGTCGATCCCGCAGGTCTACCTGGCCGAGGAACAGGTCTCGTACTGGAACCGCTTCGGCCTGCCCAAGGTGCAGGCGCGCTACTTCGTCGCCGATTCCTACCCCTCGGCCAACTCGGCACCCTGGCCGCTGTGGACCTGGTGGCTGCCCGACCCACCCCCTCACCCCGCCGTTGCGAGGCGCTGAATCCATGCTCGGCTACCTGTTCAAGCGGCTGCTGCTGATGGTGCCCACGCTGCTGGGGGTGCTGACCGTCACCTTCGGGGTGATCCAGTTCGTGCCCGGCGGCCCGGTCGAGCAGGTGCTGGCCGAGGCCCGCGCGACGCAGAAGGGCGGCGAAGGCGGCGGCTACAAGGCCAGCCGCGACATCGACCGGAAGCAGGTCGAGGAGCTGAAGAAGCTCTACGGCTTCGACAAGCCGGCGCATGTCCGCTACGGCGAGATGCTGCTGGACTTCGCCCGCTTCGACCTCGGCCGCAGCTTCATGCAGAACAAGGACGTCTGGGCGCTGATCAAGGAGAAGCTGCCGGTGTCGATCAGCCTCGGGCTGTGGACCTTCCTGCTGTCGTACCTGGTGTCGATCCCGCTGGGCGTGGCCAAGGCGGTGCGCGAGGGCACGCGCTTCGATGCGCTGACCACCACCGTGGTGCTGGTCGGCCATGCGATCCCCGGCTTCGTGCTGGGCGTGCTGCTGATCGTGGTGTTCGCCGGCGGCACCTTCCTCGACTGGTTCCCGCTGCGCGGCCTGGTCTCGGACAACTGGGACGAGCTGCCGTGGCCGGCGCGCATCGCCGACTACTTCTGGCACCTGGCATTGCCGCTGACCTGCCTGACCATCGGCAGCTTCGCGGTGACGACGATGCTGACCAAGAACACCTTCGTCGAGGAGATGCGCAAGCAGTACGTGCTGGTCGCGCGCGCCAAGGGCCTGTCGCAGCAGCGGGTGCTGTACAAGCATGTCTTCCGCAATGCGCTGATCCCGCTGGTCACCGGCTTCCCGTCGGCCTTCGTCGGCGCGTTCTTCGCCGGCTCGGTGCTGATCGAGACGCTGTTCTCGCTCGACGGCCTGGGCCTGCTCGGCTACGAGGCGGTGATCCGGCGCGACTACCCCGTCGTGCTGGGATCGCTGTACGTGTTCACGCTGATCGGCCTGGTGGTCAAGCTGGTGTCCGACCTGTTGTACCTGGTGGTCGACCCGCGGGTGCAGTTCGGGGCGGCGGCGCGATGAGCACGCCGGTCGATGCGATCACCCCGGCGGCCGCCGCCGAGCCGCCGCGCTCGCCGAACCAGCGCGCCTGGGCACGCTTCAAGCGCAACCGGCTCGGCTACCGCTCGCTGTGGGTCTTCCTCGTGATGCTTCTGGTCGCCACCTTCGGCGAGCTGGTCAGCAACGACCGGCCGTTCGTCGCCCACCTGAACGGCCAGACCTTCTTCCCGGTGCTCGACAACCCCAGCGACAAGGCGCTGGGCGGCGATTTCCTGACCCCGGCCGACTGGAAGGACCCGTTCATCGCCGAGCAGCTGAAGCGCCCCGGCAACTGGTCCATCGCCACGCTGAACCCGCACTCGGCGAACTCGACCAACTACTTCACGAAGAACCCGCCGCCGGCCGCGCCGGGGGCGGCCAACTGGCTGGGCACCGACCGCTTCGGCCGCGACATCGTCGCGCGGCTGCTCTACGGCTTTCGCATCAGCATCTGGTTCGCGATCGCGCTGACGATCACCGGCACGCTGATCGGCATCGTGATGGGCGCGGTGCAGGGCTATTTCGGCGGCCGCATCGACCTCGGCCTGCAGCGGCTGATCGAGATCTGGGGCGCGGTGCCCGAGCTGTACCTGCTGATCATCATCGCGTCGATCTTCGAGCCCTCGCTGCTGCTGCTGCTGGTGCTGCTGTCGCTGTGGGGCTGGATCGGGCTGTCCGACTACGTGCGCGCCGAGTTCCTGCGCAACCGCTCGCTCGAGTTCGTCAAGGCCGCGCGCGCGCTGGGCCTCTCCAACGCGCAGATCATCCGCCGCCACGTGCTGCCCAATTCGCTGACGCCGGTGATCACCTTCCTGCCCTTCCGCATGGGCGGCGCGATCCTGGCGCTGACCTCGCTGGACTTCCTCGGCCTGGGCGTGCCGTCGACCGTGCCCTCGCTCGGCGAGCTGCTCAAGCAGGGCAAGGACAGCCTGGACGCCTGGTGGATCATCGTGCCGACCTTCGTGCTGCTGACGGTGACGATGCTGCTGCTGACCTTCATCGGCGACGCGCTGCGCGATGCGTTCGATACGAGGAAGTCCTGAGATGAGCCCGCCGCTGCTCGAGATCGACGGCTTGAGCGTGCGATTCGGCCGCACGACGGTCGTCGACGACGTGTCGTTTTCGGTCGCGCCGGGCGAGAAGTTCGCGCTGGTCGGCGAATCGGGGTCGGGCAAGTCGATCACCGCGCTGAGCGTGCTGCGGCTGGTCGACGCGGCCACCAGCAGCGGCGCGATCCGTTTCGACGGTGCCGACCTGATGGCCATGACCGAGCGCGAGATGCGCGGCCTGCGCGGCGCGCGCATCGCCATGATCTTCCAGGAACCGATGACCGCGCTGAACCCGCTGTACACGGTGGGCAACCAGATCGGCGAGGTGCTCGAGCTGCACGAGGCGCTGCGCCCCGAGGCCGCCCGCGCCCGGGCGATCGAGCTGCTCGACCGCACCGGCATCCCCGAACCCGCGCGCCGCATCGATGCCTACCCGCACGAACTCTCGGGCGGCCAGCGCCAGCGCGCGATGATCGCGATGGCGCTGGCCTGTCGGCCGCAGCTGCTGATCGCCGACGAGCCGACCACCGCGCTGGACGTGACGATCCAGGCCCAGATCCTGGCGCTGCTCGACGAACTGCAGCGCGAGATGGGCATGGCGCTGCTGTTCATCACCCACGACCTGAACCTGGTCGGCCGCTTCAGCGACCGCGTCGGCGTGATGGAGCGCGGCCGGCTGGTCGAGACCGGCGCCACCGCCGAGGTCTTCGCCCGCCCGCAGCACCCCTACACGCAGCGCCTGCTGGCCACCCGGCCGCAGCGGGTGGTGCAGCCGGTGGCCGCCGACGCGCCGGTGCTGGTCGAGGCGCGCGCCGCCGAGGTCAGCTTCACGATCGCCAGCGGCTGGCTGCGCAAGCGCCCCTTCCGTGCGGTGAAGCAGGCCACGCTGCAGCTCAAGCGCGGCGAGACGCTGGGCATCGTCGGCGAATCGGGTTCGGGCAAGACGACGCTGGGCATGGCGCTGCTGGCGCTGCAGCCGCTGGCCGGCGGCGAGGTGCGCTTCGGCGGCGAGCGCATCGACAACGCCGACCGCAAGACGCTGCGCGCGATGCGCCGGCGCATGCAGGTCGTGCTGCAGGACCCGTTCGCGTCGCTGTCGCCACGCATGACGGTCGGCCAGATCGTCGGCGAAGGCCTGGCCTTGCACCAGGCCGCGCTGAGCCGCGAACAGCGCGAGCAGAAGGTGCTGGCGATGCTCGACGAGGTCGGCCTGTCCGAGCGCCACGGCGTGGCCGGCGTGCTGCAACGCTACCCGCACGAGTTCTCCGGCGGCCAGCGCCAGCGCATCGCGATCGCCCGCGCGGTGGTGCTCGACCCCGAGATCCTGGTGCTCGACGAGCCGACCTCGGCGCTCGATGTCTCGGTGCAGCAGCAGGTGCTGGCGCTGCTGGCCGAACTGCAGCAGCGCCACGGCCTGAGCTACGTCTTCATCAGCCACGACCTGGCGGTGATCCGCGCGATGGCCCACCGGGTGCTGGTGATGAAGAACGGCGACGTGGTCGAGCAAGGCGAGACGCTGGCGCTGTTCGAGCAGCCGCGCCAGGGCTACACCCGCGAGCTGCTGGCGGCGGCGCACCTGGCCTGATCCCGGTCTGGCCTGATCATCCGGGCTTGGGTACGATGCGCGATGCCATCACGGCATCGCCGGCGCCGGGTGGCGGCGCCACCCCACCCCTTCCAGGAGTCTCCCGAGATGCGTCGAATCAAGCGTTGGTCCCTGCTGGCGGGCGCCGCCGCCTTGTCCCTGCTCGCTGCCTGCAGCGGCATGCCGGGGGCCAAGTCCGGCATGAGCTTCTTCGTCACCAGCAGCAACCCCGGCCAGGGCGGCAACCTGGGCGGCCTGGCCGGCGCCGACGCCCATTGCCAGAAACTGGCCGCCGCCGCCGGTGCCGGCAACCGGACCTGGCGCGCCTACCTCAGCACGCAGCCGGTGGGCGGCCAGGGCGGCGTCAACGCGCGCGACCGCATCGGCAAGGGGCCGTGGCAGAACGCCAAGGGCGTGGTCGTGGCCAGCGATCTCGAACAGCTGCACGGCGCGAACAGCCTCAGCAAGCAGACCGCGCTGACCGAATCCGGCGCGGTGGTCAACGGCCGCGGCGACACGCCGAACCTGCACGACGTGCTGACCGGCTCGCAGCCCAACGGCAGCTTCATCGCCGGCAACGTCAACTCGACCTGCGGCAACTGGACGATGAGCAGCGGCGGTGCCGCGATGGTCGGCCACCACGACCGCATCGGCCTCGACGAGAGCGTGCCGGCCAAGTCGTGGAATTCGTCGCACCTGTCGCGCGGCTGCAGCCTCGACCAGCTGAAGGCCACCGGCGGCGGCGGCCTGTACTACTGCTTCGCGGCCGACTGACGATGCCGCTGCCCGACGGGCTGATCGTCGTCGCCAAGCGCGATTGCCCGACCTGTGCGCTGGTCGAGCCGCTGCTGCGCGATCTGGCGCAGGGCGGCGCGGCGCTGACGGTGCTCGTGCAGGACGACCCCGCCTATGCCGCCGGGCTGCCCGGCCAGGTGTTCGACGACACGCTGGAGCGCTCGTTCCGGCTCGGCATCGAGTTCGTGCCGACGCTGATCCGGATGTCTGGCGGCCAGGAGGTCGGCCGCGCCTACGGCTGGCACCGCGACGACTGGCGCGCGCTGAGCGGCCGGCCCGATCTCGGCGCCGGCCTGCCCGCGCTGCGGCCGGGCTGCGCGTCGAAGACGCTGGACCCCGGCGTCGCCGAGGCGCTGCAGCTGCGCTTCGGCGACACCGGCCTCGGCGCCCGCCAGGTCGCGCTGGGCGAGGCCGAGGACCCGATCGAGGCCTGCTTCGACCGCGGCTGGACCGACGGCCTGCCGGTCGTGCCGCCGACCCCCGAGCGGGTGCTGCGCATGCTGGCCGGCACCCTGCGGAGGCCCGACGAGATCGTCGGCCTGGTGCCGCCCGACCTGGCGCCCTGCACCGTCGAGAAGGTGGCCATCAACGCGGTGATGGCCGGCTGCAAGCCCGAGTACCTGCCGGTCGTGCTTTCGGCGGTCGAGGCCGCGCTGATCGACGAATTCGGCATGCACGGCATCCTGTGCACGACGATGTTCGCCGGCCCGCTGGTCATCGTCAACGGGCCGGTGGCGCGGCGCATCGGCGTCAACTCGGGCGTCAACGCGCTGGGCCAGGGCCACCGCGCCAATGCCAGCATCGGCCGCGCGCTGCAGCTGGTGATCCGCAACGTCGGCGGCGGCCGGCCCGGCGAGGTCGACCGCGCGACGCTGGGCACGCCGGGCAAGTACAGCTTCTGCTTCGCCGAGTCCGAGATCGAGGGCTGGGAGCCGCTGCACGTGCAGCGCGGCTTCGCGCGCGAGGCGTCGACCGTCACGCTGTTCGCCGGCGAGGGCGTGCAGGGCGTGGTCGACCAGAAGTCGCGCACGCCCGAATCGCTGGCCAGGAGCTTCGCGCTGTGCCTGCGCGCGGTCGACCACCCGAAGCTGGCGATGGCCGGCGACGCGCTGCTGGTCGTCTCGCCCGACCACTGCCGGGTGTTCGTCGAGGCCGGCTGGTCCAAGGCCCGGCTGCTCGACGAGCTGACGCAGTTGCTGATGCTGCCCGGCGACGAGATGGTCGCCGGCGCCGGCGGCATCGCCGAAGGCGTGCCGGCCGCACTGGCCGGCAAGCCGGTGCCGAAATTCCGACCCGGCGGCCTGCTCATCGTTCGCGCCGGCGGCGGCGCCGGGCTGTTCTCGGCGATCATCGCCGGCTGGGCCGCGTCGGGCCCGGTCGGATCCATCCCCGTCACGAAGGAGATCAGCGCATGAGTGCTTCCATGGTGTTGCTCGACCCGACCTCGGAGCGCTCGCCCGTGGCTCGGGCGCTGACGGCGCGGCCACCCGCGCTGGCCGGCCTGGCGGTGGCGGTGCTGGACATCTCGAAGGCGCGCGGCAACGTGTTCCTCGACCGCATCGCCGAGCGGCTGGCCGCGCAGGGCGTGACGGTCAACCGCTACCGCAAGCCGACCTTCACCCGGCCGGCGCCGACCGCGCTGCGCCAGCAGATCGCCACCGAGAACCAGCTCGTCATCGAAGGCCTGGCCGACTGAGGGTCCTGCACGTCGTGCTGTATGCATGACATTGCGGACCTGGAGTCGCGGGGCCTTCCGGGGGTGGGTGTTGCGTCGACCGAATTCGTGCAGGCTGCTGCCGCGCAGGCCCAGGCGCTGGGCTTCGATCCGGCGATGGTGTTCGTCGCGCATCCGATCCAGGACCGCAGCGACGACGAGATGCGCGCGCTCGCCGACGCCGCGCTGCCGGCCATCGTGCAGCGGCTGGTCGCCGCGGCGCCGCCCGAACCCGCCGCCTGAGCGCGGTGGCGAACCCGGTTGGCGCTGAGCCCGGCGCCGACCGGCCGGTCGCGGCTGCCCGCCGTCGACCGGGTGCTGGCCTGGCCGGCATTGGCCGACCTGATCGCCGTGCACGGCCGGACAGGGGTGCTCGATGCGGTGCGCGCCGAACTGGCGGCCTGGCGCGCCTCCGACCGTGCCCCCGACGACCCCGCGCTGTGCGACGGGATCGTCCTGCGGCTGCGGGCCGCGGCGCAGCCTCGGCTGCGGCGGGTGTTCAACCTGACCGGCACGGTGCTGCACACCAACCTGGGCCGCGCGCCGCTGCCGCCGCAGGCGCTGGAGGCGATCAGCGACGTGGGCGCCGGCGCCTGCAATCTCGAATACGACCTGGCCGGCGGCCGCCGCGGCGACCGTGACGATGCCGTCGCCGGCCTGCTGCAGCGGCTGACCGGCGCCGAGGCCGCCACCGTCGTCAACAACACCGCCGCCGCGCTGCTGCTGGCGCTCGCCGCGCTGGCCCGCCGGCGCGAGGTGATCGTCTCGCGCGGCGAGCTGATCGAGATCGGCGGCTCGTTCCGCCTGCCCGACATCATGCGCGAGGCCGGCTGCAGGCTGCGCGAGGTCGGCACCACCAACCGCACCCACCTGCGCGACCATGCCGAGGCGATCGGCGAGCGCAGCGCGATGCTGTTGAAGGTGCACGCCAGCAACTACCGGATCGAGGGCTTCAGCGCCGCCGCCGCCGAAGCCGACCTGGCGACCCTGGCCCGCCAGCACGGCCTGCCCTTCGTGATCGACCTCGGCAGCGGCGCGCTGGTCGACCTGGCCGCCTACGGACTGCCGCACGAGCCGACGGCGGCCCAGGCGCTGGCCAGCGGCGCCGACCTGGTGCTGTTCTCGGGCGACAAGCTGCTGGGCGGACCGCAGGCCGGCATCGTCGTCGGCCGCGCCGACCTGGTGGCGCGGCTGAAGAAACACCCGCTGAAGCGCGCGCTGCGCTGCGACAAGCTGACGCTGGCCGCGCTGGAGGCGGTGCTGCGGCTCTACGCCGACCCCGACCGGCTGGCCGCGCAGCTGCCGGCGCTGCGCCTGCTGGCACGGCCCGCGGTGCAGATCGAGGCGCTCGCGCGGCGGCTGGCGCCGCTGCTGGCGACCTGGCTGGGCGCAACGGCGCAGGTCGACGTGGTCCCGGTGCGCAGCCAGATCGGCAGCGGCGCGTTGCCGGTCGAACACCTGCCCAGCCATGCGCTGCGGCTGACGCCGGCCGGGCCGAAACGCGGCAGCGGCCGGGCGCTGGAGGCGCTGGCGGCGCGCCTGCGCGCGCTGCCGGTGCCGGTGATCGGCCGCATCGCCGACGCGTCGGTGCTGCTCGACCTGCGCTGCCTCGAGGACGAGGCCGGCTTCGCCGCCCAGTTCGCTGCGGGCGCCAGCGCATGATCGTCGCCACCGCCGGCCACGTCGACCACGGCAAGACGACGCTGGTGCGCGCGCTGACCGGCGTCGACACCGACCGCCTGGCCGAGGAGAAGCGCCGCGGCATGACGATCGACCTGGGTTTCGCCTACGCCGACCTGGGCGCGGTCGACGCCGAGCCGATCGGCTTCGTCGACGTGCCCGGCCACGAGCGCTTCGTGCGCAACATGCTGGCCGGCGTCGCGGCGGTCGACCTGGCGCTGCTGGTGGTGGCCGCCGACGACGGACCGATGCCGCAGACGCGCGAGCATCTGGCGATCCTGGGTCTGCTGGGCGTGCCGCAGCTCGTCGTGGCGCTGACCAAGTGCGACCGGGTGACGCCCGAACGACTGGCCGCCGCCGGCCGCGAGG
>JAEUOY010000124.1 GCA_016790515.1 Burkholderiaceae bacterium | reverse complement strand
ATTCGCACCTCAACCCTATCCGGAATCACGATGACCACCCCGATCAGGGCGGCCGCCGCCGCGCGGCGATCCGCTTCGGGCTACGCCCTACGCGTCTCGCCGCGCGACTGAGGACTTACACCACTTCCTGGGACGTAGCCGGCGAATGCCACACCTCTCACATGCGATCGCACCGAAGTGACTCCTCAACCCGCCAGATCAGCGACTGTCCAGGGGACAGGCAGCGCAGCGGCGAGTGGCTCTCCACTTCGAAGTACGGCAGCACGGGCGCATTGAACACCTCCAATGGATGACCGTGTGCGTAGCGCGCACCGGACTCCGGCGACAAGGTCCGCACATAGCGCAGAGGCGTGCTGCCTGCAGCCAACTCGACCTGCAGCGCCGCAGGTGAGGCAGACAGTCCGACTTTCCATTCCGCAGCATCGCGACAATGCAGAGCCAAACCGACGCCATCCAAGTGCATCGCGTCTTGTTCGGCCAGCCAGGCCAGGGGTGGCTGGCCTTCGGTGGCTTCCAAGGTGTTCGGCGCCGTCAATCGGGCGATCACTGTTCCAGGCCGGCGCAGCATCAGCACATCCCACAGGCCCAAGGTGAAGGGTTTGTTGCCCCAGTTCATGACCTGGTGCTCGATGGTCCAGGTGCCGTCACCCGGGCCGGGCTGGATGCTGCGCCGCACCTGCAGCCCAGACTGGCGGCAGACCGGGCTGACCATCTGCAGGATGTCGCCCCTGAAACCAGACACGCTGGCTTGCCAGCAGCCGCTGTCCAGGTCCCGCCATGGCTCGTCGCACGGCCACCCCGACTGTGGCGCGATCCATGTCTTGCCACCACCCCAGAGCGGGAAGTGCCAGCCCTCACAACACTGCGCCCAGGCCTCAGGGTCGTCGATGTCTGGCATGCGGCCAGCCAACGCGGGGTGAATGAAGCACAGTTCGTGTCCCTGCCAAGCCATGCCCATCAGACGCCCGCCGATGACCGGCACGGCGTGCAGCGTCACGCTGCCCGCCGTGTACCGCCAGGCCGGCCAACCCTGAAACACAACCGGCTGCCACGCGGGCACCGACTCAGCCAAGGCTGACACCCGTCGAAGCACGCAGACGCCAGCGCCTGGGCGGGCTTCCGTGCGGGTCGCGGTAGCCTGCTGCAACGGCCTGATCCAGCGCGTTGAGGCGGTCCTCCGGCACGAGCCCCACGACGCAGCCGCCGAAGCCGCCCCCGGTCATGCGCGCACCGCCTTCCGCGCCGATGGCGGTGTGCATCAGGTCCGCCAAGCGGTCCACGGCCGACACGGTGATGGCGAAATCGTCGCGCATCGAGCGATGCGACGCTGCCATGCATTCGCGCAAGGTGCGCAAGTCGCCTGTCTGCAGCGCCTGGGCCGCTGCCAGGACGCGCTCGTTCTCGGTGACCACATGTCGCGCCCGCTGAAGGGCCAGGGCGTCCAGGCGCGGATCGGCCAGCAGGTCGGTGGTCGCGTCCCGCAGGCTGCCCAGGCCGAGCAAGGCTGCCGCACGGTCACACGACGCGCGACGCTCGTTGTAGGCACTGTCCACCAAGCCCCGCTCGACTCCGCTGTGCACCACAAGGATGGCCAGACCGGGTGGCATCGATATGGGCTGAACCGACAGTGCGCGACAGTCGATCAGCAAGGCTTTGCCGGCTTGCCCATGCGTGGACGCCATCTGGTCCATGTTGCCGCAACGGCAGCCGACAAAGTCGTTCTCAGCGCGCTGCGCGGCCAGCGCCAGGTGTGTTCGCGGCATCTCGAACGCAGCCGAGGCCGCACAAGCCTGTCCCACGGCCACGCACAACGACGCCGACGACGAAAGCCCTGCGCCCATGGGGAGGTCGCCGGCCAGCGCAATGTCCAGACCGCCCAGCGACAGACCGTGGGCCTGGCGCATTGCCAGCATCATGCCCTGCACATAAGCCCACCAGGGCGGCCCCCCTGTGCGTCCAGTGCCGGGGCCGGCGCCCAGCCGGTCCGAGAGCCGGAACTCGGCCACGTCTTCCTGCGGGTCCGATCGCACCACGCGCACGAGGTCGTCGTCGCGCGCTGCCCAGGCGACGCCGGTGCCGAGCTGGATGGCGCAGGGCAGCACGAAGCCGCCGTTGTAGTCGGTGTGCTCGCCAATCAGGTTGACCCGGCCTGGCGCAAAGGCCAGGCCATCGGTGGAACGCCCCAATGTGCGGCGCAGCAGCGCATCCGCCCGATCGAACAAGGTATTCACAGTCAAACCACCTCCGCCAGCGCTGCCCGCAGTGCTGCAGCGGCAGCCTCAGGTGTCAGGTCGCGCTGGGTCTCCGCCAGCATTTCATAGCCGACCATGAACTTGCGTACCGTTGCCGAACGCAACAGCGGCGGGTAGAAATGCGCATGAAGCCGCCAAGGGCTCACGTCCACGCCGGCAATGAACGGCGCGCCATGCCAGCCCATGGAGTAAGGGAACGGGCATTGAAAGAGCGCGTCGTAACAGCGCGTGATGACGCGCATCACCTCGGCGAGTGCGTCTCGCGCCGCCTCGTCCAGCAGGTCCAGACGCGTCCAGGGGCGCACGGGCAACACCAAGGTCTCAAAGGGCCAGGCGGCCCACCAGGGCACCACCACGACCCAGTCGGCGTTGCGCCAGACGACGCGTTCAGCCGTGGCCAGTTCATGCTGCAGCACGGCGTCGAGAAGGACCTGCCCGGTGCGCCGGTACCAATCTGCCTGGTTGCGGTCTTCAACCGCCGCCTCGTCGGGCAAGGCATCGGTCGCCCAGATCTGACCGTGCGGATGCGGACTCGAGCATCCCATGAGCTCGCCCTGGTTCTCGAACACCTGGACCCAGGCCCAGCGCTGGCCCAGTTCTCTGGTCTGCGAACACCAGGTCTCCACCGCCGCCCGACGCTGCGGCTGCGACAGTTCGGGCCAACTCCGGCCATGATCAGGCGAGAAGCAGATGACGCGACATTCCCCCGCCGCCTGGCGCATCTGAAGTGGGCTGTTGTCGTCCGACTTGGGCGCCGGCGTATCGGGCAGCAGCGCCGCGAAGTCGTTGGCGAAAACGTGCACGCCGCCATAGGCAGGGTTACGTGCGCCCTGCGCGCGCACATTGCCAGGACACAGATAGCAACCCGGGTCGTACGATGGCCGAGCCACGTCGGTGGTCGCACGCTCGGTGCGCCCCAGCCACGGCCGCTGCGCGCGCTGGGGTGAGACCAGGACCCATCGCCCGCTGAGCGGATTGAGCCTGCGGTGCGGATGCCGGGACGGGTCGAATGGCGCCTTTCCCGGCTCCCAGGCGTGTGCGGGGAGATCGACACCGGTCACGGCAGGCCTCCGACCCGGCGGAACTTCGCCAGCATGTCGCGGAACGTCGGCTGCGCGCCGACCTGTGTGTACACCTGCAGCGGGCGAGTCCCGAGACGTTCGACGTCACGGCCGTCTGCCTGCAACTGCGGCATCGGCGTCAAGCGGTCGTGGCTGGAGGACGGCTCCGGCGGGCAGGGCCGCAGCGGGGCCGTGAACGTGACCAACGGGCCGTCTCCAAGCACACAGACCTCGGCTTCAGGGAAGGGGAACTGGCCAGAGGCATCGAATGACACCTGCCGAATGGGGACGTCGGAATCGTTGAAGATGGTCTGGGCGGCGTCCGGCTCTCCCGCAAAGTCGTTGTCGATGATCACGCGGGCCATCGAGAGGGGCGCCGCGCAAGCAGGTGCGGCATTGGCACCAGCATCGACCAAGCCAGCCAGCGGGGCTCCGACGCACTGCCGTCGGTCAAGACATTCAGCCACGGCGCGTGTCCTTCAGGTCGGCGGATCGCTGCACCATCTGGTGCGTGCCTGGGCCCAGCGTGTGCGGCGTGCCGCCCGGCAAGGTGACACTGGCGATGCATCCCGCCGGCACCGTGAGCCTGTAGTCCACGTCACCGCCGTCGCGCACCTGCCATTCGCTGGCGATCTCGCCATGCGCCGTCTGCAGCGATGCGCTGCCCGATCCGAGTCGGGCGTCAAGCAGCGGTCGCACGGCGATCTGGGAAAAGCCCGGCGCACCAACGTCGATGCCGGCGATGCGCCGGTAGAGGAAGGCCGTCACGGCACCCAGCGCGTAGTGGTTGTAGGAGTTCATCGCGACGTCGCCCACGTCGCCGTTCCAGCGCTCCCAGATCGTCGTGGCGCCGCGCGCGACCATGTAGCCCCAGCTCGGAAACTCGGTGCGCAGCAGCAGCTCGACGGCCAGCCCCGCATGGCCGTGCTCGGCCAGCGCATCCAGGCTGAAGGGTGTGCCGAGGAAACCGGTGGTCAGCAGCGTGCCGCGAGCTCGCACATTCCCTGCCAGCCGGTCAGCAACTGATTGTCGCAGCGACGCCGGTACCAGGCCGAACGCGAGCGCAAGGATGGCGCCGGTGTGGCTGTCGTTGCCGACGCGGCCGTCGTCACGCACGAACTCGCGCACGAAAGCGGCGTGCACCTTGCGATGCCACGCTCCGTAGTGCCCGGCGGCCGCGTCGCGCTTGGTGATGCGGGCCATGTCGACCATCATGCCGAGCATGCGTGCCCAGCAGGCCGTCGCCGTCAACAACTTGGGCGTGGTCTCGTCCATCAGCGACTTCGCGTCCAGCGACAGCCAGTCGCCGAAGTCGACGTCGCGCCGGTGGCGCCAGAGTCCTTCAGAGTTCGGCTCTGCGATCCACGCCATCCAGCGCTCCATCGACGCCCAGTGCTCGTCGATCAGCTCGGTCTCGCCGTAGTGCTGCCAGACCGTGTAGGGCAGCACCACACCGGCATCGCTCCAACCCGGAGCGCCGGCCGCTGGAAGCGCCGGCGGGTTGGTGTCCATGTAGGCGCCGCCAGGCTGCTGGCTGGCACGCAGATCGGCCAGGAAGCGGCGCGTGAAGGCCCGCACGTCCATGTTGAAGGCGGCAGTGGGCCAGAAGATCTGCGCATCGCCCGTCCAGCCCAGCCGTTCGTCACGTTGCGGGCAATCGGTGGGCAGGCCGAAGAAGTTGCTGCGCTGGCTCCACAAGGTGTTGTGCCACAGCCCCTGCACGATGGCTTGGCTGCTCTCGAGGTGGCCGGTGATGGGCAGATCGCTGTGGGCGACGATGCCTTCGATGTCACCGGCCTGCAACTCGCTCGGCCAGCCGCTCACCTGCACGTAGCGGAAGCCGTGGTACGTGAAGCGCGGCTCCCAGGTCTCGACTCCTTCGCCGCGCAGCGTGTAGCGGTCGGTGCAGCGCGCGGCGCGCAGGTTGCGCATGTCCACGCTGCCGTCGCTGTTCAGCAACTCGGCGAAGCGCAGGGTGATCGTGTGCCCCGCCATGCCGCGCACGCGGATGCGACACCAGCCGGCGAAGTTCTGGCCGAAATCGATGACGTGGTCGCCATCGGGAAGCCGGGTGACTTGGCGCGGCGGCAAGGCCATCACGGCGCGGATTGGAGGGCTCTCCTGCAGATGGAGCGCACACGACGGCGTGGGCGCGGACCAGGCCTCGGCCCACGCGCTGTCGTCGAACCCGGGCTTGGACCAGCCTGGCGATTCGAGCCGCGCGTCGTGCGTCTCACCGTGGTAGATCTCGGCGAAGGTGACGGGCCCGGCGGCGGTACGCCACAGGCCGTCGGTGGTGACGACCTGTCGATCGCCACCCGGCATCTGCACCTCCAGCCGTGCCCACAGGCGGCGCGGCGCCTCACCGAAGGGGTAGCGGCCACGACCGATGGCCTCGCTGGCGTAGAAGCCATCGGCCACATGCGCCCCCAGCACGTTGTCGCCCGCACGGAGCAAACGGGTCACGTCGTACTGCTGCACCAACAGCCGCTGGTGGAAGTCGCTGTTCTCGGGTGCCAGGCGCGCGTCGCCTACGCGCTGGCCATTGACTTCGGCCTCGTACGCGCCCAACGCGGTGATTGGAAGGATCCAGTCCCCTGTAGGCGTCGAACCCGGGCGAAGGCACCGCGACGCCGAGTTTTCGGCGACGGCGCTCGACCAGGTAGGCATCAACCGCCGCGCAGGCTCGCGACGAAGTGAAGAAGAGCGGTCGACTTCGCCCGTTGACGGCTGTCTCGGGTCGCATCTTCGAGCGCTCACGGATCGATCCGTCGCTGTTCAGGTAGTCGCGCACCTCGAGCCGTGCGATCTCGATCGGCTTGGCGCCGGTGCAGAACAGCAGGTAGAGGAGCGCGACGTCCCGGCTGGCGTTCTCGCTGCGCAGGCGCACGCGGTTGGCACCCGCAGCGATGTCGTCGGGGTCCAGCAGGGTGAGGCGCTTGCGGCGCGGATGGACCGGTGTGTACGCTGCGACGGCGCGCAGGACGGGTTCCCGGAACTGCCGCAAGCGCGGCAGGCAGGACAGTCCGTCCTCGTCCAGCTCGGGTATGCCGCGCTCGCGGGCGACTTCCAACACCAGGCTCTTGATCGAGCGCTCGACCGTCGATCGCCCCACGCCGAAGGGGGCGACGGCCTCGCGATAGCTCAGGCCGTCGAGCAGGACGCTGGAAAGCATCGTCCTGGCTTTGGCGATCGTCTCCGGCTTCATCGTGTGCTTTCTCGGCTGGTCGGCTCCAAGCCGGTCGCGCAGGCCGGCTGTCGTTCGGGAGCAGTGTTCCCCTGTGATCCACCCCGCGCCAGCGGAAATCCCGCCGCAAATGGCCCGCTTTCCGGTGTCATGGGTGGCGTCCGGATAGGTCTTCAGGCTCTCGACACCGGCGCGGGGGATGCTGCAACATGAATCGCTGCTCGAACTGAGCGGACCCCCGCTGCGCGAACGACGGCGTGCTGGCGCCGAACGCCAGGCTGCGGGCGCTGGTGGTGCCGCAGGGGCCCGACGTGGAAGAGCAGGCCACCGAAGCCGCAGTTGCCAGCGAATGCGGGGCCGAGACGGTTCAGGACCAGAGCCGATCGCACCGGATCAGCTGGGCGCGGCTGCTCGAGCGCGTCTTCGACGTCGACATGCAGCACTGCCCGAACTGTGGCAGCGGGGAGCTCAAGATCATCGTGGCCATCCTCGAGCGGCCGGTGATCGAGAAGATCCTGACCCCCAGGCACTTCGGACCGCCGCAGGATCGCCGCAGGACCGCCGCAGGACCGTCACAGGTCGACCCCGAGGGCGTTTGAAACTACCATGCCCGTTGCTGGCGGCACAGCCGCGCGACGGCGCCGAGCGGCCGGTGGGGCGCGCGCGAAGGCTTCGTCGTCGTGCTGCCGAACTGCCGCCTGGCGCCCGAAAGCTGCTGGCCCGGCACTCCGCAGGACGTGGCGCGCGTGTGGACCTGGCTGCAGGCCGAGGCCGCGGCCCACGGCGGCGACCCGAGGCGCGCCGTCCTGGCCGGTGAATCGGCAGGCGCCGCGCACGTGGCCGCCGCGGCGCTGATGCGCCGGTTCCTGCCCGACGGCTGGGCGTCAGCGGGCGTGGCCTTGATGTCCGGGCCCAATCACGCACGACTCGAAGGCTTGGCGCGCGAGGGGCTTCCGGCATCGCCACGCCCGACCCGCGCAACGAGGCCTGCTTCGGCGCCGACACCGGTGCCTGGGGCGATGCCAGCATCGTCGGTCACATCGACGCCGCGCCCTTGCCGCTGTGGATCAGCCAGGCCGAGCGCGACCTGGTGCAGATGCAGGTGCAGGCCGGTGAACTGTTCGCGCGCCTGGTCGCCCGGCACGATTTCCGGCCCGAGCTGCGCGTGAACCGCGAACACAACCACTTCCCGGTCGGCTTCTCGTAGGACATCAGCCTCCGGCACTGGCGCAGCTTCGAGGCGGCGGCGTCGCTGGGCAGCTTCTTGCGTGCCGCCGAGGCACTGGACGTCACGCAGCCGGCCTTCTCGAGGCAGATCAAGCCGCTGGAAGATGCGGTCGCCGTCGCGCACTTCGACAAGCAGGCGCGCCGCCGGCGCCCGCCGGTGGCCGCCGAGCTGCAGGGCAACGAGACCGTCAAGCACGCGGTGATGGCCGGGATGGGGCTGTCGCTGATGTCGGCCCGTGCGATCCAGGTCGAGCTCGGGGCCGGTCGCCTGGTCGTGCTTGACCTGCCCGAGATGCCCAAGCGGCTGGACGGGTGCGTGCTGCACCGGCACGACCGGCCGCTGTCGGCCGCGGCGCAGACCTGGCGCCAGTTCCTGCTGACGCACGGCCCACCGCTGACGGCCTGCCGCGCCGTCGGTGCGCGCACCCTGGGTGGCCGGATGCGGGGCCCATTCCAGCGCCGCGCGCCGATTGCCCCACGCGGCGCTGCCGAAGGCCTGCGCGACCGCATGCACCGCGTGTGCTGCGCCGGCTGCAGCCGATGCCGCCAGCGACTCGGAACCGGCTTGTTCCGGCCGGGCCACCACAACGGGGCCGATGCCGGGCGTGGCCAGCAGCGGGCGGCGTTCGTCGACCGAGAAAGGCATGGCAGGTCACCTGGCGGTCCAGCCGGGCCTGGGTCCAGCGGGCCAGCATCGCGGTACCGTGCACGGTGCCCTCCAGTCCCTCGCCGACCAGCTGCAGCGCACCGTCGGGCAGCCGTGCCGCGAGCACCTGCACGAGGACCGGGTCGTGCGCGAACGGGCCTTCCAGCACCACCGGCTGCGCGCTGTCGAGGCGGTCGACCAGGTGTGCCGCCATCTGCGCCTCGTGCAGGGCGGCCGCGGTGGCGCGCGCGGCGGGCGCCAGCGTGGCCAGCGCGACCTTGCCACGCGCGTCCAGCAGCTCGCCGGCGCGTTCGCGGTACGGTCCGCCCTGGCGCGCCAAACAGGTCAACGGGTCGATGTCGCGCGACGCCGACCGGTTCCTTCATTCCGGCGCCCGGGTCGACGTATGGGCCCGTCGGCGATGGGATGGCGGGGTATCGCCGGGCAGCGCCTGGGACGAGAGCAGCGCTGGCCCAGCGATGTACCCGTTGCGGCGAGCCGCGCGGACTCGCGGCCTGCAGGCAGCGGCAGTCCACCGGCCACGCTGCCCGCGGGCGCTTCCTCATCGCATTGCCAGATGCCGCCCGGCCCAGGCGAGCACGGTCGACCGGCTGCGGAACTCGTCGGCGGACCGTGCAGGGATCGCCGGATGGCGCTCGTTCCAGATCCGAGCCAGCGCCTGGCCCGGTCCGATTTCGAGCACGACCTCCACCCGCTGGGCCTGGACCAGGTCGAGGCATTCGTCCCAGCGCACCGGCTCGGCGATCTGCCGCACGAGTGCTTCGCGGGCCTGCCTGGCGGAATGGATGCGGCCCAGCGCGTTGCTGACCAGCGGCAGCGCCGGCCGCGCCAGCACGGCCTGGTCGAGAACCGCGGCGAACGGGGCCAGTGCCGGGCGCATCCAGCGCGTGTGCGACGCGAGTGCGACATTCAGCGGTGTTGCCCGAAGCCCCACCTCTTCGGCGTGCTGCGCCGCCGCGGCGAGCGCCGCTACCGGGCCGCCGACGACGGCGCTGCCTGGGCCGAGCCGGATCGCGAGGTCCAGGTCGAAGCGTCCGCACAGGTCGCACAGTTCATCGGGGTTGCGGGCATGGAGGCCCATCAGGCCGGTGCGGACGGCGGCAGCGGCAGCGTCCATGCAGGCGGCGCGCCGCTCGGCCAGCTGCAGCGCGGTGGCCGCGTCGAACACGCCAGCCGCGGCGAATGCCGCCAGTTCCCCGACGCTGTAGCCGGCCACGATCGCCGGTGGACCCAGTTCGGCAGCAAGCTGCCGGCACACTGCAAGCGACAGTCCGGTGATCAGGCACTGGGCGCGTGCGTTGTCGCCGGCCCATGCCGGATCGGCGAGCCGCTGGCGCCAGTCGGCGCCGAGCCGCCGCTCGACCGCCTCGACCGTCTCGTCGGGCTGCAACCAGGACAGCATGTCCGGATGCTGCCCGGCTTGGCCCGAAAACAGCAGCGCGTAGCCCATGCCGTCGCCTCAGCCGAGCGCGCCGATCCGCTCCAGGAAGCAGGCCGCCGACAGCGTGTCGGCGCAGCCGCCCGGCGACAGCCGGCGCTGGACGAAGTCTCGGTGGATGCGCCATGCCTGCTGGCAGGCCTGCGGGCTCGATGCGCCGCCAGTCGCCAGGAAGGCACGCGCATGCTCGCGGGCATGGCGCAGTCCGTCGAGCCCGCCGCGATGCGCCAGGTTGGCATCGTCGAGCACGGCCATGATCTCGAAGAAGACCTGCAGGTGCAGCCGTGCCTGGTCGAGGCCGGACCGGCGGGCCCGCGCCCACGCGGGCACGGCGACCTCGAACAGCGCCGGAAATCCGAGCGCCGCCTCCTGCGACGCGCTGCGCAGGCCGTGGCGCCGCGCCGCGATCCCGCCGGGCAGCGTCGATACCCGCAGCTTGCGTGCCGCGAGCGCGTGGCCCCAACGCTGCTGCAGTGCCGTGCGCAGGGTGCCGGCCGTGGTCGTCTGGCCGGCGGACTGCGTCGCCGCGCAGGCCGCGCACAGCATCCCGAGCATGAAGATCGCGCCGCGGTGCGTGTTGATGCCGCCGGTGGCGGCGAGCATGCGTGCCTCGGCTTCGATCCCGCAGCGTTCCAGCGCCGCGAACGGCGCGCCCGCGGCGCCGAGTTCGGCGATGCGCACGAAATAGCCGTGCAGCGCGAACAGGCTGCGCATGAAGGTCTGCGCGTCCATGTCGTCGTGGCTGCCGCTGTCCACGAAGGACACCAGCCCCGGCTTGGGTGCGAGCGCCAGCTCGTCGTGCAGCGCCAGCGTCGCGGCGCGGCCGATCGCGGCAGCGGACCAGCGCTGCGCCGCATGCGTCCGGCAGGGCGAGGCAGCGCTCATGCGGCGCAGGCCAGGGCCCGTTGATCGGCCACCGGCGGCACGCGCTGCAGCAGATCCGCCCCGTCCAGCCGCTTGACGAGCAGGCTGCTGCAGCGCCCGGCCCGCCAGTGGCGCCATTCGCGCCAGGCCGTGGCCATGCCGTCGGTGAAGACCAGTTCGCCATCGACGCGCAGCGTCGGCGCCATGCAGCGATCGAGCACGGCGGCTGCCTCGTCGGCCTCTCGCTCGCCATCGACCGCCACCCACAGGTCGAGGTCGCTGCGCTCGTGCACATAGCGCAGGCCGGTCAGGCATTGCCAGCCGACGCTGCCGTAGACCCGAGCCCGCAGCCCGCGCGCGCCGAGTTCGGCCGCGGCCGTGCGCAGTGCCGGATGGTCGGTCCTGGGCAGCTCGCACAGCGCCTGCGCGAGGGTAGGGAACTCGGAGAACAGCGCGATCCGGTGCCACGGCAGCTGCAGCGCAACGAGCCGGCGGCGCCAGCGCTCGGGCAGGCACAGGCCGAGCGACACCGGGGCCGTGGCGTGGCGGCGCGGCACGCGCTGCCGTGTCACGACGAGCGGCAGGCCGTGCGCCGCCCAGTGCACGAGGGCATCGCGGAGTTCGTCGTCCCAGTCGGCGGCGAGGATGTCGCGCCACCCGGCGGTCGATGGAATCGCCAGCTGATGCCGGCGCAGCGGGTGCATCGTGTTCCCCCTTCGAGCGGTCACGCGGCCTCGAGCACCTGCTGCACGACGCTGGCCGCCCGTCGCCGCCCGCCGCGCTGCGCGCCGTCCCGGGCGCGCTGGTCCGAGGTCGGCGCCTCGGCCAGCGCCGCGCGCAGCGCCGCAGCCAGGTCGCCCTGCCACAGCGAGCGCACGCCGCCCATCGCGACATAGTTCGCCACGCCCGGCGCAAACACCGGGTTCGACCGCGAAAGTTCTTCCAGCAGCTCGGGCGCAAGCTTGGTGATGCGGGCCATCGCCGGCAGGCGCATGACGCGGATCTCGGCCTCCGGCAGCGCGTCGCAGGCGTCGGCGATCAGCCCCGAGGTGATGAAGCCGCCGGACAGCGCCTGGTCGTAGACGAGGCCGAGCACGCGATGGCCGCGCCGCCGCGCCAGGTCGATGCACAGGCCCAGGTGCGCCATCGCGCGGTTGATGCCGAGCAGCTCGTCGTGGCGGCGCAACTGCTGCCCCTGGGTGTCGATCAGCAGCAGGATCGGCCGCCCGGGGTGCCGGCGCATCGTGTCGAGCACCACCCGCGCCTGCGCCAGCGCGAGGCGCACGCCGATCGGCGCATGATTCGTCGTGCCGACCACTTCGATCGGCGCGCCGTCGAAGGTCGCCGTCCCGTGCAGGAAGTCGCCGTCGGCGCGAATGCCGTGCTCGGGCCCGAAGAGCCGGGTGGCCAGCGTCGTCCAGTCCATCTTCGTCACTCCTCGCTGCGGGTGCGCAGACTGCGCACCTGGGCCACGTCCATCTGGGCAATGCGGCCGGGGTCGTGCACGCCGAGGCGGGCCCACAGCGTGGGCGCCTCGGCGTCGCCGTCCAGGCCTTCGGGCAGCAGGGCCAGCCGCTCGGCCAACAGGCGGTGCTCGGCCTCCAGCACTGCGAGCGTCACCGGTCGCGAGGCGCCGAGCGCGCTGATCGCGGCGCGGCGGAAGGCCTGCACGTCGTCTTCGACCAGTGCGTCGCAGTCGCCGCTGAGCCAGCGGTGCTTGCCGCCGGTGGTGCGCCAGACCAGCGCGCGGTCTCTCGAATCGAACTCGTCGACACCGTGCGAGGCCTCGATCACTTCGGGGCCCGACATCGCCAGCCGGCCGATGTCGCTCATCACCACATGGTCGGCGCAGCGCGCGACGATGCCCATGCCGCCGAAGCAGCCGTTGGCGCTGCCGATCAGCACGATCACCGGGATGCCGGCAGCGCGCACGTCGAGCAGCGAACGCATCACCTCCGACACTGCGATCAGGCCGGCATTGGCCTCGTGCAGCCGCACGCCGCCCGAGTCGGCCAGCAGCAGCACGGCCTGCGGCCGGTCGCCGGGACTGCAACGTAGGGCGCGCTGCAGCAGCCCGACCAGCTTGGCGCCGTGCACCTCGCCGACCCCGCCGCCCATGAAGGCGCCTTCCTGCGCGGCGACGAACACCGGGCGGTCGTCGAGCCGGCCGCGGCCGATCGCCACGCCGTCGTCGAAGGCGCAGGGCACGCCCAGCTGCGCGAGGTGCGGGCTCATCACGCGCGCGGCCGGCGGCAGCCATTCGTGGAAGCTGCCGGCGTCGAGCAACTGCGCCAGCCGTTCGCGCGCCGAGCATTCGGCCCAGCTGATCACGGCCGGCCTCCGGTCGAGAGTTCGGCGACCGCCTGGTCCAGCCGCAGGCTGACGACTGCCGGCGTTGCGCCCATGTCGTGGATCGAGACCTTCACGCCGGCCAGTGAGTGCCGGGCATGGAAGTCGCTGAGCACCGCCGCCCAGATCGGGCCGAAGCCACGCGCCGAAGTCTCGACGCTGACGTGGCACTGCGGCGCGGCGCCCGGCTCGTCCGGCTCGAGCAGCACCTCCAGGTTGCCGGAGCCGACGACGCCGACCAGCACCGGTGCGAACGGTGCCATGGCGCGCTCGCCGTCGTAGCAGAAGTCCAGGGCTTCGATGCCCGCGTGAAGGCTCATGTCGTTCTCCGGTTCACCAGTTGCGGAATCGCCTGGGCGGCTGATAGAGGCCGCCGGACGCGCGCACCAGGTCGCGCATGCTGCGGGCGGCCAGCAGGTTGCGGGTGGCGTCGCGCGGGTCGATGCCGAGGTCCTGTGCACGGCGGATGACGCCGCGGTCGCGCAGGTTCTCGACCATGTGCTTGTCGCGGGCGAGGCCGATCGCGGTGTAGCCGGCGACGCCGCGGATCGCCTGCTCGCGCTCCTCGTCGCTGCGGCACAGCAGCAGGTTGGCGATGCCTTCCTCGGTGAGGATGTGGGTCACGTCGTCGCCGTAGATCATGATCGGCGGCAACTGCATGCCGGACTGCTCGGCGAGCTGCCAGGCGTCCAGGTGCTCGACGAACGCCGGCTGCATGTGCTCGCGGAAGGTCTCGACGATCTGCACGACGAGTTTCTGGCCGCGTGGCGTGCCGGCGGCACCGGTGCGGCCCTGGCGGGCCTCGCGTCCGGCCTTCAGCCAGGCGGGGCTGACGTGGCGGCGGCCACGTGCGTCGGCGCCCATGTTCGGTGCGCCGCCGAAGCCGGCGATGCGGCCGAGCGTGGCCGTCGAGCTGTTGCCGTGCAGGTCGATCTGCAGTGTCGAGCCGATGAAAAGGTCGCAGGCATAGTGGCCCGCGGCCTGGCAGAACGCGCGGTGGCTTCTGAGCGAGCCGTCCGGGCCGGTGAAGAACACGTCCGAACGTGCGCGGATGTAGTCCTCCATGCCCAGCTCGGAGCCGAAGGAGTGGATCGACTCGACCCAGCCGGCCTCGATCGCCGGGATCAGCGCCGGGTGCGGGTTCAGCGCCCAGTGCCGGCAGATCCGGCCCTTGAGGCCGAGCGATTCGGCATAGGTCGGCAGCAGCAGCTCGATCGCCGCGGTGTCGAAGCCGATGCCGTGGTTCAGCCGCTGCACGCCGTATTCGGCGTAGATGCCCTTGATGGCCATCATCGCCATCAGGACCTGGATCTCGCTGATCTGCGCCGGGTCGCGCGTGAACAGCGGCTCGATGAAGTTGGGGCGTGGCGCCTGCACGACGAAGCCGACCCAGTCGGCCGGGATGTCGATGCGCGGCAGCGCGCCCTCGGCCACCAGCTCGTTGACCTGGGCGATCACGATGCCGCCGGAGAAGGCGGTCGCTTCGACGATTGCCGGCGTGTCCTCGGTGTTCGGCCCGGTGTAGAGGTTGCCCGCCGCATCGGCCGCGTGCGCGGCGACCAGCGCGACCTTCGGCGTCAGGTCGACGAAGTAGCGCGAGAACAGCTCGAGGTAGGTGTGGATCGCGCCGATCTCGATGCGGCCTTCGGCCACCAGCCTGGCCAGCCGCGCGCCCTGCGGGCCGGAGAAGCTGAAGTCCAGCTTCGCGGCGATGCCGGTGTCGAACAGGTCCAGGTGCTCGGGCAGCGCCAGCACCGACTGCACCATGTGCAGGTGGTGCACGCGCTGCGGGTCGAGCCGCACCAGCGCCTGGGCCAGGAAGTCGGCCTGCTTCTGGTTGTTGCCTTCCAGGCAGACGCGATCATGCGGCTCGATCACCGCTTCGAGCAGCTCGGTGATCGCGTCGGCGGCGGCGAGCTTGCCGCGCAGCCGCCCACCGAGCGCCTGCCCGGCGCGTGCCAGGCGTGCCGCTCGGTTGTCGGCGCGGGTGGTCCAGGTCCTGTGGGTCATGGGATGGGCCGGCGAGAGGTGGGTCAGAGGACGACGAAGAGCAGCCAGACGACGACCGGCGCGATCAAGGTGACGCCGGCGCCGTAGAGCATCAGCTGGCGGAAGAAGCGGTTGCGGTCGACGCCCTTGGCATTGGCCAGCACGAGCGCACCATTGGTCGAGAAGGGGCTGACGTCGACGATCGTCGAAGACACGGCCATCGCGGCGATGAAGCCGATCGCCATGCCGGCGTTGTCGCCCTGCAGGAAGGGCACGCCCAGCGGGATCAGCGAGCCCAGCACCGCGGTCGAGGACGCGAAGGCCGAGATCACCGCGCCGACGAAGCACAGCAGCAGCGCGGCCACGAGCGGCGAGGTGAGCTGCGCGACGCTGTGGCCGACGAACTCTATCGTGCCCATCTTCTCCATCACGCCGACGAAGGTGCTGACGCCGACGATGAGCATGATCTCCGGCCACGAGACCTGGCCGAGCGCGCTCTTCTGCAGGTTCGGCTGCAGCAGGCTCAGCAGCAGGCCGATCGAGATCGACACGAAGCCGATGTCCATCTTGAAGGCGAGCGTCAGCACGGCGAGCGTGGCGAGGCCCAATGTGGTGATCACGCGGTACACCTGCGAACCGTCGGCGGCCGCAGCGTTGTCGGCCTGGCCGAGCATCGACGAGGCGTTTTCCCGCGTCTGCCGTTCTTCGGCGAAGGACTCGCCTTCGGCGTCGCCGAAGACCTGCGGGCCGCGCTGGGCGCGCGCGACCGGCGCAATCGGCGCCAGGCCGACCGGCGCGCCGGCGCTGCGGCGCATCAGTTTCAGTCCGCCCATCAGCACGAACAGCGCCAGCGCCACCGCGAGATTGACGCTGAAGCTCGCGAACATCGTCGTCATCTCCGACAGCGGCAGGCCGGCCTTGGCGACGATCTTGTTGGTGATGCCGCCGTAAATGCTGATCGGCGAGAAGCCACCGCCCTGCGCGCCGTGGATGATCATCAGGCCCATCATCAGCGGGTTGATGCCGTGCTTGGCGGCGAAGCCGAGCGCGATCGGCGCGATGATCGCCACTGCCGCCGGGCTCACTGCGCCGACGGAGGTCAGCGCCGCGGCGATCAGGAACATGATCCACGGGATCGCGGCGATGTGCCCGCCCACCGCGCGCACCGCCAGGCTCACCAGCCAGTCGATCGTGCCGTTGTTCTGCGCCAGCGCGAACAGGTAGGTGATGCCGACGAGCGTCAGGAAGAGGTCGGCGGGGAAGCCCGCCATGATCGCCTTGGCGCCCATGCCGGCCACCAGCGTGCCCACGAGGAAGGCGCCGCTGAAGGCGAGCACGCCCATGTTGATCGGCAACGCGGTCGCGACGACGAACATGGCGCCGAGCGCACCGATCGAGATCCAGTGAGGGTTCATGCAGCTGTCTCCAGTTCGGCGGACGTCGATGCCGCCTTATGGACCGCGACCTTAGGTGCGGATCGGGACGCCATCAATGACGCTGCGTGCACGGTCGTTTCGCCCGCCGTAACGTCGCGCGGGTGCCGGGTCATGAGAGCTCGCCCCTGGTGCTGCGGCAGATGGCCAGCAGGGCGAGCAGATTGGGGTCTCGTTCGCGGCGGCGCAGGAAGTGCAGCGCGATCGACTGACGCATGCGAAAGGGCGCGGCCAGCGGCACCAGCGTCACGCCTTCGGGCAGAGCCGGGCGGATCCGGCCCGGCAGCAGCGTGCAGCCCACACCGCCTTGCACCAGGTTCATCAACGAGAAGATGTCGCCCGTGCGCATCACGACCTGGGGCGCGTAGCCGGCGATGCGGAAGGCTTCGGTGAATCCCTCGAAGGTGACGAAGCCCTCGCTGAGGCTGACGAAGCGGTCCTCGGCGCAGTCGGCCAGGTCGACCGCGGTCTGGCGCGCGTAGGGCGATCGGGTCGGCGCGGCAAAGCCGATCTCGTCCTCGAACAGGACTTCGCTTTCGATGTCGCGGTCGCCGCCGAGGTGACCCATCAGCGCCGCATCGATCTCGCCGGCGCGCAGCTTCTGCAGCAGGTCGGCGTTGGAGCCGAGCACGAGTTCGGCCTGCAGGTCCTCGCGCCGGCGTTTCAGCGCGATGACGACCCTCGGCACGGTGCGGCTGGTCAGCGAGAACAGCGAGCCGATGCGCAGCCGGTCGCTGCCGTAGCCGGCCGCCTCGCGCGTGGCGCGGATGCCCTCGGACATGCGCCGCAGCACGTCGCGCGCGGCATCGGCCAGTTCGAGCGCGGCATCGGTGGGCGCCAGCTGCCGCCCCTTCGGCTGGAACAGCGGGCAGCTCAGGGCCTCCTCGAGTGAATGCAGTGCACGGTGAATGCTGACGGCGGAGGTATCGAGCCGCTCCGCTGCCCGTGCGAGGTTGCCGGTCTCGATGAAGGCGAGCAGCGATTGCAGCTTGCGGAAGCTGATCTCGTCGCCGAGCGGCGATCGGGTGCCCACGGCGCCTCGCCCGGAGAGGATCAGTCGGCCTTGATGTTGCCGGCCTTGACCACGTCGGCCCAGCGCCTGGTCTCGCCGGCGACGAAGTCGCCGAAGGCCTTGCCGACGAGCGTCGGCGGCTCGGCGCCCAGATTGGCCCAAGCCGCCTGCAGCTCCTTCGATGCGAAGGCGTTCTTCAGTTCGCTGGCCATGCGCTCGACCACCGGCGCGGGCGTGCCCTTCGGCGCCCACAGCCCGTACCAGGTGCTGACCTTGTAGGTGGGAAGGCCGGCTTCGGCCGCAGTGGGCACGTCGGCGAAGCCCGGCGCGCGCTTGTCGCCGGCGACCGCGATCGCTTTCAGCCGCCCGCCCTTGATGTGGTTGGCCGACGAGCCGAGGCCGTCGAACATCATGTCGACCTGGCCGCCCATCAGGTCCTGCAGCGCCGGACCCGCGCCGCGGTAGGGCACGTGGATGACGAAGGTCTGCGTCTGCGCCTTGAACAGCTCGCCCGCAAGGTGATGCGACGAGCCGTTGCCGGCCGAGCCGTAGCTCACCTTGCCGGGGTTGGCCTTGAGGTAGGCGATCAGCCCCTTCAGGTCGGTCGCCGCGATGTTCTTCGGGTTGACGACGATCACCTGCGGCACGCTCGAGACCAGCGCCACCGGGACGAAGTCGTTGGCCAGGTGGTAGTCGAGCTTCGGATAGACCGACGGCGCGATCGTGTGGTGCACGCCGCCCATGAACCAGGTGTAACCGTCGGGGGCTGCCTTGGCCGCGATGCCGGCGCCGAGGTTGCCGCCGGCGCCGCCGCGGTTCTCGATGACGAGCTGCTGGCCGAGCTGCTTCGTCAGCTGTGCCGACAAGGGTCGGGCGAAGGCGTCGGTGCCCCCGCCGGCGGGAAAGGGAACAATCACGGTCACCGGCCGGCTCGGCCACGACTGGGCGGCGGCGGGCGCCACGCCGGTGAATGCAGCGGCCAGCGCGATGAACGAGAGGAAGCGGGTCATGGGTTCTCCTGTTTTCCGGCGCATTGCGCAGAAGCCTCTATGCTTCATCCATTGCCTCGGCGGCGCCATTCACGATCCGTTGAGGACTCCTTTCCCGGCCGTTGAGCCCGCAGTCGCCGTGTGAAGTCGCCGTGATCAACCTCAACCGCTTCGACCTCGTCACGCTGCGCCTGTTCGTCGCCGCGCTCGACGCCGGCAGCCTCACCGCGGGAGCCAACCGCTTCGGCATCTCGCTCGCGGCGGCGAGCAAGCGTGTCGCCGAACTGGAGCAACACTGCGGTGTCGCGCTGCTGCAGCGAGGTCAGCGCGGCGTGTCGGCGACCCGCGAAGGTCAGACCGTGCACCGCCTGGCGGTCGAGGTGATCTCCAGGCTGGAGCAGTTGGCGCAGTCGGTCGACGACTTTCGCGCCGGTGCCACCGAGCACCTGCGGCTCTGTGCCAACCCGTCGGCCTTCGGTGGCTTTCTGCCGGTGCTGCTGGCGCAATATGCCGAGCGGCATCCCGAGGTGCGCATCGAACTCGAGGACCTGCTCAGCGAGGACGCGATCCGCGCGGTGCACAAGGGCGAGTTCGAGCTGGCGGTGATCGGCGACAACGTCCCGGTCGAAGGCCTGGAGACCATCCCGTGCAACCGCGACGAACTGGTGCTGCTGACGCCGCGCAGGCATGTCCTGGCTGGCTTGCACGAAGTGCCGGTGGCGCAGGCGCTCGGGTTCGACCAGATCGCACTGGCGCGCCGCGCATCGCTGACGCGCAAGGTGATCGCGGCCGCGGAGGCGTCGGGGCTGTCGCTGCGCATCCGCGTGCAGGTGCGCAGCTTCGACTCGATGTGCCGCATGGTCGCCAGCGGACTCGGCGTGGCCGTGCTGCCGCGCTCGGCGGCTGCGCTGTACACCCGTGCGCTCGACCTGGTGATGCTGCGACTGAGCGGGCTGGAAGTCGAGCGGCTGCTGCTGCTGGCCCTGCGCCAGCGCTCGGAACTGTCGCCGGCGGCCCGCGCCTTCGTCGCGATGATCGAGGCGGCGGTGGCGGCCGACGGCCAGGCCGCAGACCCCATGGGGTGAGGAGCGGCCCCGGGCCGAACGGCGCAGCGCCACGTTCATCCCTTCGCCGCCTGACCATGCACCCAGGCCAGGAAAGCCTCGACCGGCGGACGCTTGCCGTGCCTGGCAGGATAGACCGCGAAATGCGCCTTGACCTCGATGGCCTTGTCGGTTCCGAACGGCGGGCGCAGCTTGCCTTCCCTGATGTGCTTGCCGGCCATGGTCGCGCTCTCGAGCGCGACGCCGAGGCCTTGTGAGGCGGCGTCCAGCGACATCTGCGCGCGGTCGAAACGCACGCTGAAGCGGTCGGGCGCGCGCCTGTCGGTGAAGGCGCTGAACCAGTCCGACCACTGCACCACGCTGACATTGCTCTGGATCAGCGGCAGTTCGAGCAACTGTTCGACGCGCCGCAGCCGGTGGTCGCGGATGTAGGCCGGGCTGGCCAGCGGCAGGATGCGCTCCTCGAACAGCGGCTCGACCACCAGCTCCGGCCAGTTCGGCACGCCGTAGCGAATGTCGATGTCGGCCTGGCCGAGCGCGAAGTCGCTGTGGGTATGCGCGGCCGAGAGGTTCAGCGTGATCTCCGGGTGGGCGCGCGCGAACTCGTGCAGCCGCGGCATCAGCCACAAGGACGCCAGGCTCGGCGCGCAATGCACGTACAGGCTGTTGCTCAGGCCTTGCCGCAGGTCGTCGGTCGCGGTCGTCAGCGCGGTGATCGCCCCACCCACGCGCGACAGGTAGCGCTCTCCCGCAGGACTCAGGCGCACGCCGTGCGCGCTGCGCTCGAACAGGCGCACGCCGAGGAAGTCCTCCAGCCGCGCGATCTGGTGGCTGACCGCCGACGCCGTCAGGTGCAGCTCGTTCGCCGCGATGGCAAAGCTGCGCCGGCGCGCCACGGCCTCGAAGGCCTGCAGGTTGGTGATCGGGGGAATCGCAGCCATCGGGTGAACCCTCGGGTCAGATGACAGAACGTCATCTTACGTTGACAAGACTTCGCTTGTCTTCAACCAAGCCCGATCCGAAGATTCGTTCCACGGATCGGCCGCCGGTCGATCCGGCGGGGATCCCCCGCCTCGCTTCCTCACTCTTCTTCGGAGACTTCCCGATGCTTCTCGACAACAAAGTGGCCGTCATCACCGGCGGCGCCGGGCTCAACGGCCTGGGCTTCGCCACCGCGCGCCGCATGGCCGCCGAAGGCGCGCGCGTCGCCATCCTCGACCTGGCGCGCGCCGACCCGCAGGCCGCCGCCGCCCAGCTCGGCGAAGGCCACCTCGGCCTGGTCGCCGACGTCACCGACAAGGCTGCCTGCGAGGCCGCCGCCGCGCAGGTGCTGAAGGCCTTCGGCCGCATCGACATCCTGGTCAACAACGCCGGCATCACCCAGCCGGTGAAGACGCTCGACATCACCGGCGCCGACTACGACCGCATCCTCGACGTCAGCCTGCGCGGCACCTTGTACATGTCGCAGGCGGTGCTGCCGGCGATGAAGGCGGGCCGCAGCGGTTCGATCGTCTGCATCTCGTCGGTGTCGGCGCAGCGCGGCGGCGGCATCTTCGGCGGCCCGCACTACTCGGCGGCCAAGGCCGGCGTGCTGGGCCTGGCCAAGGCGATGGCGCGCGAGTTCGGCATCGACGGCATCCGCATCAACAGCATCACCCCGGGCCTGATCGAGACCGACATCACCCAGGGCAAGCTGACGGACGCCAAGAAGGCCGAGATCGCCGAGTCGATCCCGCTGGCCCGCCTGGGCCGTGCCAGCGACATCGCCGGCGCCTGCGTGTTCCTCGCCAGCGACCTGTCTGCCTACTGCACCGGCATCACGCTCGACGTGAACGGCGGCATGTTGATCCACTGATCTCGATTCCCGAACAGGAGACAAGACAATGCAACGCACCACCTTCGTCCGCGCCGCTCTGGCGGCCGCCGCCATCGCCGCGCTGCCTTTCGCGGCCCAGGCCCAGACCCTGAAGTTGACGCTCGGCCATGGCGCCGCCATCGGCAACCCGCGCCACGAGGCCTCCGTCAAGTTCGCCGAAGCGCTCAAGGCCAAGTCCGGCGGCCGCATCGAGGTGCAGATCGCGCCGTCGGGGCAGCTCGGCGACGACGCTGCGATGGTGACCGCGCTGCGCACCGGCGCGCTCGACTTGAGCGCCAACTCGCAGGGCGCGGTCGCCAACGCGGTACCGGAGTACGCCGCCTTCGGCATGCCCTTCCTGTTCGGAAGCGCGGCCGCGGCCTTCAAGCTGCTCGACGGTCCGCTGGGCAAGGAGCTGGCCGACAAGTCCGCCGAGAAGGGGCTGGTGCTGCTCGGCACCTGGGACAACGGCATCCGCCAGATGACCAACAGCAAGCGCCCGATCGCCAAGGTCGAGGACATGAAGGGCCTGAAGATGCGCGTGCCGCCCGACGCGACGCTGGTGGACATCATGAAGTCGCTGGGCGCCGAGTCGCAGCAGATCAAGTTCGCCGAGCTGTACGTGGCGCTGCAGCAGGGTGTGGTCGACGGCCAGGAGAACCCGCTGGTCAACATCCACGCCAGCAAGCTCTACGAGGTGCAGAAGCACCTGGCGCTGACAAACCACCAGTTCCAGATGACGCCGTTCCTGATCAGCAAGCGCAGCTGGGACAAGCTGTCCGACGCCGACCGCAAGGCCGTGACCGAGGCCGCCGCCGAAGCCACCGCGCTGCAGCGCAAGCTGTCGCAAGAGGCCGACGACAAGCTGCTGGCCGACCTCAAGTCCAAGGGCGTGCAGGTCACGACGCCGGACAAGGCGGCCTTCGCCAAGGCCACCGCGGACGTGGTCGCGAAGTGGGAGTCCGCCGCGATCGGGCCGTACGTCAAGAAGGTCGTCGCCGCCGCGCAGACGCACTGAAGCCTGGAGGGCCGGCACGGCCCTTCGTCGAATAGGAGACAAGGATGCAAGCAATCAGACCAGGGCCCGTCGATCGGGCCGTCGAGCGCCTGTGCCGCGTGCTGCTGTGGCTGTCCACCAGCGTGATCTTCGTGATCCTGGTGGCCAACACGGTGCTGCGCTATGCCACCGGCACCAGCCTGCAATGGGCCAACGAAGTGCCCGAGCTGCTGTTCCCGTGGCTGGTGATCGCCGGCGTGGTGATCGCCGCGCAGCACGGTGCGCACATCGCCACGACATTCCTGATGGAGGCCCTGCCGGCCGCCGCGCGGCGCATCGTCGCCACCGTCGGCTGGTGCGTGGTGGCGGCGCTGTACGCCACGCTCGCGGTCGCCACGTTCCGCATGCTGGAGATCGTGCACGACGAGAAGTCGCCGATCCTGCAGCTGCCCGGCTCCATCACCTACGGCTGCGTGATGAGCGGCATGGCGCTGCTCGCCCTGCTGGCGCTGCAGTCGGCCTGGCGGGCATGGCACACCCGGCCCGATGCCGCCCAGCCTGCGGAGCCGGTGGTGCCGGCGGCGCACTGGTAAGCACATCGACACGGAGGAAACCGACATGAGTGCATTGATTCTCCTGGTCTTCATGGCCGGCGCGGTCGCGGCGATGCCGATCGCCCACGCGCTGCTGCTCGCCGCGATGGCCGCGGCGGCCAGCTCCGACAAGGTGCCGCTGGACCTGCTGGTGCAGCAGATGGTGGCGCAGGTGCAGAGCTTCCCGCTGATCGCGATCCCGTTCTTCATGCTCACCGGCACGCTGATGATGGGCGGCAAGCTCGGCGAAGCCCTGGTCGGCGTGCTGTCGGCGCTGATCGGCCGCTTCCACGGCGGCCCGGCGCAGGTGGGCGTGCTGTCGTCGACGCTGTTCGGCGGTGTCTCGGGCTCGGCGGTGGCCGACGCTTCGGCGATCGGCTCGCTGCTGATCCCCTGGCACAAGCGCCTCGGCTACCCGGCCGCGTTCTCGGCGGCGACGCTGGCCGCGGCAGCGACGATCGACATCCTGATCCCGCCGTCGATCCCGATGATCCTGTTCGCGCTGACCTCCAACGCGTCGATCGCCGAGCTCTTCGTCGCCGGCGTGATGCCGGGCCTGCTGATGTGCGGCGGCTTCATGGTCGCCTGCTGGTGGGTCGGCAAGCGGCGCAACTTCCCGCGCGAGACGGCGAAGTTCGACGGGCCCGCCTTCCGCCGCCACATGGCCTATGCGTCGCCGGCGATCGTGCTGCCGGTGCTGATCATCGTCTTCCTGCGTTTCGGCATCGCCACCCCCACCGAAGTGGCGGTGCTGTCGACGCTGTACGCCGGTGTCGTGTCGGCGCTGATCTACCGCGACCTGGGCTGGAAGCGGCTGAACGATGCCATCGTGCATGCCGGCCTGGCCACCGGCGTGGTGCTGCTGGTGATCATGGCCTCGGCGGCCATCGGCTGGCTGCTCACCTTCGACCAGATGCCGCAGGGCATCGCACACTGGGTGCAGCAGAACGTGCATGCCAAGTGGCTGGTGATCGTGCTGATGAACCTGCTGATGCTGTTCCTCGGCATGTTCATCGACCTGCCGGCCGCCGTGCTGCTGCTGACCCCGGTGTTCGTGCCGCTGGCCAATTCGATCGGCATGGACATGACCCAGCTCGGAATCATGATGGTCGTCAACCTGGCCATCGGCCTGTACACGCCGCCGGTCGGCACCACGCTGTTCATCACCAGCGCACTCGCCAAGGTCAAGGTCGGCCAGACCGTGCGCGAGCTGGGCCCGTTCTACCTGGTCGCCTTCAGCGTGCTGGCGCTCGTCTCGTACGTGCCGGCCTCGATCCTGAAGTGACCGAACCCCTCTACATCAAGGAGCAATCATGAGTATTTCCGCCGACCGGCTCGCCGAGCTGTCCGCCGCCGCCTGGCGCATCCGCCGCTACGCCCTGCGCATGGGCGACGTCCAGGGCCAGGGCTACATCGGCCAGGCCCTGGGCTGGGCCGACGTGCTGGCCGTGGCCTATCGCCATGCGATGAGCCTCGAGCCCGCCGAACCCGGATGGGAAGGCCGCGACCGCTTCCTGCTGTCGCACGGCCACTACGCGATCGCACACTACGCGGCGCTGATCGAGGCCGGCGTGATTCCCGAGAGCGAGCTCGAGACCTACGGCAGCGACGACAGCCGCCTGCCGATGTCGGGCATGGCCGCCTACACGCCGGGCATGGAGATCTCCGGCGGCTCGCTGGGCCAGGGCCTGGTCATCGGCGTGGGCATGGCGCTGGGCCTGAAGCAGAAGAAGAACCCGGCCTTCGTCTACAACAGCATGTCCGACGGCGAGCTCGACGAGGGCTCGACCTGGGAGGCGGCGATGTCCGCCGCGCACCACCAGCTCGACAACCTGATCTGCCTGGTCGACGTCAACAACCAGCAGGCCGACGGCGCATCGACCAAGGTGCTCGGCTTCGAGCCGCTGGCCGACAAGTGGGCCGCGTTCGGCTGGCACGTGCAGCGCGTGCAGGGCAACGACCTGGCGGCGGTGGTCGACGCCTTCGACGCCGCGCGCGCACTGAAGGACGCCCGGCCGCGCGTGATCCTGTTCGACACGCTGATGGGCAAGGGCGTGCCCTTCCTGGAGGTGCGCGAGAAGAACCACTTCATCCGCGTCGACCCGCCCGAGTGGCAGCAGGCCCTCGCGATCCTCGACCAGTCCCAGCCGTCCGCGAGCCCCGAAGGAGCCTCCGCATGAACACGTCCGTTGCAGCAGGCAAGCCGCGCCTGACCACCTCGGCGATGATCGCCTCGATCGCCTCCGAAGGGCAGCGCGTCAGGGCCGCGCCGTTCGGCAAGGCGCTGGTCGACTACGCCGCAAACCGGCCCGAGGTGGTCGGCCTGACCGCCGACCTGGCCAAGTACACCGACCTGCACCTGTTCGCCCAGGCCTACCCCGAGCGCTTCTACCAGATGGGCATGGCCGAGCAGCTGCTGATGGGTGCGGCCGGCGGCCTGGCCAAGGAAGGGCTGGTGCCGTTCGCCACCACCTATGCGGTGTTCGGCACGCGCCGCGCCTACGACTTCATCCACCAGGTGATCGCCGAGGAGAACCTGAACGTCAAGATCTGCTGCGCGCTGCCCGGCCTGACCACCGGCTACGGCCCCAGCCACCAGGCCACCGAAGACCTGGCGATGATGCGCGGCATCCCCGGCCTGACCATCGTCGACCCCTGCGACGCGCTCGACATCGAGCAGGCCGTGCCGCAGATCGCCGCGCACCAGGGCCCGGTCTACATGCGGCTGCTGCGCGGCCAGGTGCCGCTGGTGCTGGACGAGATCGACGGCTACCGGTTCGAGCTCGGCAAGGCCAAGCTGCTGCGCGATGGCGCCGACGTGCTGGTGATCTCCAGCGGCATCCTGACGATGCGCGCGCTGGAGGTGGCGCAGGACCTGGCCAAGGACAAGATCGGCGTCGCGGTGCTGCACTGCCCGACGATCAAGCCGCTGGACGAGGCGGCGATCGTCGAAGCGGTGCGCTACCGGCACCGGCTGGTCGTCGTCGCCGAGAACCACTCGGTGATCGGCGGACTCGGCGAGGCGGTGGCCGGCGCGCTGTTGCGCCACCGCGTGCAGCCCGCAGGTTTCCAGCTCGCCGGACTGCCCGATGCCTTCCTCGACGCCGGCGCGCTGCCGACGCTGCACGACCGCTATGGCATCAGCCGTGAGGCGCTGGGGGCGCGGATCAGGGGATGGCTGGACTGAGGGTCTTCCCGGTACTGCGCCGTGCGGCCATTGCACGCACCCCTCGAGCCAGCCTGTGCGGCGACGCCCAGGCACGCATCGAGCGCGCGGCAGCGCAGCGGCGCATCGTCAGCCTGGAGCTGTACGGCGGCGGCGCAGCGTCGAGGCGACCAGGCCGTCAGGCGGCCGCGAGCTCGCCGCTGCCCCCGGCGCCGTGGCGCTACAGCATCGCGACGTTCGTCGGCACCCCCAGCAGCAGGCGGCCGGTGAGTTCGTAGGTCGCGTCGCCGACCATCATGTGCTGGGTGGCCACGCGCACGTTGCGCAGCGCGCGCTGCAGCGGCGAGGCGGCAAACACCGCAGCGCCGCCGGCCAGCGTGTAGACGCGGTCGACGACCTCGGCCGAGCTCTGCACCGCATGGGTGGCCGCCAGCCGCAGGTCGCGCCGGTGTTCCACCGTCAGCGGCCCGCTCAGCTGCGCGGCAGCCCAGGCGGCGTCGATCGTGGCCATCAACCAGGCCCTTGCCGACTGCAGCCTGGCTTCGGCGCGGGCCACCGCATCCTGGACCACCGGTCGCGCCGCCAGCGGCTTGGTGCTGGCCTGCGGCACGCTGCGGCCGGCCTCGGTGACGAAGTGGTCCAGCGCCTCGCGCGCGATGCCGGTGGCCACCGCGGCGATCGCGATCGCCAGCAGGCCGAACACCGGGAAGCGGTACAGCGGCGTGTCGATGCGCGGGCCGTCGAACAGCGAAGCGCTGCGCGCCAGCGGCACGAAGGCGTCGCTGACCTCGAACTCGCCGCTGCCGGTGCCGCACAGGCCCAGGCTGTTCCAGTTGTCCAGCAAGCGGACCTGGCTGCGCTCGAGGACCACGCTGAGCACCCGCGGCGAACCATCGGCGAGCAGCGCCGGCTTGCCGTCGTCGCCGATCAGCAGGCAGCCGGCGGTGACGATGTCGGCATTGCGTGCACCCGAACCCCAGGCCCAGCGGCCGGTGACCCGCAGGCCGGCCACACCTTCCTGCTCGGCGGCCACCGCGCGGCCGCGCGGCGCGAACACGCCGGCGGTCTTCAGGTCGGGGCGGCCGAAGATCGCCGCGGCTTCGGCCTCGGGCAGGTAGGCCGCCAGCACGCTGGCCGTGCAGGAGATGAAGCAGCACCAGGCGGCGGCGGCGTCGGCGCGGGCCAGCTGCTCGACCACCGCGTAGAAGGTGGCCGGGTGTACCTCGTGACCACCGTGGACCTGCGGCGTCAGCATCCGGTACAGCCCGGCGCCGGCCAGCGCGTCGGCGATTTCCTGCGGCAGGTGGCGCTGGGCCTCGATCTCGGCGCTGCGGCCCTGCAGCGCGAGCGCGGCGCGGGCGGCCTCGTTCAGCAGATCACGGTGCTGGGTCGAGCGGATCGGGTCGGTTCGCAGGGGCATGCGCCACTCCGGCTGGGCAACGCCGGATCATGCCCGCTGCCAGTGGGTGCGGCCATGCTGGTTGCCACCGGGGCGGGTCAGCCCGTGCTGGCCGCCGCCGCCCGGTCCGCGGGCGGCGGCGGCGCGCCGGCCTCGGCGTCGAACAGGCTCTCCAGGTACTGCTCGCGCACGCCGTAGAAGGCCTTCAGCTCGGCCACCTGGCGGCGCAGCGCGGTCTGCTGGGCGGTACTGGGTGCTTGGTCGCGGCGCACCGCCAGCACCATCTTGTTCTTGCTGGTGTGCTCGGGCGAGACGAACTCGAAGACCTGGGTGTCGTAGCCGCGCGACTGCAGCAGCAGCGCGCGCAGCGCATCGGTCAGCATCTCGGCCTGTTCGGCCATGTGGATGCCGTGGCGCAGCATCGGCTGCAGCAGCGCCGGGCTGCGCATCTGCGGCCGCAGCTGCTTGTGGCAGCAGGGCGAGCACAGAATGATCGCCGCGCCGCTGGCCACGCCGCGGTGCATCGCGACGTCGGTCGCGATGTCGCAGGCGTGCAGCGCGATCATCACGTCCAGGCCGCTGCCGGCCGGGTCGCTGAAGCTGCGCACGTCGCCGGTGGCAAAGCGAAGCCCCTGCAGTCCCAGGCGGTCGACCGCGGTGTTGCACAGCGCGGTCAGGTCCTCGCGCAGTTCGACGCCGGTCACGTCGGGCGCGCGACCGAGGCCGAGCAGGTGGTGGTGCACCGCGAAGGTCAGATAGCCCTTGCCGGCGCCGAAGTCGAGCACCCGCACCGGCTGCGCCGGCTCCCGCCCGGCCAGTGGCGACTGCGCGATCGCGTGGCCCAGCACCTCGACGAACTTGTTGATCTGCCGCCACTTGCGCGCCATCGCCGGGATCAGCCGGTGCCGGCCATCGGTGACGCCCAGCTCGGCGAGGAACGGCAGGTCCAGCGCCAGCGCATGCTGGCGCGCCTGGTCATGGGCCACGGCAGCAGCCAGCGGGGCCGGGGTGTCGGCCAGCCTGCCGACGCGCAGGTCCCAGCTGCCGCGCTTGCCCCAGGCCAGCTGGACGTCGTGCTGGCGCGTCACCAGGTGGGCGTGGTGGAAGTTCGCGGCGATCAGCGACGCCAGCAGCGCGACCGCGTCGGCCAGCGGCAGGTTCTTGGTGATGTCGCGGGTGGCATGGCGCCACACCAGCGACAGGTGGTCCGCGCCGCGCAGCACCACGCGGCGGGCCAGCAGCTTGTGCAGCGTCGGGTCGGCGTCGTGCGGCCGGGCCAGGGTCAGCCTGACGAAGCTGGCATCGGCCAGGCTGCGCTGCAGCCGGGCGATGAACTTCTGCGGCTCGGTGGCGGCCTCGCCAGGGTGTTGTGCTGCGGTCATCGCCTGATTGTCGTCGCCGGCCCGCCCGGCGAATGCCGCCCGAGCGCGCCGGCGCGGGAACTGAACCGCTGGCAGACGCTCAGTCAACGCAGCGGTCAAGCGATCGCTGGCCCGAGCGACGTCGCCGATGGTGACGAAGAAGAACCGACGACCCCGGAAGAGCGATTGCCGATGGACCACGACATCTCCCTGATCACCACGCTGGCCGCCGGCTTCGGCGTCGCGCTGCTGCTCGGCTTCGTCGCCGAGCGCTTCAGGCTGCCGGCCCTGGTCGGCTACCTGCTGGCGGGCATCATGATCGGGCCGGCCACCCCGGGCTTCGTCGCCGACCTCGAGATCGCTGCGCAGCTGTCCGAGATCGGGGTGATGCTGCTGATGTTCGGCGTCGGGCTGCACTTCTCGCTGGGCGACCTGCTGGCGGTGCGGCGCATCGCGGTGCCCGGTGCGGTGGTGCAGATGGCCCTGGCCACGCTGATGGGCCTGGGGCTGGCCTGGGGCTGGGGCTGGGGCGCCGGCAGCGGCCTGATCCTCGGCCTGTCGCTGTCCTGCGCCAGCACCGTGGTGCTGTTGAAGGCGCTGGAATCGCGCGGCTTGCTGGCGAGCATGAACGGCCGCATCGCGATCGGCTGGCTGGTGGTCGAGGACCTGGTCTGCGTGCTGGTCCTGGTGCTGATGCCGCCGCTGGCCGGCGTGCTGGGCGGCAGCGAGGCCGCCCCGGCAGCGGCCGCCCGGCCACTGTGGGTGACGATCGGCCAGACCCTGCTGCAGGTGGCCGCCTTCATCGCGCTGATGCTGCTGGTCGGCCGCCGCGTGCTGCCCTGGCTGCTGTGGCAGGTCACGCGCACCGGTTCGCGCGAGCTGTTCACGCTGGCGGTGGTCGCCTCGGCGATCGGCATCGCCTACGGCGCGGCGGCGCTGTTCAGCGTGTCGTTCGCGCTGGGCGCGTTCTTCGCCGGCATGGTGATGCGCGAGTCCGAGTTCAGCCACCGCGCGGCCGAGGAGTCGCTGCCGCTGCGCGATGCCTTCTCGGTGCTGTTCTTCGTCGCGGTGGGCATGCTGTTCGAGCCGGCCATCCTGGCCCAGCATCCCGGCCGCGTGTTCGCCGTCGTCGCGGTGATCATGTTCGGCAAGACGCTGGCCGCGCTGTTGCTGGTGCTGGTGCTGCGCTACCCGCTGAATACCGCGTTGACGGTCGCGGTGAGCCTGGCGCAGATCGGCGAGTTCTCGTTCATCCTGGCCGGGCTGGGGCTCGCGCTCGGGCTGCTGCCGGCGCAAGGCATGAGCCTGGTGCTGGCCGGCGCGCTGATCTCGATCGCGCTGAACCCGCTGCTGTTCGCGGCGGTCGAGCCGGTGCGCCACTGGGTGCTGGCGCGCTCGGCCGCCGCGCGCAGCCTCGAGCAACGCGAGGATCCGACCGCCGAACTGCCGCCGAGCACCGAGTCCAGATACCTGGCAGGGCAGGTGGTGCTGGTCGGCCACGGCCGGGTCGGGCTGCGCATCGCCCAGGCGATGGCGTCCCGCGGCATCCCCTACGTGGTGGCCGAGCAGAACCGCGAACTGGTCGAGGACCTGCGGCGCCAGGGCGTGGCGGCGGTGTCGGGCGACGCGTCGGACCCCACCGTGCTGGTGCAGGCCCACATCGCGACCGCGGCGATGCTGGTGGTCGCCACCGCCGACGCGATCGACATCCGCCAGATGGTCGCCACCGCGCGGACGCTCAACCCGGGCATCGAGATCGTGCTGCGCTGCCGCAGCAGCGACGAGACCCAGCTGCTTCGCAACGAGGACCTGGGCACCGTGTTTCAGGGCGAAGAAGAGCTCGCCAAGGCCATGACGCTGCACGTCGTGCAGCGCTTCCGGCCGCCGCCGGCCGAGGAGACCGCCGCGGCCTGAGGCCGCACCTGCCTACTGATTCTGCTGGGCCTGGCCCTGCTTCAGCCGCTCGAGCATCGCGGCCATGCGCTGGTGCAGCAGGTTCACCGCCTTCAGCGGCCGCACCATCACCTTGAAGTCGACGATCTGGCCGGCGTCGTTCCAGCGGATCAGGTCGACGCCGTTGATCTGGATGCCGTCGATCTCGGTGGCGAACTCCAGCACCGCATCGAGCTGACCGTAGATCTCGCGCTCGTAACGGAAGCCGGCGTTGTTCAGCACCTGCATCGCGCCGGCCAGGTACTGCCAGGTGATCGCCTTGCCGCGCTGCGGTGTGTGCACCACCGGCGAGTGGAAGACGACCTCGTCGGCCAGCAGGCGGCCGAGCGCGTTCAGGTCGCGCGAGCGGACGACCTGGTGCCAGGCCTGGATGACGGCGGGTGGGTTCATGGGCGACTCCGTTGCGGCGGTGTGACGGCGACGACACCGGCCTGGCCAGTGTGCCACGGTGAATACACCGGTATCGGCGGCGCTGCGGTCTGCCTACGATCGGCGGCCTGTGCCACCAAACCGACTGGAGTCTTCGATGCAAGAACTCGACACCTGCTGCACCCTGGTGCCCTATTTCCAGGTCAACGAGGGCCAGCTCGACGCCTTCAAGGCGCTGGGCCCGCAGTTCGTCGCCAGGACCCGCAACGAGCCGGGCTGCGTGCACTACGCGTTCTCGTTCAACGGCTCGGTCGCGCATTGCCGCGAGGGCTACGACGATGCGGCGGCGTTGCTGGCCCACCTCGACAACGTCGGCGCGCTGCTGGGCGAGGCGCTGAAGCTCGCGGCCATCGTCAAGCTGGAAGTGCACGGCCCGGCGGCCGAGCTGGACAAGCTGCGCGAGCCGATGAAGGCGCTGGGGCCGCAGTTCTTCGTGCTGGAAGAGGGCTTCCGGCGCCGCTGAACGGCGGGCGCGGCGGCGCCCAGCGCTTGCCGTCGAAGCGCATCGGGGCAGGTCTTCCGGGGTCGCGGTCGCCGGTGGCGAAGGCCACGGCAGGCCGGTCCAGGGTCGGACCGGGTTCGGACGGCGTCGCCAGGGCTGCAGGCGCGCCCAGGGCGGGGGGCCGCGGCGCGGCCGCCTCCCTTGGACGTGGCCTTGCCGCGGCGCCTTGCGGCGCCTATCGTGGCGGCCCCGAAACCGAAATGGAGTGACGCCATGCCCAGCCCCGCCAGCCCGTTCGTCTGGTACGAACTGATGACCACCGACGCCGCCGCCGCCGAAGCCTTCTACCGCCAGGCGATCGGCTGGCAGACCGCCGATGCCGGCATGCCCGGCATGAAGTACACCATCCTGTCGGCCGGCGAGACCGGCGTCGGCGGGCTGATGGCGCTGCCCGACGAGGCGGCGGCGCGCGGCGTGCCGCCGAACTGGACCGGCTATGTCGGCGTCGCCGACGTCGATGCGATGGCCGAGCGGGTGCGCGGGGCCGGCGGTGCCGTGCACCATCCGCCCGAGGACATCCCCGGCGTCGGCCGCTTCGCGGTCGTTGCCGATCCGCAGGGCGCGGTGTTCTGCCTGTTCAAGGGCAACATGGACGAGCAGCCGCCGCAGCCGGCGGCGGGCACCCCTGGCACGATCGGCTGGCACGAGCTCTACGCCGGCGACCTGGACGCCGCCTGGGCGTTCTACAGCGCGATGTTCGGCTGGACCAAGGCCGAGGCGATCGACATGGGCGAGATGGGCATCTACCAGCTCTTCGGCGCCGGCGGCGACGCGATCGGCGGCATGATGAAGCGCCCGCCGCAGGTGCCGCAGGCCTGCTGGCTGTACTACGTCAACGTCGACGCGATCGACGCGGCGATCGGCCGCGTCAAGGCCGGGGGTGGCCAGGTCGTCAGCGGCCCGATGGAGGTGCCTGGCGGCAGCTGGATCGCGCAATGCATGGACCCGCAGGGGGCGATGTTCGCGATGGTGGCGCCGAAGCGCTGACGGGCCCTGCGGCGGCGCCGGCAGCACACTGGACCCTCCGCACCGCGTGCTCCGGGATTCGCGCTTGGGAACTGAGACCGGACGCGAGACCGTCCTGAGGACGGTCTTGCGCGTGTCGAAGGACAGCAGCGTCCGGCTGCTGGCAGCCCGGCGCGCTCATGCCGCCAGCAGGCGGGCCTTGTGCTTGTGCCGCTGCAGCAGCGTCACGGCCTGCCGGTCGAACGACAGGAACTCGTTGCCGCCCAGCGCGGCGCCTTGTCGGGCGATCGCGCCGTCGGCGAAATCGCCGCCTTCCAGCAGCGCCAGGCCCGCGAGCACGGCCGCGGTGTCGCAGACCACATGCCGTGTCTGCAGCAGCACGCGCAGCGCGTGGGCGACCTGGTCGGGCGCGCAGCGGAAGCCACGCAACAGCACCCAGACCAGCCCGAACAGGGCGGGCGTCGGCACCGCGATCAGCGTGGCGTGCCGCAGCGCCTGCCACGCCGCGGCGGCCTGGCCCGGATCGTCCTGGGTGGCCAGCCGGACCAGGGCGTTGGAATCCAGCGTGACCTTCACCGCCGGCCCGCCCAGCCGTCGGCGATGGCGGCGTTCCTCTCCTGGACGCTCAGTGCCCGCTCGGGCTTGGGCAGGCAGCCGACGAAGGCGTCCCGCCCCTGGGGCTGAGCTGCCTGCAGCGCCAGGCTGCCGTCGGCGAGCATCTCGACCGGCTGCACCTTCTGGCCGGGAACGACACCCAGGTGCCGCAGCAGCTCGCGCCGCAGCGTGATCCGGCCCTTGGCGGTGACGGTGAGCGAAGGCACGGCGGTCTCGCCGAGGCAAGGCACCAACACCTTGCCAGGGGCAGAGCCCGGCCGGTGACGGCGCCGACCCGTGAGGCCGGACGCTGGCCGCGGCCGGCCAGGCTGGCGTTCGACGATTGCTTCGATGTCCGGCCGCTGCGCGAAAGGGCGCCGCGGGCCAATGAGCAGACCGACGGCAGCGAGAGGCCAGAGCCTTCAGCGTGCCGCGCTCGCAAGGAAACGCCGGGCCGTCCCAGGTTTCCTTGACCCCCGCGGGGGGCGGGCTGGGCGCAGCCCGTCCCTGGGGGCACTCACATGCTGCGCCGGTACTGCCCGCCGACCTCGAACAGCGCGCTGGTGATCTGCCCCAGCGAGCAGCAGCGCACCGCGTCCATCAGCACGCTGAACACGTTCTGGTTGTCGATCACCGCCTGCTGCAGCCTCTTCAGCATCGCCGGCGATTCGGCGGCATGCCGGGCATGGAAATCGGCCAGCCGCGACAGCTGCGATTCCTTCTCCTCGGTCGTCGAGCGCGCCAGCTCGATCTGCTTAGGGCTAGGGTCCTCGTGCGGGTTGCGGAAGGTGTTGACGCCGATGATGGGGTACTCGCCGGTGTGCTTGAGCATCTCGTAGTGCATGCTCTCCTCCTGGATCTTGCTGCGCTGGTAGCCGGTCTCCATCGCGCCCAGCACGCCGCCGCGGTCGGCGATCTTCTCGAACTCG
>JAEUOY010000123.1 GCA_016790515.1 Burkholderiaceae bacterium | reverse complement strand
GACGAGGCCCTTTGCCATGTCGGCAGCGTCGGTCGCCCGGCGCCCGGGGGGCGGTTGGGCCGGGCCGCCGCCCCGGGCGCCCCCGTGGCCCCCCGCGAGGGCGGCGCGGTCCGGGGGCAGGCGCCCCACCGGATGCGCGGCTACCACCGGCTGCCCGCGGGCACCGGCTTTGCCGACGGCTGGTTCGCCACCGGCGACCTGGCCCGCGCCGATGCCGACGGCTGGGTCACCGTGGTCGGCCGCAGCAAGGACATGATCATCTCGGGTGGCGAGAACATCTACCCGGCCGAGATCGAGAACCTGGCGGCGGTCTGGCCCGGCGTCGCCGAAGCCGCAGTGGTGGGGCTGCCCGATGCCCGCTGGGGTGAGGTACCGGTGCTGGTGCTGGTCGCCAAACCCGGCATCACGGTGGACGTGCCCGCCCTGGCTGGGCATCTGCAGGTCCGGCTGGCGCGCTTCAAGCAGCCGCGCCGCATCGTGCTGGCCGACGAACTGCCGCGCACCGCGCTGGGCAAGGTGCAGAAGCCGCTGCTGCGCGCCCGACTGGCCGTACCGCCAGCCTGAGCCGGCGGCTTGGGTGCAGCCTCAGTTCAGCACCTGGGGAACGATCGGCCCGGCCGGCTGCGACGGCGCCGCCGGCTCGCTGGCCGGGCCCCAGTCGGCCTCCTTCAGCGCCGCTTCGAGCAGGCGCATCAGCGCGGTGGCCAGGTCGTCGTTCAGCGTCATCGCCATGCGCCGGCCGCCCAGCTCGCGCACCTGCAGCTTCAGGCCCCGGCCGTCGGCGCCAGGACCGAGGTCGACCGCCTCGGGCAGCAGCGGCTCGGGTCCCAGCGGCCGGGCCACCACCACCTGGTTGTCGAAGGGCTCGTCGAAGCGGGCGCCGGGCAGCGGCCGTTCGCGCGCGGCCTGGGCCAGCATCGCCTGGGCCTCGGGCAGCACGCTGGCCGGTGTCGCGTTCGGCGCCAGCCGGGCGACGCCGGCCAGCGTGACATGCCGGTTCAGGTGCGGCCACAGCAGCCGCAGCATGCGGCGCGTGAGCCAGACCGCGAACAGTTCGCCCTCGGTGGTTCGCAGCTGCCACAGAACCCGGTCGGGGGTGCTCTGGTAGCGGACCTGCATCTGGTGGATGTTCACGCACCGATTCTAGAAGGCCGCACCTGCCGCGCCCTGCGGGGCTTGATCTGGCGCAAGAGGCGAGCCATGGCGACCCGTGGCGCCGGCCCACCGGCCTTGAAATGCGCCGCCACAGCCCAATGTCCTCGCGAACCCGGAGGATATTCCAATGCGTGCCGACAAGTTCACCACCGCCTTCCAGCAAGCCCTGCAAGATGCGCAGAGCCTGGCCGTCTCGCGCGACAACCCCTACATCGAACCCAGCCATGTGCTGGCCGCGATGCTGGCCCAGCCCGACGGCCCGAAGGCGCTGCTCGACCGCGCCGGCGCCAACACCGCGGCGCTGAAGACGGCGATGGACACCGCCATCAGCGCGCTGCCCAGCGTGCAGGGCGGCGGCCCGGTGCAGCCCGGCCGCGACCTGGTGCAGTTGCTGCAGGCCGCCGACAAGGAGGCCACCCAGCGTGGCGACCAGTTCATCGCCAGCGAGATGTACCTGCTCGCGCTGGCCGACAGCAAGAGCGACATCGGCGGCATCGTGCGCGGCCACGGCCTGAACCGCAAGGCGCTGGAAGCGGCGATCACCGCGGTGCGCGGCGGCCAGACGGTCGATTCGGCCGAGGCCGAAGGCCAGCGCGAGGCGCTGAAGAAGTACACGCTGGACCTGACCGAGCGCGCCCGCCAGGGCAAGCTCGACCCGGTGATCGGCCGCGACGACGAGATCCGCCGCGCGATCCAGGTGCTGCAGCGGCGCAGCAAGAACAACCCGGTGCTGATCGGCGAGCCCGGCGTCGGCAAGACCGCGATCGTCGAGGGCCTGGCCCAGCGCATCGTCGCCGGCGAGGTGCCCGACACCTTGAAGGACAAGCGCGTGCTGGTGCTCGACATGGCCGGCCTGCTGGCCGGTGCCAAGTACCGCGGCGAGTTCGAGGAACGGCTGAAGGCCGTGCTGAAGGAAGTGGCCGCCGACGAAGGCCGCATCATCCTCTTCATCGACGAGCTGCACACGATGGTCGGCGCCGGCAAGGCCGAGGGCGCGATCGACGCCGGCAACATGCTCAAGCCCGCGCTGGCGCGCGGCGAGCTGCACTGCATCGGCGCGACCACGCTCGACGAATACCGCAAGTACGTCGAGAAGGACGCCGCGCTCGAGCGCCGCTTCCAGAAGGTGCTGGTCGACGAGCCCAGCGTCGAGGCGACGATCGCGATCCTGCGCGGGCTGCAGGAGAAGTACGAGGTGCACCACGGCGTCGAGATCACCGACCCGGCGATCGTCGCCGCGGCCGAGCTGAGCCACCGCTACATCACCGACCGCTTCCTGCCCGACAAGGCGATCGACCTGATCGACGAGGCGGCGGCCAAGATCAAGATCGAGATCGACTCCAAGCCCGAGGTGATGGACAAGCTCGACCGCCGGCTGATCCAGCTGAAGATCGAGCGCGAGGCGATGAAGAAGGAGCACGACGAAGGCTCGCAGAAGCGCCTGGCGCTGATCGAGGACGAGATCGTCAAGCTGCAGCGCGAGTACGCCGACCTCGAGGAGATCTGGAAGGCCGAGAAGGCCACCGCCCAGGGCTCGGCCCAGGTCAAGGAGCAGATCGAGCAGATCAAGCACCAGATCGAGGAGCTCAAGCGCAAGGGCGACTTCAACAAGGTCGCCGAGCTGCAGTACGGCCAGCTGCCCGCCCTGGAGAAGACGCTGAAGGAGGCGCAGGCCAAGGAGTCCGGCAAGGCCAAGGGCGCCAAGGAAGGCACCGGTGGGCCGCAGCTGCTGCGCACGATGGTCGGCGCCGAGGAGATCGCCGAGGTCGTCTCACGCGCCACCGGCATTCCGGTCAGCAAGCTGATGCAGGGCGAGCGCGACAAGCTGCTGCAGATGGAGGACAAGCTGCACCAGCGGGTGGTCGGCCAGGACGAGGCGATCGTCGCGGTGGCCGACGCGATCCGCCGTTCACGCGCCGGCCTGAGCGACCCGAACCGGCCGCTGGGCTCGTTCCTGTTCCTCGGCCCCACCGGTGTGGGCAAGACCGAGCTGTGCAAGGCGCTGGCCGGCTTCCTGTTCGACAGCGAGGACCACATGATCCGCGTCGACATGAGCGAGTACATGGAGAAGCACAGCGTCAGCCGCCTGATCGGCGCGCCGCCGGGCTATGTCGGCTACGACGAAGGCGGGGCGCTGACCGAGGCGGTTCGGCGCAAGCCCTACAGCGTGCTGCTGCTCGACGAGGTCGAGAAGGCCCACCCGGACGTCTTCAACGTGCTGCTGCAGGTGCTCGACGACGGCCGCCTGACCGACGGCCAGGGCCGCACCGTGGACTTCAAGAACACCGTGATCGTGATGACCAGCAACCTCGGTTCGCACATGATCATGCAGATGGCGGGGCAGGACGCCGAGCTGATCCGCGAGGCGGTGTGGGGCGAGGTCAAGGCGCATTTCCGGCCCGAGTTCCTGAACCGCATCGACGAGACGGTGGTGTTCCACGCGCTGGACGAAGCCAACATCAAGGCGATCGCCCGCATCCAGCTGAAGCTGCTCGAGGCGCGGCTGGAGAAGCTGGAGATGAAGCTCGAGGTGTCGGACGAGGCGCTGGCCGAGCTGGCCAAGGTCGGCTTCGACCCGGTGTTCGGCGCCCGGCCGCTGAAGCGGGCGATCCAGCAGCGCATCGAGAACCCGGTGTCCAAGCTGATCCTGCAGGGCCGCTTCGGCCCCAAGGACGTGATCCCGGTCGACGTGCGCGACGGCCAGTTCGAGTTCGGCCGCGTGGTGCACTGACGCGGGCCTGGGCCTGCCCTGCGACGGGCGGGCTCACCCCGGCAGCGGCAACGCCAGGCAGAGCACGGTGCCGCCCTGCGGCGCCGGCAGCGGCAGCAGGCTGCCGCCGTGCAGCATCGCCACGCGCTGCGCGATCGCCAGGCCCAGCCCGCCGATGCCGCCGCTGTTGCGCCGCATCGGCGGGTTGCGCAGCGAGTGCTGCCGGTCCAGCCTCTCGGCCAGTTCGGTGGGCAGGCCCGGTCCGCTGTCCTCGACGAGCACCTGGGCCTGCGCACCCTGGCGGCGCAGGCTCACCCGCACCGGCGCGTCGCCGGGCGCGTGACGCAGGGCGTTGTCGATCAGGTTGCTCAGCGCGCGCTCGATCAGTTGCAGGTCGCCGTCGAGCTCCAACCGGCCGGGCGGGTTGCCGGCCAGCATCACCGTCGGCGGCCGCGCCCCGAGATCGAACTTCTGCACCGCATCGGCCACCAGTTCGTCCAGGCTGAAGCGCTCACGGTGCAGCACCTGGTGATCCGACTGCAGCGCGGCCAGTTCGAACAACTGCTGTGACAGCCGGCGCACCTTGTCACTCTGCGCCAGCGCCGCGCCCAGCACGCGCTCGCGCGCCGGGCCGTCGGGACTGGTCGGGCCGGACAAGGCCTCCAGGTGGCCGTGCAGCGCCGTCAACGGGGTGCGCAGGTCATGCGCCACGCTGGCCATCATTTCGCGATGCTCGCCCGCCTGCCGCTGCTCGCGCTCGGCCTGTTGCTCGATGCGCTGCGTCATGTCGCGGTAGGCCAGCGCGATGGCCGCCACCTCGTTGCCGCCGCTCGGCGCAGCGGCCTGTGGCGCATCGGCACGCGGGGCCTGGCGCAGGCTGTAGTCGCGCATGTGCGCCGCCAGTCGCTGCAGCGGGCGGGTGAGCCCCCGGAACATCAGCGCGCCGGCCAGCAGCGTGACCAGCAGACCGATGCCGGCCGCCAGCGCGGCGCTGCGCCAGGCCCGGCGCTGGCTGACCTGTCCGGCCACCTGCTCACGCGCCCCGCCGTCGAGCACGATGTAGAGGTAGCCCGGCGGCTCGGTCTGTCCGGGCTGCGGCGCGAACATCGCCGCGCTGAACAGGCGCAGTGCCGGACCGCCCATCGGGTCGGTGCCGCGCAGGGGCAGCGCGGCGCCGGCCAGGAAATCGCGCACCGGCTGCAGCGCCACCTGGTGCTGGCGCACCATGCCGGGCTCGCCGATGTAGGCCTTGACCCGCCCGCCGGCATCGAGCACGTAGGCCTGGATGCCGGGATTGACCACCATCAGCATCTGCAGCAGCTCGGCGCGGGCGGCGCGATCGGCCTCGTCCGGGTCAGCCCGCGTGATCTGCGGCCAGTGGCCGACGATGTGCCCGGCCAGCCCGTGGGACAGCCGCTGCAGAGCCTCGGCCTCGTGTTCCTGCGCCACGCCGCGCACCAGCATGGTGACGCCGCCGGCGAAGGCCAGCAGCAGCAGCGCCAGCACCGCGGTCAGCCGTGCGGTGAACGATCGCTGCCGGATCCAGCTCATGCCGCCGCCCCTTCGAAGCGATAGCCCACACCCCAGATCGTGACGATGCGTCGCGGCTCGCGCGGGTCGGCCTCGATCTTCTGGCGCAGGCGGTTGATGTGGGAGTTGACGGTGTGTTCGTAGCCGTCGAAGCCGGCACCCCAGACCCGCTGCAGCAGCTCGGCGCGACTGAAGGCCTGGCCGGGGTGCCGCACCAGGAAGTGCAGCAGGTCGAACTCGCGCAGCGTCAGCGGCACGGCTTCGCCGGCGCGCCGCAGTTCGCGCCGCACGGTGTCGAGGCGGAAGTCGCCGAAGCGCAGTTCGCCGGCCGGGGCCGGCGCCGATCGCAGCTGTTCCACCCGGCGCAGCAGCGCCCGAACCCGGGCCACCAGCTCCAGCATCGAGAAGGGCTTGGCCAGGTAGTCGTCGGCGCCCAGTTCCAGGCCGAGCACGCGGTGGGCTTCGGCCGACCGCGCACTGAGCATGATCACCGGCACTTCCGGGTGGCGCGCGCGCAGGTGGCGGCAGACGTCCCAGCCGTCGGCGCCCGGCAGCATCAGGTCGAGCAGCACCAGGTCCCAGCGCTGGCGATCGATCGCCGCCATCGCCAGCCGGCCGTCGGCCTCGCGGTGCAGGCGGTAGCCCGCCTGCTCGAGATGCAGGCGCAGGGCATCGGCGATCGCGTCGTCGTCCTCGACCAGCAGCAGGTGCGGGGGCGTCGGGGCCGGAAGGCTGTGCGGCGACATCGGCGTGAATTGGAACAGAGCCGGCCCGCCACCTGCGGCAGGCCGGCCAGGCCGCCGGCGTTCAGGCCGGGCGGCGGCGGTGGCGCGCCAGCAGGCCGATCGAGCCGAGACCGGCCAGCATCAGCGCATAGCTTTCGGGTTCGGGCACCGGCGCCGCCGTGAACGAGATCCGGTAGACGTCGGTACCGGCGTTCAGCTGGCTGTCGAAGGTGTAGCCGGCACCGGTGCCCAGCCCGTTGTAGCCGAAGAACTCGGCGAAGTTGAAGGCCACCACCGAGTTCTGATCGCTGCGCAGGCCGTTGTTGCCGACGAACGCGGCGGCGGCGGGGTCGAAGACTTCGGAGCCGGCGTCCCAGATCTGGTTGGCCCTGAGGGTGATCGTGCTGGTCTGCAGCTGGCCCGCGCCGTTGAACAGCATGTACTCGGTGGGCAAGTCGTTGCCGATGAAGAAGTCGTTGCTCGGCACCACCATCGAGGCGAAGGTGAAATAGCGGTTGACCAGGGGGTCGACGACGAAGCTCATCGACTGCATGCCGCCGGGCTGCAGCAGCCCGCCGATGGTGCCGCGCACGGCCGTCGGGTCGGCGGCCATGAAGTCGGCCTGCCACTGGCCGCCGGCACCCCCTTCGGCCACCGAGACGATGCCCGCGCCGGCGGCCATGCCCAGGTCGAAGGCATCGAAGCTGCCGTTGTGGAAGCCCACGTGCAGCGGTGCGTACGACACGCTGTTGGTGGGCGCCAGGTTCTCGATCTTGACCGTGACGTTGACGCTGGTGGCCGCGGCGGCGGTGCCGATGCCGAACGCGGCCGCGGCGGCCACGCTGGTCAGCCTGGACAGAGTCGGGCGGGTGAGGGACATGGGGGAGCTCCTGGGGCAAGGTGTAGGGTCCTCGAGCCCGACCCTTCGGGCCCGTCACACCATGCTAGGGAGGCGTTCTCCCGCGGTCCTCACCGAGAGTTCACGCGCCGGTGAACTTCAGCGCCGCCTGCAGGCTCGTCAGCGTCGGGCGGCCATCGCGTGCCGTGCCTGCACGTAGCCGAACGCGAAATCCACCGATTCGGCGATCTCGCGGAGTTGCGCCTCGCGCTCGCGGTCGGTGGTGAAGAAGGCCAGGTCGATGCTGTGGCGGATGTAGTGCGGCGTGATGCGGTTCAGCGCGACGCAGGCGACGTCGGCCAGCAGCTCGGCATTGCCGGCCAACGCCGGGTAGCGCGGGGCCGTGGCAACCACGGTGTCGAAGATGGTCTTCTCGCGGGCATTGTGGACCGATGTGAAATCCATCGCGGTGCTCCTCGGGCAGGTCAGCTGATACGCGGATATCGGCCCGAGGCCGCTGCCGCTTGAGCCGGCCATGCCGGCCCGTCAGGCCATCCCGCGCTCGACCTCGAGCAACTCGAGGCGCACCCGCCCCAGGTTGGCCTGCTGCCGGTCGAGCAGGGCCACGACGCCCAGCCCGTCCCCGCCCGGCAGCGTGCGCAGCAGTGCCTGGCGCGGCCCGGCGGTGAACAGGATCTCGTCGGCGTCATCGCCGGTGCCGGCCGCCGACTCCAGCGCCCGGCGCGCCGCGCACAGCGCCAGCGCCGGCGCGGCGAGGTCGGTGGCAGGCCCGGCGTGGCCACGGCTGACCAGCAGCTCGCCGGCGTCCACGTCGACGATGCCGCAGGCCAGCAGGCCGTCGCTGGCGGCCAGCGCAGCCAGCAAGCGGTTCAGGGCCGGCGGCAGCACCTCGCCCGGCGATCGCCGCGGACCTGCCGGGCTGATGGCATGCCGTGGCGCGCACCGCTGCGCGGCCGCGGTCGGCGCCTGCGACCCGGCCTCCCAGGCTTCGAGCACGCTGTTCCAGACACCGGCGGCACAGGCCAGCGACCCGGCCACCGCGCTGGCCTGCACCTGCGGCGGCCAGGGCTGGTCCAGGATGCGCTGGCGCAGCGCGACCGCGCCCGGCGGCAGGATGAACACCAGCTGCGGGCACCGCCACTCGGGCTGTCGGGTCGCCTGCAGCAGCGAGCGCAGCAGCGCCGCCAGCGCCTGCGGCTGCATCGCGCCGACGATCACCGCGGTGAGCTGGCTGCCCTCGGCCAGCGCAGTGCCGATCTCTTCCTGCGCCAGGCCGACTTCCAGCGCGCTGGCCCGGATGTCGGCGTGGTAGACCCGCAGCGCGTCGGCGTCGCGGCGCGGCACCAGCGCGCGTTCGATCACCGCCAGCGTGCGCCGCGTCGTGCGCTCGCGCAGGTTCAGCCGCTGCAGCGGCCGGGCGGTGGCGTCCGACAGCGCGTGCAGCACCTGCGATGCCCACAGGCGCGACGGATCGAGCAGCGTGAGCATCGCGCTGGCGCGCTGCAGGTCGCTGCGGTGGGCTGCGAAATGCTCGCGAATCGCCGCGGCCGGCGAGGCGTCGAAGACGATGTCGTCGGACAGCGCGACGACCGTCGCCGCCGACGCGTTGGCCTGCGGCAGGCGCTGCGGCGCAAGGTCTCCGAACAGGCTGCCCAGCATCGACGTCTCCCAAGGTCCAAGGCTGTCTGGCGGCGACTGTAGGCGGCGGCAGCCGGCGCCGACGCGGCAAACGTTTCGTGATGTTGTGCGCGGCCTTGCGCTCCCGCTGGCGCGGCGGGCGGTGCCGGCTACCGCCGCTTACATCGCTTGCGTGCTCCCGCCGGCGCGCGCTGCGATCGCCGCCGCAATGCCCAGGCTGGCGTTACGCTGTCGGGTCCGGCCGCGCCGGCGGCCGGTCGCCAACACGCTCGTGAGCTGCCCATGACCACCTTCGTCGCCGACACCGTTACGCCGCTGCGCCAGGACGCCACCGTGATCGGCCTGGTCGGGCTGGCCCATGCGGTCAGCCATTTCAGCCAGCTGCTGCTGGCGCCGCTGTTCCCTTGGCTGAAGGATGCCTTCGCGGTCAGCTACACCGAGCTGGGGGCGCTGCTGACGATCTTCTTCGTCGTCTCCAGCGCGGTGCAGACCACCTCGGGCTTCATCGTCGACCGCTTCGGCCCGCGCCCGGTGCTGTTCGGCGGGCTGAGCCTGCTCGGGCTGGCCGCGCTGGCTTACGCCGGCAGCCAGAGCTATGCGATGCTGGCGGCCAGTGCGGTGGTCGCCGGCATCGGCAACGGCGTGTTCCACCCGGTGGACTACACGCTGCTCAACCGCAAGGTGCACAAGACCCGGCTGGGCCATGCCTACAGCGCGCACGGCATCACCGGCACGCTGGGCTGGGCGCTGGCGCCGGCGCTGATGGTGCCGCTGGCGATCGGCGCCGGCTGGCGCGTGGCGATGCTCTGTGCCGCGGCGGTGGCCTTCGGCGTCGCCGCGCTGCTGTGGTGGCATCGCGATCGGCTGGCGCTCGACGGGCCGCCGGCGGCCAGGCCGCTGGCGCCCGGTGCGGCCGCGCCGGCGCGGCCCGAGGGCCCGTTCGACTTCCTGCGCATCCCGGCGGTGTGGATGTGCTTCGCGTTCTTCTTCTTCTACGCGGTGGCGCTCAGCGTGGTGCAGAGCTTCGCGCCCGAGGCGGCGCGCCAGCTGCACGCGGTGCCGCTGCACTGGGTGGCGGCCTGCCTGACGATCTACATGATCGGCAGCGCCAGCGGCATGGTGCTTGGCGGCTTCCTGGCTGCCGACCCGGCGCGCTGCGAGCGCGTGGTCGGCGTCGGCATGGCGCTGGCCGCGACGATCGCGCTGACCGTTGCGCTGGTACCGATGGCCGCGATCGCGGTGCCGGCGGCCTTCGCGCTGATGGGGCTGGTGACCGGCAGCGCCGGCCCGTCGCGCGACATGCTGGTCAAGCGCTCGACGCCCGAGAACGCCAGCGGCCGGGTCTTCGGCGTCGTCTATTCGGGGCTGGACTTCGGCCAGGCGCTGGCGCCGCTGGCCTTCGGCTGGTTGATGGACCGTCAGCTGCACAGCGCGGTGTGGATCGGGCTGGCGGCGGTGCAACTGGTGCTGATCGCCAGCGCCTTCAACGTGCGGCGGGTGCGGCGCGAGCTGGTCGCGGCCTGATGCGCCGGTGCCGATAATCCGCCGATCGAATCGCAGGCCAACGCCATGACCCCCAGACCCGCCGGCCACGCCCTCGTCGAAGCCCTGATCGCCCAGGGCGTGCACACCTGTTTCGGCGTGCCGGGCGAAAGCTACCTGGCGGTGCTCGACGGCTTCCACGAGCACCGCGACGAGATCCGCTTCATCGCCTGCCGCCAGGAGGGCGGCGCCGCGTTCATGGCCGAAGCCCAGGGCAAGCTCGGCGGCCGGCCCGGGATCTGCTTCGTCACCCGCGGCCCGGGCGCCACCAACGCCAGCATCGGCTTGCACACCGCGTTCCAGGACTCGACGCCGCTGATCCTGTTCATCGGCCAGGTGGCCAGCGACCAGCGCGATCGCGAGGCTTTCCAGGAGCTCGACTACCGCCAGATGTTCAGTCCCGGCACGCTGGGGCTGGCCAAGTGGGTCGGCGAGGTGCAGCACGCCGACCGCCTGCCCGAGTACGTGGCGCGCGCCTTCCACACCGCGATGCAGGGCCGGCCGGGCCCGGTGGTGGTGGTGCTGCCCGAGGACATGCTGACCACGCCGACCGCCGCGCCGGTGCTGCCGCGCGCCGAGGCCGTGCAGGCCTGGCCGGCGCCCGGCGCCCTGCGCGAGCTGCGCGCGATGCTGCTGGCGTCGAGACAGCCGCTGCTGATCGCCGGCGGCGGTGGCTGGGACGCCGAGGCCGCCCGCGCGCTGCAGCGCTTTGCCGAGAACTGGCAGCTGCCGGTGGGCTGCGGCTTCCGCTTCCAGGATACCTTCGACAACCGCCATCCGCTGTACGCCGGCGACGTCGGCATCGGCATCAACCCGAAGCTGGCGCAGCGCGTGAAGGATGCCGACCTGATCCTCGCGCTGGGCGTGCGGCTGGGCGAGATGACCACCGGCGGCTACACGCTGATCGAGCCGCCGCGGCCGAAGCAGAAGCTGGTGCACATCCACGCCGGGGCCGAGGAACTGGGCCGGGTCTATGCGGCCGACCTGATGCTGCAGGCCGGCATGGCCAGCGCGGCCAAGGCGCTCGAGACGCTGGCCGCCCCGGCTGACCTGCCCTGGGGGGACTGGGCGCGGGCCGCGCATGCCGACTACGAGGCGAACCTGGAAGCCGCCGCGGTGTCCCCGCTGGACCTGGCGGTGGTGGTCCAGACGGTGCAGCGGCTGGCCCCGCCCGACACCGTCTACACCAACGGCGCGGGCAATTTCAGCGGCTGGCTGCACCGCTTCGTGCGCTACCCCGGGCTGCAGCACCACGGCCGCAGCCAGCTGGCCTGCACCTCGGGCGCGATGGGCTACGGCTTTCCGGCGGCGGTGGGCGCGGCGCTGCTGCAGCCCGAACGCACGGTGGTCAACGTCGCCGGCGACGGCGACTTCCTGATGAACGGCCAGGAAATGGCCACCGCCATCGGCTACGGCGCGAACCGGGGCGCGGGCCGGCTGGTCTGCCTGCTGGTCGACAACGGCAGCTACGGCACGATCCGCATGCACCAGGAGCGCGAGTATCCCGGCCGGGTCAGCGGCAGCGACCTGCACAACCCCGACTTCGCGGCGATGGCGCGCGCCTTCGGCTGGCGTGCGGCTTTCGTCGACCGCACCGAGGCCTTCGAGGCGGCGTTTGCCGAGGCGCTGGCGCCGGGTGCGCCGACGCTGATCCACCTGCGGCTCGACCCCGACGTGATCACCTCGCGGACCACCCTGCAGGCCATCCGCGATGCGGCACGCCGGTCCGGCCGTTGACGCCGGCAGGCCGGGGCCGGGCGCGGCGGACCTTGGGATGGTGGTGTCCAGGCGCCGGCGCTATGATCCCGGCGGTTTGGGACTTGGCCGCGCGGACAGCGGCCTGCAGGCCATGACCCTCCACAAAGGCCGCTGGGGTTGCGAGGCGGGCCCGTCGCTGCCGGGCATCTGCCAACCCGTTTGACGATGGAGTCGATCATGAAACCAGCCATCACACTCGAGCGTGTCCTGCGCCGCGGGGCGCTCGTGACTTGCCTGTTGGGGTTGCCGATGGCGGTGTCGGCAGCCGATGCGGTGGACCTCGGCCAGCAGGTGCCCGATGCGCAGGCCCTGAAGGAGGGTCTGTTTCCCGAGGATGCGTGCAGGGAACTCGAGCAGGCCGGTTACAAGTGCATGGGGTTCAAGCCGGCAGTGCGCTACTCGCTGCCGACGGCCACCTTCAAGCTCGGCTCGGCCGACCTGCCCGACCTGTTGCGCCAGCAGCTCGACCGGTTTGCCGAGGTGCTGCGCGGCAAGCGCGGCTCCGGCCGGGTGGTGGTGATCGAAGGCCACGCCGATGGCACCGGCACCGACGAGGTGAACCTGCCGCTGTCGCAGAAGCGCGCCGAGGCCGTCAAGGAGTACCTCGTGAAGAACGGCGCCGACCAGTCGATGCTGGTGGCCAAGGGCATGGGATCGAGCGCGCTCAAGATTCCCCAGGACCCGGCCGCGGCCGAGAACCGGCGGGTCGAGATCGGCCGGCAGGCGGCGCCCTGACCGGATAGCGGCTCGGCGCGCACGGCCGGCCGCCGCCGGCGATGCAGCCATCCAGGCCCGCCTTGCGCGGGCCTTGTCGTTGCAGCCATGGACCGCTGGCCGCATGTCCCCGGCCCCGTGGCAACCCCTAGACCGGACCGTGCTGCGGGCCCTGCCGGGCCGTTGCTTGTTTGGATACCATGGTCCGATGCAGAAATGGGGGTGGACCCGCGGGCGGGGCCGTCGGGCCGACGGTGTCGGGTCGTCGCTGCGGCGCCGCGCAGGCTGCATTTGCGTGGCCGCAGCGGCTCTGTGTGCGCTGCCGTGCGTGGCCCAGACCGCGCCGCCGCGGCCCGCCGATGTGCGCCCCGGTACCCTGGTGCCCAGGGTGGAAGAGCTGGCGCCGCGTGAGAGGCCGGTCACCGACGTCCGCGACCTGCCGCCGCGTCCGGTGCCGCGCGAGCTGGAGAAGCCGCAGGACGAGCTGACGCTGGACGTGCGCGGCTATGTGCTGTCGCCCAATGCCCCGGCCGACCTGGTGGCCGCGCTGCCGCAGTTGCTGGCGCCCTACGTGGGCAGCCGGCGCAGCTATGAAGACCTGGTCAATGCCGCGGCCGACGTCACCCGCTACCTGCAGCGAGAGTCCGGCTTCTACCTGGGCTTTGCCTATCTGCCCGAGCAGGAGCCGCGCGACGGCATCGTCCGCATCGAGGTGCTCGAGGGCCGGCTCGACCGCATCGAGCTGCAATGGCCGGCCTCGCTGCCGGTCGGGCGCGACCAGATCGAGGCCTATCTGGCGCAGCTGAAGCCCGGTGAAATCCTGCATGTGCGCGACATCGAGCGCGTGGTGTTCCTGATCAACGACCTCCGCGGCGTCACTGCCCGCTTCGACGTGCTGCAGGGGTCGAAGCCGGGCTACGCGTCGCTGCTGGTCACCGGGGTCGCCGAGAGCCGCTGGACCGGCAAGGTCGATGGCGACATCAACGGCACCCGCTTCCTCGGCAAGTACCGCCTCGGCGGCCTGCTGGTCGGCAACAGCCTGCTCGGTCGCGGCGATGCGCTGACGCTGAATGCGCTGGCGTCGACCACCGGCGGTCTGGTCTTCGGCCTGGTCGGCTACACACTGCCGCTGGGCAGCGACGGCGTCAAGGTCGGCAGCTCGCTGTCGATGGTGAGGTACCAGCTCGACGAACGCGAATTCCCGCTGGGCGTCAACGGCGATGCGACGACGCTCAACGTCTACGGCCTGTACCCCTGGGTGCGGTCCCGCAACCTCAACCTGTTCACCGTCGGTGCGTTCGATCTGAAGGACAACGTCGACCGTCAGGACGTCGGCGGCATCGCGGTGCGGCGGCAGATCAAGCTTGCCACTGCCGGCATCACCGGCGACCTGCGCGACAACCTGTTCGGCGGCGCGGTCAGCACCTTCGACGCCAGCCTGGCCGCCGGCAACGTCGCCTACCAGACCGGCCGGCGCGACGGCCTGGACGATGCGTCGCAGTTCAGCAAGCTCAACCTCGGTGCCAACCGGCTGCAGAACCTGGTGGACGGCCGCCTGCTGCTGTATGCGGCGCTGCGCGGGCAACTGGCGATGGACAACCTCGACACGATCGAACAGTTCCGTGTCGGGGGCCCCGACGGGGTGCGGGCCTTCTCGCCCGGCGAGGGCACCGGCGATACCGGCTTCGTGGCCAACCTCGAGCTGCGGATCCTGCCTCCCGAGGCCTGGCTGGGCCGCTGGTCACGCGAGACGGTGCTCAGCCTGTTCGTCGACTACGGCGAGGTGCGCTTCCGCAAGGATCCGTCGCGGCAGCCTGCGAGCTTCGTCAACGCGGCCAGGTACGGCGGCATCGGGCTGGCGCTGGCCTGGGAACGGCCGGGCGACTATGCGCTGCGCATGAGCCTGTCCAGCCGGGTGATCGGCGAGCCCAGGGCCGACCGGCAGCAGTCGGATCCGCTGCTCTATGCCCAGCTGAGCAAGCTGTTCTGACCCGTCGACGAGATGAGCTGCCGCTACAGCCCCCAGCCTCGACTGCCGGTGCGGCGGGAGCCGGTCGTGCGGCGACTGCGTGGTGCGCTGCGGCCGGTGTGTGCGGCGGTCTGGGCGCTGGCCGGCGCGCTGCTCACGCCCGCCGGGTGGGCGCTGCCGGGCGGCGCGACACCCACGTTGGGGGCGACCACCGTGCGGCCGGGCCCGCCCGGCACGCTGGAGATCCTGCAGTCGTCGAGCAAGGCCGGCATCGACTGGCGCAGTTTCTCGATCGCCGCCGGTGAACGGGTGCTGATCCGGCAGCCGGACACTGCCTCGGTGCTGTTCAACCGGGTCACCGGCGCGGACCCCTCGCTGATCTTCGGCCAGTTGCAGGCCAACGGCCGGGTGTTCCTGAGCAACCCGCGCGGCATCATCTTCGGCGCCGGCTCCCAGGTGGACGTGGGCAGCCTGGTGGCCACCACGCTGAGCGTCAACACCACCATGCTGGCCAGCGGGCGCTACCAGCTGTCGCTCGCCGACGGCGCAGGCGGAGGCGGTGAACTGCGCATGGACGGCAGCATCCGTGCGCCCGGCGGCACGGTGGCGCTGGTCTCGCCGAACCTGAGCGTGGGCGGCAACATCCTGGCCGGCCGGCTCGGACTGGCCGCCGCCGGCGCGGTGCAGGTGGATGTCGACGGCGACGGGCTGATCTTCTTCAACGTCCGCGACGACGATCTGGCGGGCCGGCTGCGCGTGCTGCCCAGTGCCTCGCTTCGCGGCGGCAGCGCCGAACTGCGGGCTGCCGCACGCAGCGGCTTTGCCGACACCGTGCTGAACCTGGACGGTGTGGTGCGCGCGCAGGGATTCGCGCTGAAGGGCGGTCAGGTCGTGATCGACGGCGGCAGCGCTGGCGTCACCCGGATCGCCGGCCGGGTGGATGCCTCGAGCGCGGCCGACGGCGCACAAGGCGGCGAGATCCTGGTGCTGGGTCAGAAGATCGGGCTGACGCCGGAGGCCCTGCTCGATGCGTCGGGCAGCGGCGGCGGCGGTCGGATCCGCGTGGGGGGCGACTTCCAGGGCAGGAACCCCGAGCTGGCGAACGCCGAGCGGGTGACCGTTCAGCGGGGAGCGCAGCTCAAGGCCGATGCCATCGATGCGGGTGACGGCGGGCGGGTGGTGGTCTGGTCGGAAGCGGGCACTCGGTATGGCGGAAGCATCAGCGCCCGCGGCGGCGCCCGCGGCGGGAACGGTGGCGATGTCGAGGTCTCCGGCCGGCGCCACCTGGACTTCAGCGGCACGGTCGACCTTTCGGCCGACAAGGGCCGGCGCGGCAGCCTGCTGCTGGACCCCTTGTCGATCACGGTGGTCGAGAGCGGTCCCGACATCGACGGCTTGGGATTGGGCCATGACCTGAGCGGCCCGACGCTGGGTTTCGGAGATTTTCCAGCCAAGGACAGCCTGATCACGTCGAGCCAGGTCAACGCGCAGCTGAATGCCGCGGTGACGCTGGAGGCGAAGAACACGATCACCGTCAACAACACGGCGACGAAGATCAACGGCACCGGTGCACTCACGCTGAAGGCGGGCGGCGATATCACGATCGCTGGTGACATCACGGCGACCGGCGGCATCACGGTGTCGGCCAACGATGCGGGCGGGACGGTCACGGGATCCGGAAAGCTCGTTCTGACGGCGAATCTCGACGCCGGATCCGCCAGTGCGATCACGATCAGCGGCGCCGGGACGCATTCGATCGGCGGCAATCTGAGCGCCGGAACGCTGGTGGTCACGGGTGGCATGGCGCTCGTCGGCGCCCGCCAGGTTTCACTGGCGACCGGCACCTCGACGATCGGTTCGCAGATCGGAGGTGACGGCAGCCTCGAGAAGCTGGGCGCGGGCACCCTGGTGCTGGCGGGGGCCAACACCTACGGCGGAGGCACGACGCTTGCGGGCGGTGTGCTGGCGTTGGGCAGTTCGGGCGCCATCGGCAGCAGCGGAACGATCGCCTTCAGCGGTGGCACGCTGCAGTTCAGTGCAGTCAACACGACCGACTACTCGGCGCGCTTCAGCACGGCAGCCGGCCAGCAGTACAGGCTCGACACGAACGGGCAGGACGTCAGCTTGGCCGCGGCGCTGACCAGTGCCGGCGGGGTGCTGACCAAGAGTGGTGCGGGCACGCTGACGCTTGGCGGCGCCAACGGTTACAGCGGCGGCACGACGGTGGCAGCGGGCACCTTGAGCGGCAACGCCGACAGCCTGCAGGGTGCGATCACGAACAACGCAGTGGTGGTGTTCGACCAGGCCATTGCGGGCACCTATGCCGGCGCGATGAGCGGCAGCGGCAGCCTGGTCAAGCAGGGCGGCGGCACCCTGACGCTGGCCGGCAGCAACTCGTACGGCGGCGGCACGACGGTCAGCGCCGGCACGCTGACGGGCAACACCGACAGCTTGCAGGGCGCAATCACGAACAACGCGGTGGTGGTGTTCGACCAGGCCATTGCGGGCACCTATGCCGGCGCAATGAGCGGCAGCGGCAGCCTGGTCAAGCAGGGCAGCGCCACCCTGACGCTGACCGGCAACAACTCGTACGGCGGTGGCACGACCCTGGAAGCGGGCACGCTG
>JAEUOY010000062.1 GCA_016790515.1 Burkholderiaceae bacterium | reverse complement strand
TACTTCAACATCGTCTGGGGTGGCGGCTCGGCCGAGCCGACCGCGCTCTACAACTCGAACGCCACGCTCACCGGGGTCAGCATGGCGCCGCTCGCACTCGCCGGCACCATGCACATCCGCACCACGGTCGTGCCGGGTGTGCCGCTGGCCGTCGGCGCGATCCTCGAACTCGAGGCCCACCCGACGCGACAGCAGTGGGCCACGGTCAACTTCGGCCACACCGGCCGCATCGCCTTCGAGCTGCCCGACGGCTACAGCTTCACGTCCAGGTCGGGCCGGTTCCTCACCAGCGCCGTGCCCGAGCCGGCGACCGCGCTGCTGATGCTGCTGGGTATCGGAGCGCTGGGACTTGGCCAGCGCCGCCCGCTGCGCCGTGTCGCCACGCCGCCAGACAGCCTGTTGCCGTGCCGTTGAGCCGGCGAAACCCTGCAGGACCCCACCATGGACTTCATCGAGCGCATCTTCGGCATCTCGCCCGACCAGGGCGACGGCAGCTTCGAATGGCTGTTGTTCGCCATCCCGATCGCCGGCCTGCTGTACCTGTGGCAGCGCCGGCGCCTGCGCGCCGGACGCAGCGACCTTGCAGTGCGCCGCCGCCCGCGTTAGCAACAGGAGGCCCATCATGGACGACTGGTCCCTGGTCAGCCCGTTGGCGATCCAGATCGACGGTGCCGGGCAGGTCTGGCACGCCGGCCGGGTGAATGCCGTCCTGCAGTTCGGCACCGAGACTTCACTGCTCGTCGGTGCCGATCAGGGCGGCGTCTGGCGTGTCACCAGCCTGGGCGAGGCCACCGCGTTCAGCGACGCCTGGGACAACCCCAACGTGCTGTGCCTGGCAGCCGGCCCGGATGCCTCGCACCACGCCTACGCCGGTTGCGACCTGCAGCAGGGCGAGGGTGCGCTGTGGATGTCCGACCCCAATGCCACCGAGCCGCTGTCGAGCTGGCGCCGGATTGCGCTGCCTGCGCAGACGCGCGGCGTCAAGCGGATCCTTGTGCTGCGCGGTGTTCGCCGCATCGTGCTGGCCACGCAGCGCGGATTGTGGGTGTCGGCGATCCCGCCCCGCAGCGATGCGCTGCGCTACAGCTGGTCGCGTGTCGGCGACGGGCTGCCGCTGCTCGGCAGCGATACCCACGTCGAGGTCGCCGAAGGTCCCGCCGAGCGGGTGGTGGCGGCCATCGGCGGTTTCGGCATGTTCCTGGGCGACTGGGAAGCCGGGTCGCTGCGCATGCGCGCCGCCACGCTGCCGGCATCGGTGAGCGCCGCGCAGATCCAGCGCAGCTCGATCTGCGCCTGTGCCGCGAACCGTCGCATGATGTGGGCCGTCAGCGGCAACGACGGCATCAGCGCGCTGCTGGCTTCGACCGATGGTGGTGCGTCCTGGCAATCGCTGAAAACGCAGGTCATCGGTCAGCCGCCGGGCACGACGGTGGCCCAGCAGGCCGGCGACTCCGGATGGCACAACCAGTGCATCGCCGTCTCGCCGGTTTCCAGCAGCACCGTGGCGCTGGGCTGGCGCGTCGGCGGGCCCTTCGTCTCGCAAGACGGCGGGCACAGCTGGCAGAAGTTCGACCAGACCGACCCGGCCCTGCATGGCGACCTGAACGCACTGGTCTTCTCACCGCAAGGCAGCCGGCTGTTCATCGGCAGCGACGGCGGCGTGGTCTCGGCCGAGGTGGTCAACGGCCCGGCCAGCCAGCCGTTCCTGCGCGGCTTCGCCAGCCTGTTCAACCGCAAGCTGGCGACCCTGCAGTTCAGCGGCTGGCCGTCGCGCAGCGCCTGGGCCAGCGGCAGCGTCGACGACTCGTTCGCGGCGGGCGGCCTGCAGGACAACGGCAATGTCTTCATGCGCTGGCGGGACCGCTCGGCGTGGCGCCAGGTCGGCGACAGCGACGGCCAGCTGACGCTGCTGCTCGGCAGCGGCGACCTGCTGTTCTCGAACACGTCCGACCGCACGCACGCCACGCTGGCGTCGTGGAACGGCAGCGCGATGTCCGAGCGCGGCGTCGTCCCGCTGCGCAGCGCCAGCGGCAGCCTCGACGCCTCCGGGCTCACCGGTGAAGGTTCTCCCAGGGAGCTCTTCGTCGTGGCGGTGCGCGCCCCGGCACTGAACAGCCTGCAGGCGCCACCCGCCCCCATCCGCGCCGTTGCCGGTGTCGGCAGCCGGCTGTTCGGCCTCTTCGGCGACGCCTTGGGCACCATCGGCCATCACTGGGAGGCGCTCGGCACCCTGTCCTTGGCCAGCGGCGAATTCATCACCGCCGTCGCCTCGCACGACGGCGTCTCGATCTTCGCCGGCTGCAACACCGGCCGCATCGTCCGTTTTGCGGCCCGCGGCGGGCCGCAGTCGGCGGCCGGGACCGTCAGCGGCGGCATCGTCCGGCGCCTGCTCGTCGACGCGTCGGCGGGCAGCGGACTGCGCGGCTTCGGCAGCACCGATCAGGCCATCCTGCAACTGGCCCCGGCGGCGGCTGCATGGACGGTGCTGGGGCCGGTCACCCCGTCCGCCGAGACGATCTTCGACCTGGCGGTGGACTGGACCGATGCGCCGCCGCGGCTCTTCGCCGCCACCGATGGGCGAGTCTTCAGCAGCGTCGACGGTCGCCAATGGGCCGATGAATCGCGGGGCCTGCCCAAGACACCACATGGCGCCACCCTGCAGATCGCCGGCGGTCGCGTCTTTCTCGGCACCTTCGGACGCTCGCTCTGGTCGGCCTCGCTGCTGAAGTCGTGGAGCCCCGAAGAGGACCTGGGCGGCGTGCTGGGCAGCGCGCCGGGCGCCTGCAGCTGGGGCCCGGGTCGCGTCGATGCCTTCTACCGCGGCGCGAACAACCACCTGTGGCACCGCTGGTTCGACGGCGGCTGGCACGCCGAGGAGGACCTGGGCGGCGGCCTCGGCTCGGCGCCGGCGGCGTGCAGCTGGGGGCCGGGGCGCGTCGACATCTTCTACCGCGGCGGCAACGGCCACCTCTGGCACCGCTGGTTCGACGGCGGCTGGCAAGCCGAGGAGGACCTCGGCGGCGGCCTCCGCTCGGCGCCGGCGGCCTGCACCTGGGGGCCGGGCCGCGTCGACACCTTCTACCGCGGCGGCAACAACCACCTCTGGCACCGCTGGTTCGACGGCGGCTGGCACGCGGAGGAGGACCTGGGCGGTGTGCTGAACTCGGCGCCCGCGGCCTGCACCTGGGGGGCCGGACGCGTCGACACCTTCTACTGCGGTCAGCGCAGCCAGTTGGTGAGCCGTTCGTTCGATGGCCACTGGCGCATCGAGCAGGACCTGGGCGGCGTGCTCACCGAAGCCCCGGCGGCCTGTGCCTGGCGGCCCCGGCGCATGGACATCTTCTACCGCGGACAGAACCAGCACCTGTGGCACCGCGCGTTCCCCGTCTAGGGCGCCGCCGCTCGACGGGGACTTGGTGCTGAATGGCTGCGATGGTCGATCCGATACCGATCCGCACCGGCTCGCCGATCTCGTCCGGGAATCACCGAAGCCGCCCGATGGCGATAGCGAGGATCTCATGACCCCCGAAGACCGGGCGGCACTCGTTGCAGCCGTGAAGTCGCGCGACGCGAAGGCGCTCGCCGCGCTGGTGAGTCGATGGCTCGAGCACGCCGGCTCCATCGAGGAGATATCGGCGATTCTCCTGGAGGCAGGGCGGCTGCGTCCCAGCAACGATCTGGCGCGAGCCGTCGTTGACGGGTCGACGCTCACGGCCATCTCGGATCGTCTGATGCAGGCCTCGTCGGACGCAGCCTACCTGCAGGCATTGTTCGATCTCGAAGTGCAGATCCCGCAGTTTGCCGAGACCCCGTACTTTCTCGTGACGCCGCCGTCGCTGTCGCCACGGGAGAAATGGCCGGGACTCCTTCGGCACCTGAGGCTGCCCGACGACGTGACGGAGCGGCTTCTGAAGTCTGCATTCATGCCCTTCGACCGAAAGGTCTTTGCGCGCAAGACCCTCAAAGACATCGGTGCCGATCTCGGCCTCAGATCACGGCACCTGCTGATCGATCTCGAATACGGCGTGCTCTTGTTCAGGGTGGAGGGGCAATGGCACAACCTTCCTCTGATGCCGCACGTGGCGAAGCGTTACCAGGAGCTCTATCCCGGTCTCGAGCGCTCGCCCGCGGCATTCTTCTCGGTCGGCGCGATGCGTGCGCACGCCGTGATGGCCGGGCTGCCGGTACAGACCGACCCGTTCGTGCCGTTCCGCTTCGAGGTCCGCGAGCGCTCGCAGCTCGACGATTTCATGGCTGCCTTTCGCGACGCCATCTCGAAGCAGCCGCACCTCGAGCTGTGGCTGCGCGGACAGAACAACGAGCACCTGTTGGAGGACTTCACGGCCGAGGCCGAACAGGGCATCTGCCCCTGGCGCAATCGCCGCGAAGCCTCGCTCGTTCCGTCGCTCTATCGCGAGTTGTCGCGTCGACTCTCCGAGCGCCGCGAGTACGCGGCCTACTGCGTCGAGTTTGCCAAGTGCGGCCTCGAAATCGATACACGACTGGGCCTTCGACCGTACACCGGGCGCGGCCCTGCCGATGAGGCCGTGAGCCTGCCGGGCGACCACTGGGGTGTCGTGCCCCCGATGACATCGGTGGCATACGACGCCGCGGGATCACCCACAGCGTCGCGTGATCACCACCCGATCTATCGCGCGCTGCAGAAGCTGTTCTTCCTCCAGCACTACAACCTGCCGTCGAGCGTCCTCGACCTGACGAACGACCTCGACGTGGCGCTCTTCTTTGCGCGGCACACGCTTGCCGGCGGTCGCTACGCCAAGATCGACCCGCAGAAGAATCGACCGGTGCTTTACATGTTCATCCTCGACCGACGCGTGGATCGGTTCATGAATTCCGAGCAGCTCGCCGAACGCCACGGGATGCTGCGACCGCTGCGCCAGCGCTGCGGGCTGCTGGCCGGCGCCTCGTTCGTGACCCGCAACGACTACGCGCGATTCATCGCCGTGAAGTTCGATCTGACCGGCGCCATCCTCGATGACCCCGGTGTGCCGGCCGAACACCTGTTCCCCGGGCCGATGGAAGATGCGTTCATGGCGCAGTTGATCGAGTTCACGCAGTCCGCCGGTCTGACGCGGATGCGCCCGCTGGTCTTGGCGTGAACCGCGCCGGAACTCGGGTGGTCGCATCTTCGTCTTCTGCATCGCTGCCGTCATCGCTTAAGACCACGCTCTACCCGGCGCTGTCGTCCTCGAGGATCCGGAGCTCGACGCGGCCCCGGCTTCGAATCAGCGCATGGCGTGAGCCGAGATTTCATGAACCTCGGCAGGCAGTTGGCATCGTGGGCGAAGCGCGGCTTTCTGGCCTCCCGCTGGGGCATGCCCGCGCCGCGGGCCATGGGCTCAGGTCGCGGCCGGCAAGCTCGGAGGCCCTGCTCGTCGACAGCGGGAAATGCATCGTCGCGCCAGCTGCGGCCCGCGAACCGGCCCACCCGACGTCCACGCCGCAGCATCGTCGCCCTGCGCCGCGCGCCGGCGTTTCGTCGCAGCGCGCTGGACGAACCCCGGCCGCAGCCCCAGAGTCCCTGCCTGCCGCTGCATCGGCGGCGTCCGAAAGCCCACCATGAGCCTGATTCGCACCGTGCTGCAACCTGCGGTCGTCCTCGCTGCCGCGCTGTTGTCCCTGGCCGGGCCCGCCAGCGCGCAGCACGCGGGCTACCGCGCCCTCGTGATCGCGGGGGATGCGCCGGCGACCGTGGCCTTGTTCTACCCCACGGCCGCAGCCGACCGCGCCGTGCCGATGGGCCCCTGGCTGCCCGTCGTGGCCCCGGCGCCCCCGTCCCGGATGCCAAGCTCAGGGGGCTGAACCTGCTGTCGCACGGCACCGGCGGCACGGAGCTGAACCACCACAATCTCGGCGCGCGGCTGGCCCGGGACGGCTACCTGGTGGCGGCCGTGCGCCATGCCGGCGACAACTGGCAGGACCGTTCGCTGGTCAGCTCGGGACGCTACTTCAGCGAACGCCCGCGCCAGCTCAGCCGCGTTCTCGATGCGCTGCTGAACGGCCGCTACCACGGCGGCTGCGTCGTCGCCCACCTGCGCGGCGCCCAGGCCAGCACGGTGCCCGGCGCCGGACTTTTCGCGTTCATGTCGCGATCGACCGTGCCGATGCCGTCGGCCGCGGGTGACGCGGCCGCCAATCCCGAAGGCTTCGACCGCGCGGCCTTCCTGGTCCAGCTCGAAGACCAGGTCGCCGGCTTCTTCGCGGACCAGTGGCGCTGAACGCCGCCCTGGGTTCGGCTCGCCCACGCCGGGGGGCTCGCCCAGACTCCGCTCGTCGGCCCTGCGGCGGGCGCTACCTCGCCGGCCCGAGGCGTTGCACGAAGAACTCGGCGATGGCGGCGTGCAGCGCCGGCAGCGCGGCCGCCCGGTCGAAACGTGGTGGATCGCCGAGCAGCCGCTCGGCAACGCTGCCCGGCTCGAGCGGCGGCAGGGGCGACAGCATGGCGCCGTGGCCGGCCTCGGGCAGACGCGTCAACACCTCGCAGCGCGGTTCGCAGGCGGCCCGGACGGCTTCGACATGGAAGCGGGGAACCTGGTTGACGTCCTGGTCGGCGATCACCAGACCGAGCGGGACGAGCGGCCGGCGCAGCGTCTCGAGGTCGAAGTCGGCCGCGAAGGGGACCATCGCGACGGCGGCGACGATGCGCGGGTCGCTGTGCCGCTGCGGCGTGTCGTCGGAGAACCGGAGCCGGATGACGAGCCTGGCCGCCGCCGTCTTCAGGCCGTCGAGCCCATCCCCGCGCAGCAGGGTGATGAAGCCGACGCAGGAGGAGAAGTCCTGTTCGATGTGCTGCAGGCAGTGGTCGCGAAAGCGGCGCGGCGACCACTGGCCGCCCGCCAGCGACAGCGCGGTGTGGCCGCCTGCCGACCCGCCGAAGACGCCGACGGCGTCGAAACGCAGCAGCGGTGCGAACCTGGCATCGGCGGCCACCCGGTCGATGGCCTGGCTGACCTCGATCGGGCGCTTGGCCCAGCTGGGCGGGCCGGGGTCCGACGGGTCCTGCACGTTGTCGCCGGCATGCTGCGGCAGCGCCACCGTGAAGCCCCGCTGCACCAGCACGCGCGCCAGGTCGGCATGGACCCAGGGCGATCCGCCGGAGCCGTGCGAGATCACCACCAGCCGGCCATTGCCCCGGCCCGGCCGTGCGGCCTCGGCCCACGAGAGCTGGAACGGACCTTTGCGGACCGGGGCCTCCGCGGCCTCGGTGGGATAGAAGACCGTCGTCGTGCCGCCGTCGCCCTGCGGCAGGCCGACGTGGCCGAGGGCGCTCGCCGGGGCCGGGCCGCGGCCGGCCTCGGAGTCCGCCGCCGGCGGCTCTCCGGCGGCGGCCAGCGTCACGGCCAGCGCTGCGCACAGCGCTGCGGCGGCGCTGCCGGCCCGCCGGGTCATCGAGGGAGGTCTGCGCATCGTCTTCGCCTTGTCGTGGTGCGGCCTGTGGTTCATCGACCGGCACCGGGCTCGGCGAGGAGGGTCTCGAAGCCGACCCGATCGGTGAGCGCAGGGCCGTCGATGGCGAGACGCATCTTCCGCCAGCCGCTCATGTCGAAGCGCATGACCTCGATCGGTTGGCGGCCGCCGGGCGGTTCGCGCATCCCCTGCGGCACGCAGCCTGCCGTGGCGGCCGGCAGCGGTGGCACGCGCCGATCGAGTGGCCGACCCCGCACCGCCCCGCCTACATCGGCCGGAACAGGTGGCCGAACGCGCGGCTGACCTTCAGCGGCCGCTGCAGGCCGCGCAGCGACAGGCTGTAGTGCCCGTTCTCGTCGCGCGTCGCGCTGAGGATGGCGCCGGCATTGACCATCACGCTGCGGTGCACCTGGATGAAGTCGGTCGAGTCGATGCGCGCCATCAGCTCGCGCAGGCTCATGCGCACCAGCGCCTCGCCGGTCGGCGTGACGACGTTGACGTACTTCTCGGTCGCCTCGAAGCACAGCACGTCGGCCAGCGGGATCATGCGCACGGTGTTGCCCACGCCGGCGCGGATGACCTTGATGCGCTCGCCCGGGTCGGCCGGCGGTGCGGCGATCGCCTGCATGCGCTGCATCAGCGCGGCGCGCTCGCCGGCCTCGGGCGGCGCGCCGCGCCCGGCCAGCCGTGCCTTCAGCCGCGCCACGGTCTGCTGCAGCCGCTCGGCGGTGGCGGGTTTCAGCAGGTAGTCGACGGCGGCGCGCTCGAACGCCGAGACCGCGTACTCGTCGAACGCGGTGACGAACACGAACAGCGGTTCGGCACGATCGTCGGGCCAGTCGTCGGCCACGGCAGCGGCGACCTCGAGCCCGTTGCGGCCGGGCATCTGGATGTCGAGGAACACGACGTCGGGCGCCTCGGCCAGCGCCAGCTCGGTGGCCCGCAGCCCGTCCTCGGCGACGCCGGCAATGCGCAGTTCGGGCCACGCCTGTTCCAGCAGGCGGGCCAGCGTGCGCGCGAGCACCGGTTCGTCCTCGGCGATGACGGCCGTGGGGCTTCGGTCGGGGCTCATGCGGGTGTCCTTCCTCGAGGGTCGGCGGGTCGGGTGGGCAGGCACACGACGCAGCGCAGGCCGCTGGGGTGAAGCCGCTCGAGATCGAGTCGTGCGGCCGGGCCATAGACCGCCTGCAGCCGCTCGCGCACGTGCCGCAATCCGTAGCCCGAGCGCTCGGGGCGGGCGCCATCGCCCGGGTCGTCGTGATCCCGCCCGGGCAGGCCGAGGCCGTTGTCGTCGACGCGGACCTCGATGCCGGCATCGGTCGGGCGCGCGACCACCGCGATGTGGCCCGGGCCGACCTTCGGCTCCAGGCCGTGCTTGATCGCGTTCTCCACCAGCGGCTGCAGCAGCATCGGCGGCAGCGGGCTGGCCTCCAGCGCGGCGGGCAGCTCCAGCTGCCAGGTCAGGCGGGGTCCCATGCGCAGCGACATGATCTCCAGGTAGGCCCGCAGCTGGGCGAACTCGCGTCCGAGCGACACCGATTCGGTGCGCGAAGCGGCCAGCGTGCCGCGCAGGTAGACGATGAGGCGGTCGATCATCGTCTCGGCACGGTCGGCGTCCTCGCGCACCAGTCCGCGCAGGTTGGCCAGGGTGTTGAACAGCATGTGCGGCTCGAGCTGCGTGCGCAGCAGGCGCAGCTGCGCCTCGACCGCCAGGCGCTGGGCCTCGGCGCGCGCGGCCGCTTCCCGGGCCAGCTGTTCGCGGGTGGCGAAGTGGCGCAGCCCCAGGCCGCCGACCAGCACGGTGAACAGCAGCGGGCCCACGCTGACGTGGTGGAACCCGACCAGGCGCATCGGCTCGCCCAGCAGCAGGAAGGCGATCTGGTGGCCGAGCAGGTAGCCGGCGGGAATCGCGATCACGCCGGTCAGCAGCCAGCGGGTGCCCGAGGCCAGGCGTTCGAGGCGGCGCTGGCGCCGCAGCAGCCCGACGCAGGCGACCATCGTCAGGCCCACGCACTCGGAGAACACGAGCAGCCGGGGGAACGTGTCCAGGCCCGGCGCCAGGATGAACAGCAGGGCCGCCGCGACCGCCCAGACGACTGCCGAGGCCGCGACGAACTGCACGGCGCCCATCGGCGTGCTGGACCAGAGGTCGGCGCGGGGCGTCGATGACAGGTACATGGGTGCCGTGTCGCTGCGTGGAAGGCGGGCGCCCGGTCGACTGTAGGACCGTCGCCCGTCGCTGCCAAGCGTCGGTGCCGAGCCGCCCACGCTCCTAGACACGCCCACCCAGCGCCATGACGGCCCCGACGCCGAGCCCGTAGGGCAGGTGCGAGATCGTGCTGGCCAGCAGGGCGTTGGACCCGCGCGGCCCGCGCCGCCCGAACCAGCCCCAGCCGAAGGCCGGCAGCAGCAGCAGCCAGGGCAGCAGCGAGGTCGCCGCACCGAAGGCCACGCCGCCCCACAGGCGATGCGCGGGCAGGGTCCATCCGGTGGCTTGCAGCAGGGCGGCATAGAGCAGGGCCACGCCACCGCCGCCGACCAGGAAGTGGAAGGCCCAGCCCGTCCGCACCTCGCCCGGCCGGGCCGGCGAGCGGGCGATGTCGGCGTGGGCCCATTGCCCGCGCGGCAGGCCCAGCGCCCAGCGGCCGACCAGCGCGACGCTGACGCCGCTGGTGAGCCCTGCCCGCGCGGCAAGGGTCTCGGTGATGTCCATCAGGACGGCGCCGACGATGCCGCCGGCATAGGCGAGGACGAAACTGTTCACGGGCGATGCCTCCTGGCGGTGGTGGGGCGGGATCGGGCCGGCCGGTCCGGCTGCCGGCCGCGAGCCGGCTCAGGAACGGGCGCAGCCGGCGCCTGCGGACGTGGCGCGGACGCAGGGGGGCTGCGGGGTGGCGTTCATGGTGGCGTTCCTTCGGGTTGCCTCGACGACGACAGGTCCTCGATGGCTGCACTGTCGGCGCTGCCGCAGCCTGCGCACAGCCCGATGAGACGAACGGTCGGCACGCATGAGGGAGCGGTCGCGCCGGTCGACCGAGCGGTCGCGCCATCGCCGCGGGCCGGGCCGTCGAGGCGCGCAGGCTGCGCCGGGCGAGGGCAGCCGCCTTTCGAGCGCGGTTTTCGACCCTTGCCGGATCGATTTCGACACCCGGGCGCATGGCGCTGTCGCCGCCCGCCAGCGCCGCCGACAGTGCAGCGCAGCGAACACACTCGGGTTCGCGCAATCCAGGAGCACCGACGTGGACGAGGCGTACGAACAGGGCATGAGACAGGCCGGCCAGGCCATGCGGAAGGATCGCTCCGCGGCCGCCTTCGGGCCTCCCGAGCGGGCGCATGTGCCGGCCCTGCAGCCGACCGGTCGCGCGCGCCGGCGCCTTCGAGCCGATGCCGGTGCCCGACGACCTGCGCCACCTCATGCCCTGAGCCGGGCAGACCGAGCCCGGGCGGTCGTCGCCGGGATCGGCCTCGCGCCGTCCGTCCGCGGCGCTGCGCGATGCCCGTTCCCGCGCCACGGAGAGTCGTCATGAAGGCCATCGTCCGCTCGCGGTACGGCAACGCCGACGTGCTCCAGGTCGCGACGCTCGAGCCGCCGCGGCCGAAGAAGAACGAGGTGCTGATCCGCGTCGAGGCCGCCGGGCTCGACTACGGCCAGTGGCACCTCATGGCCGGCCAGCCGTACCTGCTGCGGCTCGCGACGGGCCTGACGAAGCCGCGGCAGCGCGTGCTCGGCACGGACCTGAGCGGCGTGGTCGAGGCCGTCGGCGCCGGGGTGACGCGCTTCGAGGTCGGTGATGCGGTGTTCGGCGCATCGTCGCGGACCTTCGCGGAGTTCGCCTGCGCGCGCGAAGACCAGCTCTGCCTCAAGCCCGGGCGCCTGAGCTTCGAGCAGGCGGCGGCAACGGCCGTTTCCGGCGTGACTGCGCTGATCGGCCTGCGCGACGTCGCGAAGCTGAAGCCCGGCCAGTCGGTGTGCGTGATCGGCGCGGGCGGCGGCGTCGGCTCGTGGGCGGTGCAGCTCGCACGGCATTTCGGCGCCGATGTCAGCGCGGTGTGCAGCCCCTCGAAGGTCGAGTTCGTCCGCTCGCTCGGCGCCACGACGGTCATCGACTACACGAAGCGGCCGCTGCCCGCCGACGGCCGCTTCGACGTGATCCTCGATCTGGCGGGCAACCGGCCCTTGGGCGTGCTGCGCAAGGCGCTCGCGCCGCGCGGTACCCTGGTGCTCGGCGGCGGCGAAGACGGTGACCGCTGCTTCGGCGGCCTGGGGCGGTCGCTGCGCGCGGCGCTGTGGTCGATGTTCCTGCAGCAGCGGCTGACGATGCTGGTGGGCATCGTGAAGCCGGAGCCGCTGCGTTCGCTCGCCGACATCCTTCGGCAGCCGGGCGTGACCCCCGCGGTCGACCGCAGTTATCCGCTCGACGCGGCCGCGGACGCCATGCGTGCGCTGGTGTCGAGCCGGGTGTGCGGCAAGCTGGTCCTGCGCGTCGCCCGATGAGGGCTGCCGCGGCCGACCGGGGTCGATGAAGCCACTCGCCGCGCACTCCGCCGTGGTGCCGCCGCGGTGCCGCCCCAGCGCCTGCCGGCCCTTGGCGGACCGCGATCCCCCAGGCCGCCAGGGGCTCAGGAGGCCGGCCGGTGCCGCGCCGCCCGCGCCGACAGCGCACCGGGAAAGTACAGCGCGGTCAGGCTCTTGCTGTGCACCGGCGAGAACGAGCCGGCCTTGACCGGCCCGCCGCCGTGGCGGCGCCAGTCGCGCACCCAGAAGATGTCGTCGCTGACTTCCATCAGCCCCATCGTCTCGCGGTCGCCGACCAGCACGCCCTGCACCCGCAGGCCCAGCCGGTCGCGGGCATCGTCGAGCTGCGCCAGCGTGGCCGGCGTGCAGCCGAATTCGCCGTCGCTGACGATCAGCAGGTCGGCGCTGGCCCAGCGCGCCTCGTGCACCCGTTCGATCGCCCGCTCGATCGGGCCCTGGACGTCGGTGCCGCCGTCGAAGCCCTGGCCGATCAGGTCGAGCAGCGCGGCCAGGCCGCCGCGGCCGGCGAGGTCGCGCTCGATGATCTCGTCGGGCCCGCCGAAGGCGATCAGCCGGCAGCCGCGGCGCTCCTGGTGCGCGGTGCGCAGCGCCTGCAGCACCACCGCCTTGGCCAGCGTCTCGGGGGCGCCGCGCATCGAGCCCGAGGTGTCGATGCAGACGATGATCGGCCCGCGCTCGAGGGCCTCGGGTTCGGGCGGGCGCGGGTCCTGGCGCGGCGGCGCTGCCGGGTCGGGCCGCCAGTCGACCAGCACCGCCTCGCTGTCGTAGGTCAGCAGCCGGGCCTCGGCGCGGCGGGCGCGCCACAGCTTGTGCAGCACCGGGTGCAGCAGCATCGCCGCCTCGCTGCCCAGCATGCCCTCGATGCGGTCGGACAGGCGGATGCCGCGCAGCTCGCCTGGCGCGCCGGGCAGCCGGGTCTCGACCGCCTCGAGACCCAGCAGCCTCCGCGCCGCGCTGTCGTCGGCCCGCGGCGGCAGCGCCTGCGGCCGGGCGGCGCGCTCGGCGCGGCCGAGCCGGCGAATCAGCGCGACCAGCTCGGGCACCGACTTCAGCGTCTCGCCGATGCGCCGGGCCTCGGCCCATTCGCGCCGGCTCAGCAGCCCGCGCAGCTCGTCCCAGCGCAGATGGTGGCCCTCGCCGAGCTGCTGCAGCAGCGCCAGCAGTTCGTCCCAGTCGCCCTTCAGCAGGGTCCAGGCGGCGCTGAATTCCTCCGTCACCTGGGCGATGGCCTGGGCGCGGCTCAGCCGCGGCTGCAGGTCGACGATGCGGTCCAGGTGCCACAGCAGCGTGCGCAGCAGCTGTTCGGCCATCGCCTCGGCGCCGCGGCAGGCCGCCGGCAGGTCCAGCGCGCCGATCGCCTGGCGCAGCGGCGCGAGGGCCTGGCGGTCGCCGAAATCGGCGTCGGGCGGCGGCAGCATGCCCTCGGCCAGCGCGAGACGCCAGCGCTGCAGGTCGGCCAGGCGCTGGCCGGTGCAGTCCGCGCCGGGCAGCCCGGCGCTGCAGGTCAGCCCGGGCAGCCACAGCGCACGCGGCAGCGCGGCCAGCCGGTCGTAGGGGGCGTCGAGCGCGGCAGCGGCCATCGCCGGGGTCGTCAATCCGACCAGGCAACCTCGCGCGGCGCGGCAGCCGGCAGCGTGTCGTCGACCGGCAGCGCGCCGAAGCCTTCGGCGGTGGCGGCCAGCCGCGCCTGCAAGGCGGCCAGCGTGGCCAGCGTCTGCCGGTGCGCGGCCAGCCAGCCCCCGGCCAGCGCCGGCGGCAGCCACAGCCGGCCGGCCAGGCGCCCGGCAAGCGCGTCGTGCGCGGCCTGCACCTGCGCCGCCGCGGCCGCCGCGCGCGCCGCCACCGCGGCGACCTGCGCCTGCCGCGCGGCGACGTGCAGCGGGCTGAAGCGGCGGCGCGAACGCTCCTCCAGCGCCGCCGACCGGATGCGAGCCATGCCCTGCGCGTCGTCGCTGCCGCCCAGGCTGCGTGCCAGCGCGATCTTGCCGGCGCCGTCGTCACCGTCGGCGTCGTCGGCAGGCAGGCGCTGTTCCAGGTCGAGCTGCTTCTCGAACGCGGTCACC
>JAEUOY010000052.1 GCA_016790515.1 Burkholderiaceae bacterium | reverse complement strand
GACATCGTGGCCGACAACGGCGTGATCCACGTCATCGACAGCGTGATCCTGCCGCGGTGATCGCGGCCATCGCCCGGCGTCTGCCGGCCGGCCGCCGGGCAATATGTGATGCCTTTGCCGCCATGTTGTCGCGAGCCCGTCGCGGCGAAGGTCGGACAATGTCGGTATGACCGAATTGATCGTCATCCGCCACGGCGAAACCGACTGGAATCGCCAGCACCGCTTCCAGGGCCAGATCGACGTGCCGCTGAACACGATCGGCCAGCGCCAGGCCGACCGGCTGGGACGGCGCCTGGCCGACGAGCCGATCGACGTGCTGATCTCCAGCGACCTGCAGCGCGCGCGCAGCACCGCCGAGGCGATCGCGCGCTCGCGCGGCCTCGAAGCGCGGGTCGAGCCGCTGTGGCGCGAGCAGGGTTTCGGCGTGCTCGAAGGGCTGGACGTGCCGACGATCCAGCGCCGCCACGCCGACCTGTGGCAGCGCTGGATCCGCCACGACGCGGATTACGCGCTGCCCGGCGGCGGCGAGAGCAACGTCGAGTTCCACGCTCGGGTCATGCGCGCGCTGCGCTCGCTGCTGGCCGCCCATGGCGGCCGGCGGATCGTGGTCGTCACCCACGGCGGCGTGCTCGACATGCTGTGGCGCACCGTGAACGCACTGCCGCTGCAGGGCCCGCGGGCCTGCGACATCCCCAACACCGGCATCAACCGCCTGCGCTGGGCCGGCGATCGGCTGCTGATCCTGCGCTGGGCCGAGTCCGACCACCTCGAAGGGCTGCCCGAGCAGCCGAGCACCGCGCAGCGCAGCGTGCCTGAAACGATCTGAGCGCCCCGCGGGCGGGTGGCGCCGGCCCATTGCCACCGTGGGCCGGCGGGTGCAGCATTGTCGGCGCGCCGTGCATCGGGTCCGGCGAGGAGGTGGCGATGAGCGAGACCAGGCGTGATACAGGCGCCGCTGCCGGGATCGAGACCTCGGCCGGCGGCCGCCCCGCCGAAGTCGGCGTCCCCACGGGCGACCCCGCGCCGCGCCCCTTCTTCCACGAAGGCATGCGCGCCTGGCAGGACCGCTTCGACAGCCGGCGCCTGGCCGACCGGCTCGAGGAGCGGCTCGGGCGCAGCCGCTTCACCGCCGACGACCGCGCCTTCATCGAGAGCCGCACGATGTTCTTCCTGGCCACCGCCGACGAGGCAGGGCAGCCCGACTGCTCGTACAAGGGCGGCGACGCCGGCTTCGTGCGCGTCACCGCCGACGACGAGCTGGCCTTCCCGAGCTACGACGGCAACGGCATGTTCCGCAGCATCGGCAACCTGAGCCGCCACGCGCCGGTGGGGCTGCTGTTCATCGATTTCGAGCAGCCGCGGCGGCTGCGCGTGAACGGCCTCGCCTCGGTGGCGGCGGACGACCCGCTGCGGCGCGAGTTCACCGGCGCGCAGCTCGTCGTCCGGGTGCGGGCGACGCACGTCTTCCCGAACTGCCCGCGCTACATCCACCGCCTGCAGCTCGCCGAGCCCTCGCCCTACGTGCCGCGTCCGGACGTCGAGCCGCCGGTGCCGGCGTGGAAGCGCTTCGAGATGTTCAGCGACGTGCTGCCGCGCGACGCCGGCGGCGGCGAGCCGGGCGGCGCCGAATGACGCAGTGACCCAGCGACGCCGAAGCGCCGCGGCGCCGGCTCAATGGTGCGCCAGCGCCGGCAGCTTCAGCGCCGCGTACACCTCATGCAGCTGCCGCCGCAGCCGCAGCGACTGCGGCTGCACATTGGCGCGTGGCTGCAGCAGGTTCTGCGCCGCGGCCAGCCGGCCGCTTCGCTGTAGTGCGTCGATGTAGAGCTGCTCGAACAGCTCGCGCTGCGCATGGCTGCCGCCGATCCCCGCCAGCCCGGGCAGCGCCTGCCCCAGCGCGTCGGCCGCGTCGGCCCACTGGCCGCGCGCATGGGCCACCAGGCCGCTGGCCGCCGGCACCGCCACCTGCTGCCAGGCGCTGCGGGCGGCGGCCGGCGCCGCGGGCGCGAAGCGGTCGATGTTGTCCCACAGCGTCTCGGCCTCGGGCTCGTCGGCGCGCGCCAGGCCGTACAGGTACTGCAGGTCGAGGAAGGGCTGCACCTGGTCGGCCACCCGCGGCACCAGGTACTGCGCCAGTTCGGTCCAGCGCTCGCCGACCGCGACGCCGGCCAGTTCCAGCCGCGCCAGCAGCGACACCGCGCCGACCTGGTCCTGCGAGTAGGTCTTGTCGACGCCCCAGACCTGCTCGTCGTACAGCTTCAGCGCCGCCGCGTCGTCGCCCAGCTCGAGGTGCAACAGCGCCAGGTGCCACCAGTTGTGGCTGCGCATGAACGAGGTCAGCACCTGCCAGCCGCCGCTGCAGCCTTCGAGCAGGGCCACACCTTCGGCCAGCCGGCCGTCGGTCAGCATCACATGCGCCAGCGCATGCTGGGCCCAGGGATCGGCCGGGTTCATCGCCAGCGCGCGGCGGGCGGCCGCCTCGGCCTCTTTCAGCCGGTGGCACTGCTCCCAGCCGAAGGCCAGCAGGCCGTGCAGCGCGGCCACCTCGGCGGCGGCCGGCAGCGCGTGCAGGGCGAGCCTGAGCATCGTCGGCGAATCGCCCAGGTTGAAGGCCAGGTACTGGCCCAGCTTGATCGACGCCAGGTCGCGCGGGTGGTGCCGGGCGATCGCTTCGAGGCCGGCGATCGCCTCCAGCAGATCGCCGCCGAGCCAATGCGCCACCGCCGAGGCGAACTGCTGCTCGCGCGCGGTCGCCGGCAGCGCGGCTTGGGCGGCGCGCTCCAGGTGCGCGCGCGCCTTGGGCACGCCGGCCGGCGATTCGCTGAACAGCCACAGCACCGCGGCGGCGGCCTGCACCGCCAGGCTTTCGTCGTGCTCGGCCGCGCCCAGCACCGCCAGGATGCTCGGCCGGTAGCCGATGAAGCCGTCGACGAAGCCGGCCATCGCCGCCGCGCTGGCCTCGTGCTGCAGCGTCAGCGCATTGCCGAAGGGGTCAGCGGCGGTGAACATTTTCAGCTCCAGCTCAGGTCCAGCTCAAGGATGACAGGTCGTTGGCCGAGATCGGCATGTCCTTCGCCACGCCCTTGAGCCTGGCGTTGGCGATGGTGATGCCGGTGGGCTGGTACAGGTAGGCGGCCACCGCGTCGTCGGCCACCAGGCGCTGGGCCTCGGCCAGCAGCCTCATGCGCTGGGCGGTGTCGGCGGTGGCGTTGATCTTGGCCCACAGTTCGTTGAACTTCGGGCTCTCGTAGTTCCAGTAGTAGCCGGGGCGGGCGAAGTTGCCGAAGTCCAGCGGCTCGACATGGCTGATGATCGTCAGGTCGTAGGCCTTCTGGCCGTACACGCCCGACAGCCACTGCGCCCATTCGACGCTTTCCTGCCTGGCGACGATGCCCACCTTGGCCAGCATCGCGGCGATCACCTCGCCGCCCTGGCGGGCGTAGGGCGTCGGCGGCAGCTTCAGGCCCAGCTCGAGCGGCGTGGTCACGCCGGCCTCCTTCAGCAGCGCGCGGGCGCGATCGGGGTTGTAGGCGTTGACCGAGGTCAGGTCGACGTAGCCCGGCGCGCCAGGCACGTAGAAGCTGCCGATCGGCGTGCCGAAGCCGTCGGCCGCGCCCTGGATGACCTGCTGGCGGTCGATGGCCATCGCGATCGCGCGGCGCACCCGCACGTCGTCCAGCGGCTTCTTCTTGTTGTTGATCGCCAGGATGGTCTTGGCCCGCGAGCCGCCGATCAGCACCTGGAAGCGCTTGTCGGCGCGGAACTGCGGCAGGCTGCGCGCCGCCGAGACGCGCGGGAACAGGTCGACATCGCCGGCCAGCAGCGCGGCCACCTGGGCCGCGGCGTCGCTGATGAAGCGGATCGTCACCCGGCGCAGCGCGATGTGGGCCACGTCGCGGTGAGCGTCCCAGCGCGCGAGCACCAGGTTGTTGCCCTTGGCCCAGCTTTCCAGCTTGAAGGGGCCGGTGCCCACCGGCTGGGTGGCGTTGGTCGGCGCGCTCTTCGGTTCGACGATCGCCGCGGTGGGCTGGCCGATCTGGAACAGGAAATCGGGGTTGGTGTTCTTCAGCGTGATGACGATCGTCAGCTCGTCGGTCGCGCTCATGTTGACGATGTTGGCGAACACCGCCTTGTCCTTGTTCAGGCTGCCGTCGGCGGCGGCGCGCTCGAAGCTGAACTTCACCGTCGCGGCGTTGCACGGCTCGCCGTTGTGGAACTTCACGCCCGGGCGCAGCTTGAAGGCCCAGGTCTTGTTGTCGGGCGTCACGGTCCAGCTCTGCGCCAGCAGCGGCGTGATGTCGGAACCCGGGTTGATCTTGGTCAGCGACTCCAGCACGTTGTAGTGCACCACCTCGCCGATCGCCGCGGCGGCGCCGGCGGTCGGGTCCAGCCCCGGCGGCTCGAGCGTCATCGCCAGCACCAGGGTGTCCTTGCGGGCGGCTTTCTGGGCCTGCGCCAGGCCGCTGGCCAGCGGCAGGGCCAGCGACAGCGGCAGGGACAGGGCGGTGCGGCGGCGGATCATCGGCGGGCTCCTCGGTGGTGCGGTGCGGTCGTGCGGTGCGGTCGTGCGGTGCGATTGTGCAGTGCAATAGACCCGCATCGTAGCGGGGCCGGCGCGCCGGTCATCGGCGCGGCACCCGCAGGCTCAAGGGCTCGTCAGCGCACGCTCGGGCGCCAGCCGCCACACCGCTTCGGCCATCGCCGCCGGCACGCTGGACGCGGCGCCGGGGGCCAGCGCATCGGCGGCCAGCGCGTCGAGCAGCCGCGTCAGCGTCGCCGCCTGCGGCAGCAGCGGGCCGTGGAACAGCGGCCGGCCGTCGCGCAGCAGCATCAGCGTCGGGAAGGTCTCGATGTCCAGCGCGTCGTCGCCCAGCGCATCGGCATCGTCCTCGATGTCGATCCAGGCGAATCGCAGGCCGGGCCGCGCCGCGGCCACCGCCTCGAGCGTCGTGCGGTAGTCGGTGCAGGTGTGGCACCAGGCTGCGCACAGGCAGGCCACGAGCAGGTCATCGGTCACCGAGGGGAGTCTGCCAGAGCGGGCCGGGCCGATGGACGCCGGCCTGCGCCGTCCATATGCTGCGGCGACGGTGGCGCGGCGGGTCCTGCAATGGAGCGAGCAGGCGAGGACACGGCGATGCGGCCCCCTCGGTGGCGTCGCAGACGCAGTGGACTCGATGACGGTGGAGCTTCGATGAGGACGGAACCGGGGAGCGCGCGGCGAGTACTGTGGTGATGTACCGAGTGAGGGCCAAGGGCATCGATGCCAGGCGCCGCTGCGTCATCGCCCCCGGCGGCCGTCCCGCGTCGAGCGGGCCCGAACCGGTTAGCACGGCAAATCCGGCCCCTATCGGGCTGCGCGGCACGTTTTGCGCCTCGTGGCATGCACTTCCGGCGGTTTTGCTGCTGAGAACAGGTTAGGCGTCATTGACACTACGCGTGATGCGCTACTGTTTACTGCATTATTGATATATCGCAACATCGACTTGCGTTGGCTTCCCATAATTTGCAGGCAGTAAGCGAATAGCGTGCCGTAACATTCAACTCAAGAAATTTCTTCAACCGAAGGGGAATATGCATGAAATATCTGACCCAAAAGGCCTTTGTAGTATTGGTTGGTATGATGTATGGTTCTGCGTCACAAGCAGCAGATGGGCCGTTTGCTGGAAGAGATTTGCAATTAGTGGATTTATACCAAGCTGGCGTCTATCCAAGCAGTTTTGTGGAGTTCACTGTTCCTGCCACTGGCGCAATACAGTTCGATTGGATGACGGATAAGACATATAGAGCAGCACCCGTAACAGTTAAGCTTATTGACACGGGCTCAAGCACTGGCACTGTCACTCTTGTAGAGACACTTCCATCCAGTGGGAACTACGCGCCTAGTCCGAACTTGGCACTTTTCTCCTTTACTGGTTCTCCAGGCGGCCCTGCGCTTAAAGCTGTGACGCTAGACACCGCGACAACCTCGGTGTTATTTGATCCTGCGAGAGTGCAATTTACAGACACTATGTTTAGCTATGATTTAGGAGGTCTTGAGATTGTCAATGGCGGACTTATTAGGCTCAATATTACTACAGTGTCAGCTGTTCCCGAACCCAAACAAGCGGCTATGTTGCTTCTGGGTCTTGGAGTAATTGGATACATTGCTCTGTGCCACAAAAGTCAAATGCAACACAAATCGTCATAGTGATTTACCTTTAGTCCGAGAGATGATCTCTGAAGGGTCACGGCTGACATCACAAGGATCTTTGCGTCGGAATCGAACCTATCGCATGACGCCTAACCCATTCTACAAGGACTCCCCAAGGGTCAAGAAGGTTGTGGGGTATTTGTTTGTTTTCCTTTCAATGCCGGCTGTTTGGCTGTTTGGTATTGGGGGCTGGGTTTGAATCCGTTGGTTCCAGGACGCGCGAATGGGGAGGTGTGGTGCGACAGAGAACAGACTGCACATCTACAAACGGCCTTGTTGCGCGGGTGTGTTGCGCGGGCCCAGATAAGAAC
>JAEUOY010000040.1 GCA_016790515.1 Burkholderiaceae bacterium | reverse complement strand
TCGGTGGCGTTCAGGCCCAGCGTCTTCTTCAGCGGGATGCCGATGACGCCGAACATCATCCACACCATGAAGCAGACGGTGAAGGCCAGGGTGCTGACGATCAGCACCGACCAGGCCTGGCGCGGGATCGGTTTGGTACGGGGATGGGCGGTCATGACGAGACCTGTCTGATGCGATGACAGGACTGTCGACCGTTCGCGCGACGGCGAACATCCGCCGGGCGAAGCATCGGCCGGTGGCAGAAGGACTAGGGCGCGGCGCGGCGGCCTAGTTCCGAAGAACTACTCGGCCCGCTATCGGCTCAGAACTTGCGCTGGATCAATGCCGGGTGGCCGTGATGCGGGCCAGCCCATGGTCCATCGACAAGCTGCCGGGCCCTTGGACCATCAGGTACAGCAGCAGCGCGGCCCAGGTGCCATGGGTGGCATAGGCGCCCGGGTAGACGAAGACCTGGATCACCGCCGTCATGCCCAGCAGGCCCAGCGCCGACAGCCGGGTCGCCAGCCCGAGCAGCAGCGCCAGCGGCAGCAGGTGCTCGGCGATGGCCGCCAACGGCGCGGCCAGTTCGGGCGCCAGCAGCGGCAGCCGGTACTCGTCGCGGAACAGCGCCAGCGCCGAGTCGGACAGCCGCGGCCAACCCAGCGTGAACTCGCCGCTGACGAGGTTCAGCGCGAAGCCCTCGACCTTGGTCTGGCCCGATTGCCAGAACACCGCGGCGATCGAGAACCGGGCCAGCAGCGCGACCGCGCTGTGCGGGATGCGCTGCAGCAGGTGCGTCAGCCTGGCGTACAGCCGGGCCGGCGACCGCGCAGCGGCCTCGGAGGCGGTGCTGCGTGCAGCGGTGGTCGTCGTGTCGATCATCGAAGCTCCTCGTCGCGATCGCGCAGGGCCGTGAAGGCGCCGTGACGCGCAGCCAGCGTCAGCGCCGCGGTCAGGTCGAAGGCGGCACCCTGGCCCCCCGCGTCGGCTGCGGCCGCGGCGTTCGCCTCGGCCAGCGGCACGCCGCCCAGCAGCGCGCCGAAGAATCGGGCAAAGCCGGGCGCCAGCCGAAGCACCAGCACGTCCAGTCCGTCGCGCAGCACCAGCGCCGATTCGGCAACGCCGGGGTCGACCGCCGCGAGCGCCTCGGGGTCGTCGACCTGGTGCGCCGCCCACAGCGATACCACCGCATAGGGCGACACCAGCAGCGAGACCGAGGGGTGGGCAAGCGCGCACAGGGCATCGACGCGGTCGATCCGTGCCAGCGCGGCGCCGACCGCCTCGGCGGCCAGCGGCGGCACGTCGGCGGCGTGGAAGGCCCGCACGCGCGCACGTTCGAGCCGGGCGACGTCGGCCAGGTAGGGCAGCGGCCGCGCCGGCTCGAAGCCGGCGATGAAGTCCGGCAAATCCTCGCCATAGTGCGCCAGCACCGGCGACCGCGGCAGATGCTGGCGCACAAAATGAGCGGCCATCGCGCGGAAGAACTCGCTGCCGACCAGCGCCTGGGTGACCGGAAAGCCCTCTGCCAGCGCGTCGATCAGGCCACTGACGACGTTGTTGCGGTGGACCGCGAAGCGCAGCGCCGGATCGGAGCCGTTCCAGGCGCGCAGCCCGGCCGGACAGGGCGCCGCGGGCCCACGCAGCGCGGCGGCGAACTCGGCCTGGCTCATACGCCGGCCTCGCAGACGCGATCGCGCGGCGAGGCCGACGGCCTGCGCATCAGGGTTTCAGCCTGTCGCGCCTCGGCCAGCAGCGCGGCCAGCGGCGGCACGTCGTTGTCGCGTTCGAGCAGCGTCGGCAGCGCGCCGCCCGGGCCCAGCCGGGCGATCACGTCGGCATACAGCGCCCACACCTCGTCGGCCACCGGCGCGCCGTGGCTGTCGATCAGCAGCGGCGCGCCGGCTGCATCCCGGTCGCGGCTGAAGCCCGCCAGGTGGATCTGGCCGACGGCCTGCAGCGGCAGGCCGGCGATGAAGGCGTACGGATCGCGGCCATGGTTGACGCACGAGACATGGGCGTTGTTCACGTCCAGCAACAGGCCGCAGCCGGTGCGGCGCACCACCTCGCGCAGGAAGCCGGCCTCGTCCATCGTCGAGGCGGCGAACTCGACATAGGTCGACGGATTCTCCAGCAGCAGACGGCGGCGTAGCCGCTGCTGCACGCGGTCGATGTGTTCGCAGACACGCGCCAGCGTCGCGCGGTCGTAGGCCAGCGGCAGCAGGTCGTTGAAGAACACGCCGCCGTGGCCGGACCAGGCCAGGTGCTCGGAGAACAGCGCCGGCTGATAGCGCCGGATCAACGCGTCCAGCCGGTCCAGGTGAGCCTCGTCCGGCGGCGCCTCGCCGCCGATCGACAGCCCCACGCCGTGCAGCGTCAGCGCGTACTGCTCGCGGATGCGGCCGAGGAAGTGGTGGAACGGCCCGCCGTCGACCATGTAGTTCTCGGCATGCACCTCGAAGAAGCCGACGTCGGGCCGCGACGCCAGCACCTCGCGGAAGTGCTGGGGCTTCAGGCCGATGCCGGCCCTTGCGGGCAGCGCGTCGCTCATCATCGCCGGTCCGGTCGGGCCGTGGCGTCGGCTTCAGGCCGCCTTCGCCTTGAACTCCTTCATCTGGCCGAAGCCGGTCGGCGAGGTCTTCGAGGCCGTCTTCTCGCAGGTGCCCTTGGGCACGTACGCCCAGGAATTGGCCTGGTGGTCGACCTTGGAGGTGCCGGCGCAGGTGGTGCCGGCGCCGGCGGCGCAGTCGTTCTTGCCCTTCATCGCGACGCCGAAGCACTTCTCCTTGTCGGCGTTCTGCGCCGCGGCGGGCAGCGTGGCGAAGGCGGCACCCAGCGCAAGGGCCAGGGCAACGGTGGGCAGCGGGCGGGATACGGGGGTCATCGGACTCTCCATCGGGACGGGTTGGCAGGGGTCGGCCGCGCAGGCGGCCGGTCTCGCAGGCATCGAGCGGCGCCTGGGGCGTTGCTCTTGCCGCGATTAGACGTGCGACGGGATCGCTTCCTTACACCCGGGAAAACCCTCGTTGCGCTGGAATGCCACCGGTCGCCGGCGACGGCCCCAGCGAGGCCGAAAGTTTCATGCGGATGCACGAGCCGGTGCGGTGGGTGGCGCAGGCATCGAAATGACGCCGGCGAACGCAGCCCTCAATCGCCAACGGACTGGAAGATGCGCTCCAAGGTGGCGGGAATGAGGGCGTCGTTGGCGGCGCGGATCGCGGCGTGTCGCTGCTTCAGCGCTGTCTCACGCGACAGGATGTCGACCACCTGCTGTTGCCTATGCAATGTTGGCAATGGCAGTTCGAGGTTCAGGAACTGCTCCGGACGTGTGCGCTCGCGCCTCGCGCCCACGCCACGCGTGGCTGCCTGAAGCAATGACCAGAACCAGGGTGTCCGGATCAACGCGTCCAGGTACGCTGGTTTGGCCAGGTGGGGCAAGCATCGGAATGTGCGGTACTCCGGCGACACGAACATGCCGGCCAGGTCTGGCGGACAGAGCGCAAGCGCCCCCTCCCATCCCTTGACCTGACTCATCACGATGGCGTCGGCATACAGCCGATTGAAGGTCCGATAGGTCGTGTCTGCTCCCGCGACGGCCGGCTTGGCAAAGAGACCGCCGCCAAAGCCGCGCACACCGACCTGCGGATACTGTCCTTCGGGGCGGATCGTCACCACCTCCTCGACCAATTCGATCACGTCACCGAGCCGCACGACGTGGCCATCGGACAGGCGGTGATGCAGGCTCATGAATTGGGCTGCTGCGTTGGATTCGATGGCATCGATATGCATTGCGAGCTGTCGAGTCTTTTCGTCAAGCAACTCTAGATGCTGAACAATGCGCTGCTGCTTTGGTAGCGGCGGCATCGGCACTTCGATCCTGCCGAGCGCGCTTGCGGTCAATGTGCGGTTTCGTGCGACCGTGCCCGTCGACGCAGCAATCAGCTTCGCCATGCCCTCGGTCGTCTTGAAGTAGTAAGCCAGGAACGCCGGGTCAGCAACATCCGGGTCACACGCACAGGTCAGCATGCGGTGATTGCCGATGCAGCCATCGTCTTGCGGCCCAGCCAGCGCGACCGCACCTTCCCACGCCATGATGTTGCTGAACACCAGGTCACCTTGCTCGATGCGGTACAGGTCTTGCCAGCTGAATTCGGCGCCGACCAGGCTGCGCCGATGAAACGTGCCCTTGTGGAAGCTGCGCACGCCGAGTTCGATGTAGGTGGCCGCGGGGTCGATCGTCACCTCACGCCGGACCAGTGGCGCAATCTGTGCCAGCGGCAAGTACCGGGTGCCGCTGCCTTGGCCAACCAGGACATTCAGGCCGTTCGTCATTCCACACCGCCATCCGCAGGCGTCGCCGAACGCCGCCGTTCCAGCAGACTCCTCGACCGCTGAAGCTCCTCTGCCAGCAGCCCCTCGTCCGGCAACACCGTCTGGTACTCGGCCGCCAGCACCTTGTTCTGCAGACCCTCCAGCGCGTAGTGCGCCTCGGCGGCGCCCTTGCCGGCGCACAGGATCAGGCCGACGGGCGGGTTCTCGCCCGGCTTCATCCAGTGGGCGCGCGCGTAGTTCAGGTAGAGCTGCATCTGGCCGGCATCGGCATGGCTGAAGCGGCCCACCTTCAGATCGATGACCACCAGGCACCTGAGCCGGCGGTGGAAGAACAGAAGGTCGATGCGGAACCAGGTGTCGTCCAGCCGCAGCCGGCGCTGGCGGCCAACGAAGGCGAAGTCGTCACCCAGCTCCAGCAGGAAGTCAGTCAGGTGCTGGATCAGCGCGTCTTCGAGGTCGGATTCCGAATACTGGTCCTTCAGGTCCAGGAACTCCAGCACGAACGGGTCACGGATCGCCTCCTCGGGCGTCAGGGCGTCGCCGGCCTCGGCCAGTTCACCCTTGGCCAGCATCGCGACCTTGTTCTTCGACAGCGCGATGCGTTCGTAGAACTGGCTGTTGACCTGGCGGTCGAGCTGGCGCACTGTCCAGCCGCAGCGCAGGGCCTCGGTTTCGTAGAAGCTGCGCGCCGCGGGGTTCTTGACCGAGAACAGGCGCACGTAGGCCGACCAGGGCAGTGCAAAGCGTCGGGCCAGCGTGGCCAGGTCCACGGGGCCGGCGGCCGTCGCGTCGTCCATGACCTGCGAAGCGGCGCGAAGGCTGCCGGCGAGCGATTGCGCAGACAGCGTCTGCGCAATCTCGTGCACAGGCGGGTGGTCCAGGGATCGCGCAGACACTGTCTGCGCCATCGGCCAGCCCAGGTAGAACTGGCGCATCTGCTCGAGGTTGCGCCTGGAGAAGCCGCGGCCGAAGCGCGCCGTGAGATCGGTCGACAGGCGCTCGAGCAGCGCCTCGCCATAACCGGCTCGCGCGGCGCCACCCTGCTCGGACTCGACGATGCGGCGGCCGATCTCCCAGTAGCTGGCACTCATCAGCGCATTGACGCTGCGGGCCGCGGCGCGGCGCGCCGCCTCCAGCAGGGCGACGATGGCGCGGTGCACCTCGCCGTAGGGATCAGCTAACGGCGCGGGTTGGCGCTGCGCCATAGAGGCTCTTCGCCTGGGTCGGGGCGGTGCAGTGCTCACGGCGCCACCTCGGCGACCAGGGCTTCGATCTCGCCGAGCAGCCGCATCACCGCTTCCTCGTGCGTGCGCATGCTGGCCACCAGATCCCTGGGTTTGGCGTGTTCGAGCCCGGCCTTGGCGTGCGGGTTCTTGAGGTCCAGGTTGTAGATCGGCCAGTACAGCGCGTCGCCCTCGGCCTGCGTGGCACGCGCGGCGCTTTCGCAGGCCTGCTGGCGTTGCCTGTGCTCGCGCAGCCGGGCCTGCAGGGCCGGCCTGGCCTCGGCATCGGCCGCGGCCAGGTCCTGCTCGGCTTGGCGGATCGGCTTGCCCCAGGCCAGCGCGGCCGCACGTTCGGTCTCGGCGCGCTGCCAATGGGGTTCGGCGGCTGCCCGTGCCGCGGCATGCCGGGCCGCGAAATCCAGCTTCCAGGCCTGCGGGCCTTCGCTGCGCGCGGTCCACCAGGCGATGGTGCCGGCGAACTCCTCGAACTGCAGCGGCGCCGTCTTGCTGTACTTCTTGCGCCCCTCGGGCAGCGGCAGCTCGTAGTACCAGATGGTGTCGGTGGGCCCGCCGCGCTCGAAGAACAGCAAGTTGGCCGGGATGTCGGTGTAGGGGGCGAAAACGCCTTGCGGCAGCCGCACGATGGTGTGCAGGCGAAAGCTCCTGAGCAGCTCTTCCTTGATGACGGCACACACGCCGTCGCCGAACAGCGTGCCGTTGGGCACCACCACCGCGGCACGCCCGCCGCGCTCGGCGCCGAAGCCGGCCACGCGCAGCTTGCGCATGATGTACTGCAGGAACAGCAAGGCGGTTTCGGCCGTCTGCATGTTGGCCGGAAAGTTGGCCTTGATGCCGGCCTCTTCCTCGCCGCCGAACGGCGGGTTGGTGAGAATCACGTCCACGCGCTCGCTGTGGCCGATCTCGGCCACCCGGCGCTCCAGCGTGTTGCCGTAGGCGATCTGCGGCGCTTCCAGGCCATGCAGCAGCAGGTTCATCTGCGCCAGCATGTAGGGCAGCGGTTTGGCCTCCTGGCCGAACAAGCTGCCGCGTTGCAGTTGCCGGCGCTGCTCGGTGGTGGCGACCTGCGGCGCCAGGTGGTCGTAGGCCTCGACCAGAAAGCCGCCCGTGCCGCAGGCCGGATCGAGCAGAGTCTCGCCCAGCCTCGGGTCCACCACCTGCACCATGAAGCGCACCACCGCGCGTGGGGTGTAGAACTCGCCGGCATCACCGGCGGCGTCGCGCATCTCGCGCAGCATCGACTCGTACAGGTGCGACAGCGTGTGCACCTCTTCGCTGCTGCCGAAATGGATGCCGTTGATCTTGTTGACGATGTCGCGCAGCAGGTAGCCGCTGACCATGCGGTTCTGGATGCCCTTGAAGACGTTGGCCACCACCTCGCGCTGGCTGCCCTTGGCGCCCTCGCCGGCCAGGCTGCGCAGGTAGGCGAACAGGCCCTTGCCGCCGGTACCGTCGGCACGCACCGCCACGTCCTGCCCGATGAAGGCCAGCAGCTCGTCACCCGAGATGCCGTCCGGGCGCGCCGCCCAGTCGCGCCAGCGGTACGGCGGCTCGATGATGGGCTGGTAGCGCCGGCCGTCGAGTTCGGCCTCCTGCGCATGCAGGATCTCCAGGTCATCGAGGAACTTCAGGAACATCACCCAGGTGAGCAGCGGCAGACGGTCGACGTCGCCGTTGAGGCCCTTGTCCTTGCGCAGGATCTTGCGCGTGCTGCCGATCAACGCGGACAGGTTGTCGCGGGTCGTCAGCGGGGCGTTGGCCTTCCTGGCGGGCTTGGCGGGTCTGGGGCTGACAGTGAGCGGTTCCGTGGCGGACGCTGCCTTCGGTGTCTTCTGGATGGGCATTCAGCTGGAATTCAACAGGAGAAGGAGGTCATCGATAGATCACGGCCTGCAGCCGGGTCACCGCCTGGCGCAGGCCCGGCACGCCACCGAAATGACGGGCCGCGATTTCGCTGGGCGAACCGTAGCGATCGAAGGGCTGTACCTTCATCAGGTCAGACAAGGTGCTGAACTGCAGGATGCCACGCTCGATGTACTTGTCGAGCAGCAGCGCGAGCACCTCGCGCGCCGTCTCGCCGTACTGGCTGAACAGGTCCTGCGCTGCCGTGCGTGCCCGGTCGGCGCGCTGGCGGCGCGTGAGCAGTGGCGCGTTCCATGCCAGGTGGCACAGCAGGTCGAGCGGATCGGCATCGGGCTGGTCGGCACTGCTGGCCAGTTCCTGGAAGCTGATGCCGCGCTCGGACAACGCGCGCAGGACCTTGGCGCGGGTATCGGGGTCGGCCCAGGCCGATTGCAGATCGTCACGCTGCGGGTACATCGAGCGCACGGTGCGGCCCGAATAGTCGCTGTAGCGAACGACCTGGAGCTTCCTGCCCTCGGCATCCAGGTCATAGACCAGGTGGCCGATGACCTCGACCTCACCGCCGTCGATGTAGTACTTGCGCGGCTCGGCAGGCGCCTCGGTGAGCATTTCCGCCCTGCCCTCGCCTGCAGGCCAGTCTGCCGCACCGGCCTCGACAACATAGAGCGCATCGGGTTCGGCGACACCCGGCGGCGTGGCATCGACGACCGACAGCACTTCGCCAGCCTCGTCCAGGGTGACGTCGTCGACGCGCGCCGGGTCGCCGTCGAAATCCAGATCGGCGAAGTGACGCGTCGCGGTGCCGGTGAAATCGATGATGTTGAAGTACTCCTTGCCGTAGTCGACCTTCAGGCGCGTGCCGCGGCCGATGATCTGCTTGAACTCGGCGCGTGAGCCGACCACGCGGGCCAGCACCACGTTCTTCACCATCTCGGCGTCCACGCCGGTGGTCAGCAGTTGCGAAGTGGTCAGGATCACCGGCGTGGCCTTGTCGACATCCTGGAAGTTGGCCAGATGCGTGCGACCGATGGCACCCTCGTCGACAGTGACCCGGCAGACATAGTCGGGGTACTGGCGCACCAGGTCGCTGTTGAGGTTGACCAGTTCCTGGCGCATCTCGGCGGCATGTTCCTGGTCCACGCAGAAGACCATGGTCTTGGCAAAGCGGTCGCTGCCGCGCAGGAAGTCGGTGAGGTGGCGTGCGATGGCCTGGGTACGCGCGCGCAGCGCGACGATGCGTTCGAAGTCGCGTGTCTGGTATTCCTCGTCGGGCACCGCGCGGCCATGGCGGTCGAGCTCGTCGCGCGAGGGCCGCCAGCCGGCAGCGTCGACACTGGTGATGACACGGTGCACGCGATAGGGCGCAAGGAAGCCGTCGTCGATGCCCTGACGCAGGCTGTAGGTGTAGACCGCTTCGCCGAAGTAGTCGTAGGTGTCGCGGGCCTCCTCGCGCAGGGGAGTGGCCGTCATGCCGAAGTGCACGGCGGCCGCGAAATGCGCGAGCACCGCGCGCCAGCTGCTGTCGTCGCGGCTGGCACCGCGGTGGCACTCGTCGATGATGACCAGGTCGAAGAAGTCGGGCCGGTACTGGCGGAAGACGTCTTCGCCAGCCGTGGCCAGCGACTGGTAGATCGCGAAGTACATGTCGCGGCTCTGGCTGGCATCGCCGCTGCTGATCTTGTGGCGCGCGTCGCCGAAGGGCGCGAACATCTTGGCCATCGGGTCGTCGACCAGCAGGTTGCGGTCGGCCAGGAACAGGATCTTCGGACGCCGGTGCTCGCCGGCGCGGTTCCATCGGCTGGACCACAGCTTCCAGCAGACCTGGAAGGCCAGGCAGGTCTTGCCAGTGCCGGTGGCCAGTGTCACGAGGATGCGCTGCTGACCGAGCAGCACCGCTTCGACGACACGCTGGATGGCGATCTGCTGGTAGTAGCGCGGCACCTTGCCGGAAACCAGGTTGAACGGTTCCAGGAGAGGGTCGACCGCCGTGGGCGGCAACGCCGTGCCGGCCAGGAGCCGCTGCCAGAGCTCGGCCGGCGAGGCGAAGCGGTCTACCTCGCGTTCAGTGCCGGCGAAGAGGTCGATCTCGATGATCTGGCGCCCATTGCTCGCATAGGCGAACTTCAGGCCCAGGATCGCGGCGTAGTCGCGCGCCTGCTGTACACCGGACTGTGCCGGCAGGCCGGGCTCCTTGGCTTCGACGACCGCGAGCGGGTAGTCGCGCCGCAAGTACAAGAGGAAATCGGCCCGCTTGAGCTTACCGCGGCGCACCCGGCCACCGGTGACGATGATGCGTCCGTGGGTGAAGGTGCGCTGCTCGGCGATCGCATGCGGTGCCGTTGCCCAGCCGGCTTCCACCAGCCGGGGCGTGATGAACTCGCGGCTGGCATCGGCCTCGGTCTTGATGGCTTCGCGTTCTGGGCTGTCGTCCAACGGCGCCTCCTTCGCTCAGGCCCGTGCAGGTCGAATGCCTGCTCGGCCTTGCGCGAGACATTGTCGCCAGCTTTGCCATCGGCGGCGCCTGCCGGGGGGAGCGGTGAAGTGAACCGGGCGGGTGCAGCCCAATGCCGGCTGCGCCCGCCTCGTCAGGCAGCGGCCGTCAGTGCTTGGCCATGCCGGCCAGCACCGCGCCGGCGTCGGCGTCTTCCAGGCAGGGTGTGATCGTCATCTCGATCAGGTCGGACCACTGGGCGCGGAACGCGAACATGGCCTTCGGATCGTCCGACTCGGTGATCATGACTCCCTGACCGCTCATGCCGTGCCAGCGCCCCAGCATCTTCACGCCGTTGGGCGGCATGCCGCCGGTCTCGAGAAAGCGGGCGACCGTGGCGTTGTAGTTGCCGGTGGGCAGGTTCCAGATCGTGATGTACTTCATCGCAGTCTCCCGTAGCTTCGCTGACGAGGAATGCCGCCGCATGCTGATCGGCCTGTTCCGAGTGTTCGGCCCTGCGGCATCCCGAACCCGCGGGCCGGCATGGGGCGGAAAGCCTACGCCGGAAGTGCACACCGCGATACCCCCACCAACGAGGTGGAGTCAGGCTGGCACCGCGGCCGTCGCGCGCTGCTTCAGGATGGCGGCGCAGCCCTCGCGCGCTACTTCAGCTCGACCTCGACGAACACCAGATCCTGCGCGCCGGCATTGATCACGTTGTGCTCGACACCGGTCAGCCGGCTGTACGAGACGCCGGCGGTCAGCGGGCTGTCGAAGGTGCCGGTGGCGGCCTCGATGCGCAGCAGGCCATCGGTGATCGGCACCACCACGTAGTCCATCGCGTGGCGGTGCCAGCCGGTCTCGGCACCGGGCGCGAAGCGCCATTCGGTCACCTTGACGCGAACGTTGTCGACCTGGACGGTGGGGACGGCCTGGGCTCGGGTCATGGGGTCGCTCCGATGTCGGTTGAATGGCCCGGCCGGGCCGCGAGTTCGTGGCGCGCGAGCTGGCCGATGGTGAGCGGCAACGCGCCCCGGGGCGATCGCCGAGTGCGGGGAGCGTCGGCGGCACGGGGGTCGTCGCGCATCCGGACCCCCGAGCCGGGTTTGATGGGATCATGGCACGGTCACCACCCCGCTGGGGCGCCCTGCCCGTCCGGCCGGACGAACTTCCGCGCCCGGCCACGCCCCGCTCGACCATGCCCGAACTCTCGACCTTGCACCGGCCAGGCCACAGCGCGCCGGCCTGCGTGACCGGCGTCGGTGAGACCGTCTACAGCCGCGGCCCGTCGCCGCGCAGCAACCTGGCGCTGCAGCTCGAAGCGGCGCTGGCCGCGGTGCGCGACGCCGGGCTGCAGCCGGGCGAGATCGACGGCATCGTGCCCTCGTCGCTGGGCTCGGCCACCGCCGAGGACTTCATCGAGAACTTCGGCATCGCCGACCTGCGCTTCTCGGCCACCGTGCCGATGGGCGGCGCCAGCGCGGTGGCCGGCCTGCAGCTGGCCAGCGCGGTGATCGGCGCCGGCATCTGCCGCCATGTGCTGCTGGTGGTCGGCCGCGACGGCCGCAGCGGCAACATCGGCGCTCGGCTGCGCGCGACGCCGCAGTTCCGCACCGTGGCCGAGTTCGAGACGCCCTCGGGCGCCTTCGCGCCGGTCGAGCTGTACGCACCGATGGCGCGCCGCCACATGGCCACCTACGGCACCCGCAGCGAGGACTTCGCCCAGGTCGCGTTGACGATGCGCCGGCACGCGATGACCCAGCCGAACGCGCTGATGAAGAAACCGATCACCATCGCCGACCACCAGGCCTCGCGGCTGATCGCCGACCCGTTCCGGCTGCTCGACTGCAGCCTCGAAAGCAGCGGCGCCGCGGCGGTGGTGGTCAGCGCCGCGGACCGCGCCGCCGACCTGCGCCGGCGCCCGGTGCAGATCCTGGCCACCGCCGAAGGCCACCCGGATTCGCCGTCGGCGATCACCCAGCGCCCCGACCTGCTGACGCTGGGCATCGCCAAGGCCGCGTCGCGCGCCTTCGAGGCCGCCGGCGTCGCGCGCGAGGACATCGACGTCGCCGCGATCTACGACTGCTTCACCTACATCGTGCTGTGCCAGCTCGAAGACCTGGGCTTCTGCGCCAAGGGCGAAGGGGCGGCCTTCGTGCGCGACGGCCACATCGCGCTGGGCGGGCGGCTGCCGGTCAACCCCCATGGCGGGCTGCTGTCGCAGGCCCACATGGTGGGCATGAACCACATCGTCGAGCTGATGCGGCAACTGCGCGGCGAGGCCGCGAACCAGGTCGCCGGCGCCAGGACGGGCCTGGTCACCGGCTATGGCGACCTGGGCGACGGCTCGATCGCGATCCTGCGCAGGGGCTGAGGATGCAAGCGATCTTTTCGATCGATGCGCAAGGCTACTGGGACGGGCTGCAGGCCGGCCAGCTGCGCGTGCAGCGCTGCGCCGCCTGCGGCAGGCTGCGCCACTACCCGCGGCCGCTGTGCCCGGCCTGCCATTCGTTCGAGGTCGAGTGGGTGGCGCTGGCCGGCCACGGCACGGTGCACAGCTGGACCCGGCCGCACCAGAGCGCCCTGCCCGGCTTCGCCGAGCAGGTGCCGTTCACGCTGGTCACGGTCGACATGGCCGAGGGCGTGCGCGTGCTCGGTCGCCTGGACGACGCCGACCCGTCGGCGCTGCGGCCCGGCGCCGCGGTCACGATGACCATCGCGCCGGCGCCGTCGGGCCAGCTGCAGCCGGTCTTCCGCCTGACCGACCGGCGCTGACCAGGGCCGCCCGGGCGCTCCTCAGGTGCTCAGCAAGGCCGCCAGCGAGTCGACCGGCTCGGCCCAGTCGGCGTCGCCGACGATGCCCTCGCGCAGGAACTGCGCCTGGCTCGCGGTCCAGAACGGCGCGTCGCACAGCGCGGTACCGGCCGGCAGCGGCCGGTGCGTCGCGATGAAGCGCTCGATCGAAGCCGGGTCGTCGGCCAGGCCCAGCTGCCGGAACAGGTCGGCGAGTCCGTGGAACGGTGTTTCCATCGTCAGTCTCCTCGGGAACGACCAGACGAGGGGGGACCGGTCCGGCGTGCCCGCCGCAGCATCATGGCACGACCTGGATCTCGGTCACGATGTACTTGCCGCCCTCGTTGACCGCGGCGAAGCGCACCTTGTCGCCGGCCTTCAGCCGATCGAGCAGCGCCTTGTCCTTGACGTTGAAGACCATCGTCATCGGCGGCATGTCCAGGTTCTTGATCTCGCCGTGCCTGAGCGTGAGCCTGGCGGCGTCCTTGTCCACCTTGCGCACCTCGCCGTCGGCCATCGCGGCGGCGGCCTGCTGGGCGACGGCGGGCACAGCCAGTGCCAGCGCGGCGAGAAGGGTCGGGAAGAAGGGTTTCATCGAGCGCCTCTCCGAATGTCGATGCCAGGGAACCAGGGGCGGCGGCAGAGCCCCTCACGGCTTGCGCGCGGCCGGCGGCACGACCTCGATCCGCCCCACCATGCCGGCCTGGTAATGGCCGGCGATCAGGCAGGCGAAGCCGAAGCCGCCGACGCGATTGAAGGTCCAGACGATCTCGCCGGTCCTGCCGGGCGGCACATGGGCCATGTAGGGCTCGTCGTGTTCCATGTCCGGGAACTTCTGCATCAGCGCCGCGTGCTCGTCGAGCGCCTGCTTCGTGCCGACGACGAATTCGTGCATCGCCCGGCCGCGGTTGCGGACGACGAACCTCACCGTGTCGCCCTGCCGGACCTCGATGTGGTCGGGTCTGAAGCGCACGTCGTCGCTCATGCCGACCTCGATGGTCCGGCGCACGGCCCTGGCGTCGCCGGCGATGCCCCAGTCCTGCTGTTCCTTCCGGGTCGCCGCGGGCTTGCCGCCGTGAGCGGCATCGCCATGCGCGGCGGCCAGCGTCGAGACGGCGACCATCACGGCCGCCAGCGAGCACTTCATCGAGGGCATCGTGACGCCTTGGCATCGCAGGTCATGGCGGGTCAATGCCCGGAATGGCTGCCGCCGGGCTTGCGCACGCTGACCTCGACCGGCGCGGCCGGCTGGGCGATCCGCGGCATGCTGCCGGGACCTTCGGCCTGGAACCTTGCCGGGTCGGCCAGCGCAGCACCGAACTCGTGGGCCACCGTGCCGTTCGGGTGCCGGTACCAGCCCGGGTCGCCGTAGTCGCCGCGCTGCTGCGCCTTGCGCACCTTGACGACGCTGAACATGCCGCCCATGCCGACCGCGCCGAACGGACCCTGGCCCGCCATCATCGGCGCGGTGTTGTCGGGCAGCGGCATCTCCATCTCGGTCATGTCCTTCATGCCGCGCTCGCCCATCACCATGTAGTCGGGCACCAGGTTCATGATCTGGCGCGCGACGCCACGGTGGTCGACGCCAATCATCGTCGGCACGCCGTGGCCCATCGCGTTCATCGTGTGATGGCTCTTGTGGCAGTGGAAGGCCCAGTCGCCCTCCTCGTCGGCGAGGAACTCGATCTGCCGCATCTGGCCGACCGCGATGTCGGTCGTCACCTCGTACTGGCGCGCGCTCTTCGGGGTCGGGCCGCCGTCGGTTCCGGTGACGAGGAACTCGTGGCCGTGCAGGTGGATCGGGTGGTTGGTCATCGTCAGGTTCCCCACCCGGATGCGCACCTTGTCCATGTGCCGCACCACCAGCGGGGCGATGCCCGGGAAGATGCGGCTGTTCCAGCTCCACAGGTTGAAGTCGAGCATCGTCATGATCCTGGGGGTGTAGCTGCCGGGGTCGATGTCGTAGGCGTTGAGCAGGAAGCAGAAGTCGCGGTCGACTTCGTCGATCAGCGGATGCCTGGCCTTCGGGTGCGTGACCCAGAAGCCCATCATCCCCATCGCCATCTGCACCATCTCGTCGGCATGCGGGTGGTACATGAAGGTGCCGGGCCGGCGCGCGACGAACTCGTAGACGAAGGTCTTGCCGGGCGGGATGCCGGGCTGGGTCAACCCGGTCACGCCGTCCATGCCGTTGGGCAGGCGCTGGCCGTGCCAGTGGACGCTGGTGAGTTCACCCAGCCTGTTGGTGACGAAGAGGCGGACGCGGTCGCCCTCGACGACCTCGATCGTCGGCCCCGGGCTCTGGCCGTTGTAGCCCCAGAGATGGGCCTTGAAGCCCGGCGCCATCTCGCGCACCACCGGCTCGGCCACGAGGTGGAACTCCTTGACGCCGTTGTTCATGCGCCAGGGCAGTGTCCAGCCGTTGAGCGTGACCACCGGGTTGTACGGGCGGCCGGTGCTCGGCACCAGCGGCGGCATCGTGTCGGGCCGGGTCTGGATGACGGCTTCCGGCAACGCGGCCATCGCCACCTTGCTGACGGCGCTGGCCGTCGCGGCCGCAGCGGCCACGCCGGCACCGCCGATGAGGTTTCTTCGGGAGACCATCGGGTCCTCAGGCTCAGTGGCCGCCGCCGGATGGCCCGGCGGCGGCGGTCGGGGTCGTCAGCGCAGCGGCAGCCGTGAGGCTGGGCTTGCCGACCAGCGCCATGTCGAGATCGGACTGCGCCAGCCAGAAGTCGCGCAGCGCAGCGATCGCGCCGTTGACGCTGGCGATCTGCATCCTGGCGTCGGCCAGCAGCTCGAAGACGCCGATCAGCATGCCGTTGTAGCGCAGCAGGTTCTCCTCGGCGATGCGCTGGCGCAGCGGCACGATCTCGTCGCGCTGGTGCTTCGCGATGTCCCACGCGGCGCGGTAGTTGCCGTAGGCCTCGCGGACCTCGGAACGGGCGTTGATCGCGGTTTCGGCGGCGCGCTCGAGCGCCTGCCGGTAGATCGTCTCGGCACGGGCGATGCGCGCGCTGCCGAAGTCGAACAGCGGCAGCTCGAAGGCGATCTCCCAGCCTCGCTGAACCGGCTCGAGATTCGAGCTGTTGTACTGGTAGCCCAGTTCGAGCACGTTGACGAAGCGCGTGGCCTGCGTCAGCCCGAGGTTGCTGGCGGTCTGTTCGGCAGCCAGCCGCGCGCCCTGCACGTCCAGCCGCTGCGCCATCGCGACGCGCTCGATGTCGGGCAGGTCGCGCGGGCTGGGCGGCAGGTCGGGCAGGCGTTCGGGCAGCCGGTAGGCGGTCTGCGCGCCCCACAGACCCAGCAGCCGGGTCAGGCGTTCGCGGGCCGCGGCCTGGGCTTGCTGGGCCTGGGCCAGCGCCAGCGCCGCGTCGGAATAGAAGGATTGCTCACGCGCTTGCTGCAGCCTGTTGAAGTTGCCGACCTGCGCCATGCGCCGGGCCAGCTCGGCACTGGCCTCGGCGGCCTGCATCACCTGGCCGCTGTAGCGCACCGACTCACCGGCCGCCACCGCCAGCACCCAGGCCTTGCGCGTGTCGGCGGCCAGCGCCAGCACGTTCAGCGCGGCCAGCGCCTGTGCCTGCACGAAGCGGCGCGATGCCAGCTCCTGCAGCAGCGGCATCGCCAGCAGCCGCGCCAGGTTCAGGTGCAGGCTGCGGTCGATCTCGACCTCGTCGCCGCGGCTCAGGCGGCTGAAGCCGAAGCCCGGATTCGGCAACCGGCCGGCCGCGACCAACTCGGCTTCGGAGATCCCCAGCTCGAAGAACGCCGCCTGCAGGCCTCTGTTGTTCAGCAGCGCGAGCTGCACCGCGTCGTCGATCGCCAAGGGCCGGGCCAGCAGTTCGCCGACGCGCTGCTCGATCAGCGCGCGCTCGCTGTCGCTGCGCGCCCAGCGCAGGTCCTTGCCGAGCCGGTCCTGCACGGTCTGCTCGACCGGGGCGAAGCCGCCGTCGGGGCTGAACGAGGCGCAGCCCGTCAGCAGCGCGCCGACCACAGCGACCATGGGCCCGCAGCGGCGTGGCGCCCTGGAGGATGTCGAGGCACTCATCGGCGGCTCAATGCCTGTGCTGCGGTGCCGGCGCCGAGGCCGCCGCGGCGGGCGCCGGTGCCTGGGCTTCGCGCGCGTAGGCCCGCCAGCCGCCGATGCGGTTGACGTTGTCGTTGGCCTGCGGCCACGAGCCGACCTCGAGCGCGCCGGCCGGCCGGTAGCGCTCGAGCGGCGAGCGGTGGATCAGCGGCGGCACGTCGGCCCGGGCGTCGAGCGGGTCACGCGCTGCCGGTCGGGCGGCCGGCTGGGCCTGGGCCTGGGCCTGGGCCTGGGCCTGGGCCTGGGCCTGGGCCTGGGCCATCGTGATGGCGATCAGGCAGGCCGCCCAGGGCAGGCCGTGGCGGACGGATGGATGCATGATCTTCTCGCTCAGGCACATCGAACAGCCCGCAGGCGCAGGCCCGCAGGACGACGGCAGACGGCGCGGCCGATCGGCAGCGCGTCGTTCAGGCGAGATCGGGCCTCGGTGGTCGGTCGAGGCCGCCGGGGACGAAGGAGGGGCGCTGGATGAAGCGCAGGTCGACGGTGGCGTCGACGGCCAGCGCCGGCAGCACCTCGACCGCACGGGCCGGCAGGCCCAGGACCGGGCAGCAGGCTGCACAGGCGCTGCACTTGGCGCCTCCGGTGTCGGGCTGGCTCGCCGATGCGGACTCGTGCACTGCGGCGTCGGCATGGGCGTGGGCCGCGTGATGCCGTTCCGCGTGACCAGGCTGCAGGCCCTGCAGGCCCGGCGCCGCCAGACTGGCGACCTGCAAGCGCTGCTGGGTCGGCGCGCAATGCTGCGCGCGCATCGCTGCGATGCCCTGCACCGGCAGGGCCAGCACCAGCAACCAGACGAGCCAGGAACGCAGAAGGATTGGCACATCGCGACTCTAGCGGATTCCGGTCGCCGATGCCGCTGGGCGCCTGCGGCAGGGCGCCGGCTCGACCGGCTGGCATGATCGGACGGCGCCGGTCGCGAATCGCCCGGTCGCCAGCGAAGGAACCCCAGTGCCCCCATCGCCCGCCGCAGCCGGCAGCCGCCACCCCGCGCGCCTGGTCATCCCGCTCGGGCTGGCGCAGACGCTGGCCTGGGGCTCGTCGTTCTACCTGCCGGCGGTGCTGGCCACGCCGATGGCGCACGATCTCGGGCTGCCGGCGGCGACGGTGTTTGCCGCGTTCTCGGCGGCGCTGGTGATGTCGGCGCTGATCGGCCCGGCGGCGGGGCGGGCGATCGACCGCCATGGTGGCCGCCCGGTCCTGCTGGCCACCAACGGCCTGTTCGCGCTGGGCCTGGTGGCGCTGGCGGGCGCGCAGGGGCCGTTGTCGCTGTTCGGCGCATGGATGCTGCTGGGACTGGCGATGGGCAGCGGGCTGTACGAGGCGGCCTTCGCCGCGCTGGTGCGGCTGCGGGGCCACGACGCGCGCGGCGCGATCACCGGCATCACGTTGATCGCCGGCTTCGCCAGCACCGTGGGCTGGCCACTGTCGGCGCTGATGGAAGCGCAGTTCGGCTGGCGCGGCGCCTGCGCCGGCTGGGCCGCGCTGCATCTGGTTCTGGGCCTGCCGCTGAACGCGCTGCTGCCCCGGGCCGGCGCGCTGCCGGCGGCCAGCGCCCCCGCCGCCGCGGCCGCTGCGACGCTGGACCCTGTCGCCGCCGCACCGCCAGCCGTTGCGCGGCCCGAACTGACCGCGCTGCTGCTGTCCTTCGTCTTCGCGGTCACCTATTTCTCGGCCACCGCGATGGCCACCCACCTGCCGCGGGTGCTGCAGGCCAGCGGCGCGACGCTGGCGGTCGCGGTGGGGGTCGGCGCGCTGATCGGGCCGGCCCAGGTGGCCGGGCGCCTGCTCGAGTTCGGCGTGCTGCGGCGGGTGCACCCGCTGCTGTCGGCGCGGCTGGCGGCGCTGGGCCACCCGGTCGGCGCGGCGGCACTGCTGTGGTTCGGCGGCGCCGCGGCGGTGCCGTTCGCGCTGCTGCACGGCGCGGGCAACGGCATCCTGACGATCGCCAAGGGCACGCTGCCGCTGGCCCTGTTCGGCGCCGCGGGCTACGGTGCGCGGCAGGGCTGGCTGGCGCTGCCGGCGCGCGTGACCCAGGCGGTGGCGCCGTTCGTCTTCGGCCTGGCGCTCGACCGCTGGGGCGCACGGGCCCTGTGGCTGTCGGGCGCGCTGAGCCTGGTCGGCTTGCTCGCGCTGCTGGTCCTGCGGGCGCGGCCCGATCCGGCGGCCCGGCCCCGCGTGCCCGGCGAAGCCGGCCGCTGAAGCCTGCCGCGGGGCCCGCTGGATGCGACATCGGCACCGGCAGCGCCACCGACGCCGGCACCGTGCGCGTGACCCCGTCCGGCGCGAGCTCCCGCAGCCGGGAATGGCCGTTGCCGCCCATCACGATGAAGTCGTCCTGCCTGTCGGCCGCGCACGACAGCCGCGCCTCGGCGACCGAGAGCTCGGGAATCCAGCCATTTCGCAGGCGGTCGGTCGGTGACGGCTTGCGGCCCCGCAACGCGTGCCGGAGGGCGAAGCATCGCTGCGGTGGCGGCGCTGCGGCGACAGGCACAGTCTCGTCTCCAAATTGCTATCAGATAACAGTAATTATCTGAGGGTCAAAAAAGGTCCCTAGAATCGGGCCGTCAGGTTCGAGGCTCCTGCAAGACGAATGGCGACAAGCACTTACAACGCGGCGGGCGGGCCAGTGCAAGCCAAGCTCGGTGCCCACCACCTCGCCTACCTGCGTGCGATCGCCGAAGGCCTGCCCCAGGCCTCCGCGGCCGCCCGGTATCTAGGACACGACCCGCGCGACGGCGCGGTCGCGCTGCGCCGGATGCACCACGCAATCGTCGATCGCGTCAGGGCCCTGGCACGCCGTCGCGGCGATGCACGCTGGCGCCTGATCGGTCTGTCGATCCGGCCGCACGCCGGCGCCACCGCGGTGCCGCCGGTGGATCAATGGGCCCGCGAACAGAGGCTCGAGGATTTCGGCCAGGCCGAGCTGCTGGACTTGCACGCCCAGGCCTTCCCGCCCGACCGAAAGGCCCTGCGCGATGGCCGCCTGCGCTCCCGCCAGCTCGACCTGCTGCAGTCGCTGGCCCAGGTCGCCGCCGAACCCGCCCTGCCCCATCACCGGCTCGATGCCTGGCTGCCCGAGCCTCTGTGCCGCGCGCTGCTGTCCTGCGGCCTGCTGCTGCTGGCGGACCTGCAGGCCCGCGTACAGGCCGGCGGACGCTGGTGGAAGACGATCCCGCGGATCGGCGCCACCAAGGCCCAGCGCCTGGCGCAGCAGCTGGAAACGCTGCTGCCGGGGTCGACTTCACCGCGGCGCGACAGCGCTCTCGCGCAGCGTGGGCGCACGCTGTCGGCCTCGATCGGCCGGCCGCCAACCAGCCCCTCCCTGCCCGGCCCCCCACTGCCCGGGCCCGCGTCGCAGCGCCCTGCCCTGCCCGCCGCCGTGCCGCCCGGCGCTGCCGCTCGGGCCGACGGCATCGGCTTCGCGCTGACGCCCGAGCAGCTGGCGGCGCGCGATCTCGACGCCGACGTGCTGGCCGTGCGCGCCTGGATCCAGGCCCGCGCCGGCAGTCCCGCCACCGCCCGGGCCTACCGGCGCGAGCTCGGCCGCTTCCTGCTGTTCCTGGACCAGCAACGGCTGACACTGAGCCGCTGCAACGCCGACGACTGCCTGGCCTACATGGCCCTGCTGCAGAATCTGCCCGCCGACTGGACCTCGCGCCGCACCGCGCCGCTGGGACACAACGCCTGGAGCCCGTTCGCCGGGCCGCTGAGCCTGCGCAGCCAACGCCAGGCGGTCGTCGTCGTCGGTTCCTGCTTCGCCTGGCTGGTGGCCGCGCGCTACCTGCCGGGCAACCCCTGGGTGCTGGTCAACCGGCGCAGCGGCGACGACCGCGATGCCGACGAGCTGGCCAGCCGGGCGTTCGCACCCGCGCTCTGGCTGGCGATCACCGTTCGACTCGAGGCCCTGGCCGCGGCCGATCCGGCGGCCGGGCGCATGGTCTTCCTGCTGCACTTCCTCGAGGCGACCGGGCTTCGCGCGGCCGAGCTGCTGGGCGCGCGCCTCGGCGACTTTCACGACGACGACGGCCGGCTGCTGCTGCAGGTGCACGGCAAGGGCCGGCGCAACCGGGTGATTCCGGTCGCCGGCCAGGCCCGGCGCGCACTCGATCGCTACCTCGCGCTGCGCGGCATCGACAGCGGCGCGCTGGCCGAACAGCCGCAACAGCCCCTGCTGGCCAGCCTGAAGCAGCCGGACCGGGCGCCGGGCTACCGCTCGCTCTACAGCGCGATGAAGACCTGGCTCGACAAGGCGATCGCCGGGTCGGACCTCAGCTGGGCCGACAAGGTGGCGGCCGCCCGGGCCAGCCCGCACTGGCTGCGCCACACCTGCGGCACCCGGGCGCTGGAGCGCGGCGTGCCGCTCGATGTCGTCGGCCAGTTGCTGGGCCATGCCGATCCTCGCACCACCGCCCGCTATACCCGCGCGCAGATCCGGCGCGTGGCCGACGCGATGGACCAGGCCTTCGCCTGAAGCCGCAGCGCCGGTGGCAACCGGGTTGCCACCGGCGCAGGGCGCGTGCTAGCCCGGCGCGGCCTGGCTGCGCACCAGCGCCATCAGCGCCGCGGCGAGCGCCTCGTCAGCGGCGATGCCGGCATCGAGCTGGATCGTCAGGCGCCCTGCCCTGTCGCGCGACCAGCGGCCCACCACCTTCTCGCCGGAGCGCAGCAGCCGCGACCCGGCGGGCTCGGCCTCTTCGGTGGTGGCCAGCAGGGCCTCGACCACCGCTGCGGCGGGCAGGCGGCGTGCCTGCTGGCGCAGCTTCTCGGCGCGCCGCAACACCGACTTGCGGTCCTTGTCGAGCGCGCCGCCGATCAACCGCGCATGGCGGTGCTGCACCTCCAGCGGCGAGCGGAAGCACTCCAGCACCGCCGGCGGCAGGTCGGCCACCTGCAGCACGTTGGCGACCCAGGTGTGCGAGACGCCCAGCGCTTCGGCCAGCCGGCGGTTCGACGGGTACAGGCCCTCGTCCAGGGCGCGCCGGTACATCGTGCCCTGCTCGAAGGGCGAAAGGTCGGCGCGCTCGCGATTCTCGCGGTCCATTGCCGAGAACAGGTCCAGGTCCGACAGCGCGCCGGTCTCGATCGTCGCCAGCACCGGCAGCCCGAGTTCGGCGCAGGCACGGTGGCGACGGTGGCCGAAGACGATCTCGTAGCGCTCGCTCTGGTCGGCCAGCGTGCGCACCAGGATCGGCTGGACATTGCCGCCGGCCAGCTCGATGTCCTGCTTCAGGCGCAGGAACTCGGCCGTCGCGAAGGCGTCCTTGTGCCGGTTGGCCCAGCGGCTCGGGCTGATCAGCCGGGTGTCGAGCTTGCGCGTCGCCGCCGCGCCCTCGTGTTCCTTCAGCCGGTCGCGCAGCTTGGCCAGCTCACCTTCGACCGCCAGCATCTGGCCGCGAAACTGCAGCATCTGGCCCGGCCCGGTGCGCGCCGCCAGCCCCGGCACCACCGGCGGGAACTTCGGCCCTTCGGCGCCGGCGGGGGCCGCGGCGGGCAGCGGCTCGAGCGCCGCTGGTGCGGCGGGGGTGGCGGCCGCCGGCAGTTGCAGGTCGCCGGTCATGGCGAGCAGCTTGGATTTGGTGCTCATCCCAGGTCTCCGTCTGGCTGGCAACCCGGTTGCCAGGGACCACGTGATCCGCGTCGGACCAGGCCGAGGGCAGGGCAGCGCCGCCGGCCGGCGCCGCACTGCGCCCCGGCTGTCAACCCGGTTGCCACGCGCGCGTCCAGCCGCCTCATGCCGCCGCCCGCGCGCGCCAGGCCTCGACCACCGATTCCTCGACCAGGTCGACGAAGCGATCGTAGGCATCGACCGCACGCTTGTAGGTCTTGGCCGAGCCGTCGTACTTCTGCACGTCGTAGACGGTGGCGAACTCGGCGGCCTTGTTGCTGGTGACCGAGGTCTTCGGGATCTCGACCGGCAGCACGAACTCGCCATAGGTGGCCTGGATCCATTGCCGCACCGCGGGCGACGCGGCATCGGCCTGGTCGACCCGGCTGAGCAGGATGTGCAGAAAATCGAAGACCTTGCGCGCGCCTGCGGGCTCCTGCTGGTCGAGGTTGCCGCCCAGGTCGGCGAGCAGCGACCAGAACTGCGCCGAACTGGCGAAGTCCAGCCCCGACGGCGGCACCGGCACGACCACGCCGTCGGCCGCCCACAGGCCGTTGATCGTCACGTACGAGAGCGAGGGCGGGGTGTCGATGACGATCACGTCGTAGAGCTCGCGCACCGGCTCGAGCCCGGCATGGAGCACGTCCCAGAAGCGCGCGCCGGTGTCGCTCATCTGCCGCGCGGGCAGCGCGAACTCGGCCGAGAACAGGAACGGCGCGGCGGCCACCAGATCGATGCCGTCCCAGTAGGTCGAGCGGATCGCCGGCGTGATGTCGTCGCTGTGGCCGTGGCACAGCGGCGAGATCGTCATCTCCTCGGTGACCTCGGTCTCGGGCAGGATGCCGTGCAGCGTCGTCAGCGAGCCCTGCGGGTCGATGTCGATGGCCAGCACGCGGTGGCCGCGCAGGCTCAGGCCCTGCGCCAGGATCATCGAGCTGGTGGTCTTCGAGACGCCGCCCTTGAAGTTGGCCACCGCCACGCAGATCGCCCGCTGGCCGCGCGGTCGCATCTTCTCGTGGCGGTACGAGCGCGCCCACTGCCGTGCCTCGGCCAGCGTGAACTCGCGCTTGCCGCCGCTGGGCGTCAGCCGCCCGGAGGGCAGGTCGCCCTTGCCGATGCGGTAGTTGACATGCGGCTTGTCGACGCCGCACAGCGCGGCGATCTGCGCCGCAGAATACAGCGGCGAGACCTTGCGCGATTCGGGCGCCAGCAGCCGGCCGCGGATCTGCTCGACCATGGTGGTGGCGCGGGTGGCCAGCGCCTGGATGCGCGGCATGTCGATCAGCGCGCGCGGCGCCAGGGCCGGGGCAGGGCGCGCGGTGGCAACCGGGTTGCCACGATCGATGACCGGGGGTTCGACTTGTGAGGTGGTGGCCACGGATGTTCCTGATTCAACGATTTCCGGCAAGTCTACCGGGAATCGTAGACTCGGCAAATTTCGGCAGAAATCAGCCGCAGGAAAGGTGAGAGTTTTTGGGGAACCGGCCTTGCCCGCCCGTCCGATCCGCCAGCCGGCGCGGCCTGGACCCGACCCGCCGGGCGCTGCACGACCGAATCCGCACCACACCGGGCCCCGGCACAGCCTTGTTTCCCAAATCCACTCACCGAGATCCCCAAAAAGTCTCCAGTTCGACGCCCCGGTTCCCCATATCCCCTCCGGAGTATCCCAAGAAGTCTCCGCGAGAACCCCATATCCACTCGGCCGATAGGAGCCAAGTGGCTGATGCAAAAGGCCTTTTCGGCGAGCCAACTCTTCAAGTCTTCAAGTGTTGTCTTCAATGCTTTCAAGGCAGCCCGGTGTGTCGTTCACGAAGTCGACTGTGAATTGACAAAATCACAATTCAGATCCAAGATGCAGGCGGCGCGGATCCAAAAGCTGGAAATCGGTGGAATCAAAGGCCCACGATGACGCCGCCGACGCGGCACGCCCGCGCATCGACAAAATCGTCGATGCGCGGGCCGCGCGTGACGAACAGGCGGTCTCGAAAGCCAACGAGGCGATCGCGATCCGCCCCAAGCGCGGCAAGCTGACGCTGCTGTCGCGCCGCATCTACAACGTCTTTCTCTACCACGCCCAGCGACAGGGGGTCGACCAGCCGACCTACACGATCGGCCTGTCCGAACTGATCGACGACGCACGCTTCACGTCCAACAACACCGAACTGCTGAAATCGCACATCCGCGACATGCAGGCGACGACGATCGAATGGCACACCAGCAGCGGCGCGACCCGGCAATGGACCTCGACCCAGCTGCTCGGCCCGGTGGTGATCCACGAGCCCGGTCGCGGCCAGGCCTGCACCATCACCTGGAGCTACCCCGAGCCGATCCGCGAGCGGCTGGTGCGCCCCGCCCACTACACCCGCGTGCTGCTGGAGATCAGCTCGCAGATGCGCAGCTACGCCGCCGCGGTGCTGTACGAGCTGGGCGCGCGCTACCTGACCTCGCCGGGCCGGCTGACGATGCGCGAGGACGTGATCTGGTGGGCCTCGGTGCTGACCGGGCGCAGCGACATCACCGCGGTCGACTACCGCATCCTGCACCGCGACACGATCAAGAAGGCGCTGGTCGAGCTCGACACGCTCAGCGACGACTTCCGGATGGAGGTGGTCGAGCACAAGCGCGGCCGCAAGGTCGAGGAACTGCAGTTCCGCGTCTGCCCCAAGCCGCAGCCCAGCCTCGAAGGCCTGCGCGAATCGGCCCGCAACGTCTTCGACCTCGAGCTCGTCGAGCGCGTGATCGCGCTGGGCTTCAGGCGCAGCGATGCGCAGGACCTGTACGCCACCACCGACGAGGGCGTGCTGCGCGCCGCGGTCGACCATGTCGAGCAGCGCACGAAGAACAGCGCGCTGCCGCCGCTGAAGTCGACCGCCGCCTACCTGCGCGACGCGCTGAAGAAGCAGTATGCCGGGGCCGGGGAGGGCGCCGGCGCGCCTGCCGAGGCGCCGGCGGCGCGACCGCCCAGCGTCGAGGAGAAGCTGCAGCAGCTGCGCGCCGACTGGGACCACCACAAGCTCGTCGAGGCCCGGGCCCTGTTCGCCGAGATGGCCGAGGCCGAGCGCAGCGCCTGGATCGCACGCTTCGAGGCCGAGAGGCTGGCCGAGCTGGCGGCACCGATCGCCCGCGCCTGGCGCCGCGACGGCATCCACAGCCGCATCGCCGAGAGCAGTTTCTTCCGCTGGCTGGCCCAGCTGGTGTGGCCGGGCGGGGTGACCGACAAGGAACTGCTCGAGTTCGCGATGTCGCGCGCGGCCTGAAGCCCGTAGGGCGACGGCAGCGGCCCGGCTTGTGGACAATGCCGGATCGCACTGGGCCTGTCGGCGCCGACGCCCGACCGACCGTACCGCCAGGAACCGACCGAGATGACCGATGACCTTCCGCTGGACGGCGTGCGCGTGCTGGACCTGTCGCGGGTGCTGGCCGGCCCGATGTGCGGCATGGCGCTGGGCGACCTCGGCGCCGAGGTCATCAAGGTCGAGCACCCCCTGCGCGGCGACGACACGCGCGACTGGGGCCTGCGCGTCGGCAGGACCGAGACCCCGTACTTCAACAGCGCCAACCGCAACAAGCGCTCGCTCACCGTCGACCTGCAGACCGCCGAAGGCCGGCAGCTGGTGCGCGACCTGGCCCGCCATTGCGACGTCGTGCTGCAGAACTTCAAGTTCGGCGGCGTCGAGAAGATGGGGCTGGGCTACGAGGACATCCGCGCGCTGCGCCCGGACATCGTCTATTGCTCGATCTCGGGCTACGACCGCACCGGCCCCGAGGCGGCGCGCCCTGGCTACGACCTGGTGGTGCAGGGCGAGGCCGGGCTGATGGCGCTGAACGGCGAGCCGCAGCAGAGCCCGCTGAAGTTCGGCGTCGCGGTGGTCGACATGACCACCGGGATGTATGCCGCGCAGGCGGTGCTGGCCGCGCTGTTCCAGCGCCAGCGCACGGGCCGCGGCCGCCACATCGAGATGGCGCTGTTCGACAGCGGCGTGATGCTCAGCGCCTACTACGGGCTGGAGGCGCTGGCGATGCAGAAGGACCCGCCGCGCTACGGCAACGCCCACCCGTCGATCGTGCCCTACGGCATGTACGACGCCGCCGACGGCCGGCTGATCATCGCGGTCGGCAACAACGCCCAGTTCGAGCGCTTCTGCCGCGAGGTGATCGCCCGCCCCGACCTGGCCGACGACGAGCGCTTCAGGAACAACCTGGGCCGCGGCGCCCACCGCGACCTGCTGGTGCCGATCCTGACCGAGGAGATCGCCCGCCGCCCGCGCGCGCTGCTGCTGCAGCGACTGTCTGCCGCCGGCATCCCCTGCGGCGAGGTGCTGGGCCTGTTCGAGGCGCTGAGCTCCGAGCGTGCGCTGCGCGGCGGCCTGGTGACGCAGCAGCCGCACCCGGTGGCCGGCAGCACGCATGTGATGGCGCCACCCTACCGCTTCGACGGCGAGCGCCTGCCGGTGCGCCAGCCGCCACCGGTGCTGGGCGAGGCCACCGACGAGGTGCTGGAAGCGCTGCTCGGGCTCGATGCGCGGCAGCGGGACGGGCTGCGCCAGCGCGGCGTGATCTGACGCCGCCGGCTCGCGCCGGCCTGCGACTCAGGCCCTGGGCTTGTAGGCGATGACGTCGATCTCGACCTTGGCGTCGACCATCAGCCGCGCCTCGGTGGTCGAGCGTGCCGGCCGGCCGTTCGGGAAGTAGCTCATGTAGATGCGGTTGAAGGCGCCGAAGTCGCGTGCGTCCTGCAGCCAGCAGGTGCACTTGCAGACATCGTCGAAACCCGCGCCGGCCAGCGCCAGCACGTTCTTCAGGTTCTCCATCACCTGCCGGGTCTGCGCCTCGATGCCGCCGGCGACGATCTCGCCCTCGGCATTGGCCGGCACCTGGCCCGACACGTAGATGAAGTCACCCGCGCGCACGGCGGGCGAGAAGGGTCGCGCCTGGCGGTCGGAGGCGACGGGCGGGGTGCCCAGGTAGTCGAGAGCCATGGATCTTCTGCTGTTGGGTTTGGGGTTGAAGAGCGGGGTGCGAGGCCGAGTTGCGCCTTAAGAGTGAAAGTGTATTTCAAAAAATCGCCGAAGAACTAGAGAAAACCCTAGTTGAACGGTCGAATCAAACGGTCATAGTGGCGATGTTTGAAAAATACTTTCATCAACCCGCCCCGGAGATCATCATGCGCCGTGTTGCCCCTTCGTCCCGCCGCCCCTTCCTGCTGCGCACGGCAGCCGTTGCCGCGGCGCTCTGCCTGAGTGCCGGCGCCACGCTGGCCCAGGCGACGCGCAACCACGCCACGCTGGCGATGGTCGCCGAGCCGCAGACGCTGGACCCGATGGCTTCCACTGCCGACCTGGTCGGCACCATCATGCAGCATGTCTACGAGCCGCTCTACACCTTCGACGCCAAGTGGAACGTGGTGCCTATGCTGGCCGAGGCGCTGCCCAAGGTCTCGGCCGACGGCAAGACCTACAGCATCACGCTGCGCAAGGGGGTGATGCTGCACAGCGGGCGCGAGCTGAACGCCGACGACGTGGTCGCCAGCCTGCAGCGCTGGATGGACAGCTCGCCGCGCGGCAAGGCGGTGGCCAAGGAACTGGCCGCACTGAAGGCCAAGGGAGCGCTGGGCGTCGAGATCACGCTGAATGCGCCCTATGCACCGCTGCTGGCCCAGCTGGCACTGCCCAGTGGCATGGCGGCGATCATGGCCAAGGAAGCGATCGCCCAGCCGCTGAAGGACTTCGTCGGCACCGGCCCCTACCGTTTCAAGGAGCGCAAGCCCGACCAGTACGTGCTGCTGTCGCGCTTCGACAAATACAGCGCGCGCAAGGAGCCGGCCAGCGGCTATGGCGGCAAGCGCGAGGCGCTGATCGAGGAGCTGCGCTTCACGCCGGTACCCAGCGCCAACACCCGGGTCGAGGGTGCGCTGGCCGGCCAGTACGACTTCGCCGACCTGCTGCCGGTCGAGGCGCTGACCCGGCTCGAGAAGTCGGGCGGCAAGACCGTGCCGATCCTGACGCCGTCGTTCGGCTTCCCCTACCTGGTGCTCAACACCAAGGAAGGCGTGGCCGCCAACCAGTCGCTGCGCCAGGCGATGCAGATCGCCATCGGCGAGGGCGAGATGCTGGCCGCCGGCTTCGGCGACACCCGCTTCTTCACCGCCGAAGGCAACCACTTCCCCAAGGGCTCGCCGTTCTACTCGACCGCCGGCACCGACCGCTACAACCAGCGCAACGCCAAGCTCGCCAAGGAAGCCGCCGAGAAGGCCGGCTACAAGGGCGAGCCGATCCGCGTGCTGACCAGCCGCCAGTACGACTTTCACTACAACATGGCGCTGCTGATGGCCGAGCAGCTCAAGCGCGCCGGCTTCAAGGTCGACCTGAACGTGGTCGACTGGGCGACCCTGGTGCAGCGCCGCAACGACCCCAAGCTGTGGGATCTCTACATCACCCATTCGGGCCAGTTCCCCGAGCCGATGCTGTCGCCGCCGCAGCTCGGTGACGGCGCACCGGGCTGGTGGGCCAGCCCGGCCAAGCAGGCCGCGCTGGCGGCCTTCAACCGCGAGGCCGACCCGGCCAAGCGCGGCGCGCTGTGGGGCAAGGTGCAACAGGTGGTCTACGACGAGGTGCCCTACATCAACGTCGGCAAGTTCAACGGCCTGTCGGCCAGGAGCCCGGCGCTCGACGGCTACGTGCCGGCGATCTGGCCGTTCTTCTGGAACGCCCGAATCAAGTGATGCCGCGCGCCGGTGACGGCGCCCGCCAGCTTCGTCTTTTCTTCGTTCCATCCCCCGTGGAGGTGCCGCCGTGCATCGTTATCTCGCATCCCGCCTCGCCGGCATGATGGCCGTGCTGGCCATCGTCGCGGTGCTGGTCTTCGTGCTGACCCGCGCCGCCTCGGGCGACCCGATCTCGGTGCTGCTGGGCGACCAGGCCACCGCCGCCGACATCGCCCGCGTGCAAAAGGACTACGGCCTGGACCAGCCGCTGCCGCTGCAGTTCGTCTACTGGCTGTGCGAGGTGGTGCAAGGCAACCTCGGCCAGTCGATCTTCCTGCAGCGCCCGGTGACCCAGGCGCTGTGGGAACGCGCCGAGCCGACCACCTTGCTGGCGCTGATGGCGGTGGCCATCGCCGCTGTGATCGGCATCCCCTGCGGCATCGTCTCGGCGGTGTTTCGCGGCCGGCCGGTCGACCAGTTGTTCACTGGTGTCGCGATGCTGGGTGCCAGCGTGCCGAGTTTCTGGTTCGGCATCGTGCTGATCCAGATCTTCGCGGTCTCGCTGGGCTGGTTCCCGGTCTCGGGCTATGGCGCGCCCGGCGCGGCGCTGGCCGAACGGCTGCATGCGCTGATCCTGCCCGCCGCGGTGCTGGGCACGCTGAACTCGGCGCTGATCATCCGCTTCACCCGCGCCTCGATGCTCGACGTGCTCGGTGAGGACTATGTGCGCACGGCCCGCTCCAAGGGCCTGGCCGAGAGCACCGTGGTGCTCAAGCATGCGCTGCGCAACGCGCTGGTGCCCATCGTCACCGTGCTGGGCCTGACGGTGGCGCTGATGATCGGCGGCGCGGTCGTCACCGAGACGGTCTTCGGCCTGCCCGGGGTCGGCAACCTGGTCGTCAACGCGGTGCTGCGGCGCGACTATCCGGTGATCCAGGGTGCTTTGCTGGTCATCGCCGGCCTCTACGTGCTGATCAATTTTGCGATCGACCTGCTGTATGTCGCAGTCGACCCGCGCGTCAAACTCTGAAGAGGTACGCCATGCAACTGCCCCGAACCCTGCGCCAGCTGATGCACCGCCGCATCGTCCTGGTCTCCGCGATCGTGCTGCTGATCATCACCGTGCTGGCCCTGGCCGCGCCCTGGGTCGCTTCGGCCGACCCCAACGACACGGCGGTGCTGGAGCGGCTCAAGGGCCCCAGCGCCGCCCACTTGATGGGCACCGACGAACTGGGCCGCGACCTCTATGCCCGCATCGTGCACGGCGCGCGCTACTCGCTGGCGATCGCCGCGCTGACCGCGCTGGGCTCGGTGGTCGCCGGCACGCTGCTCGGCCTGGTCGCCGGCTTCTTCAAGAAGCTCGACACACCGCTGATGCGGGTCGTCGACGCGATGATGTCCTTCCCCGACATCCTGCTGGCCATCGCGCTGGTGGCCATCCTCGGCCCGACGCTGCTCAACGTGGTGCTGGCCCTGGTGCTGGTCTACACGCCGCGGGTGGCGCGGGTGGTGCGCGCCTCGACCCTGGTGGTGCGCGAGCTGCTGTTCGTCGAGGCGGTGCGTGCCCTGGGCGTGCGCACCTCGCGCATCCTGTGGCGCCATATCCTGCCCAACCTGATGTCGCCTATCCTGGTGCAGGTGTCGTTCATCTTCGCCTATGCAATCCTGGCCGAAGCTGGCCTGTCCTTCCTCGGTGTCGGCGTGCCGCCCGAGATCCCGACCTGGGGCACGATGGTCGCCGGCAGCCAGCAGTATGCGCACCAGGCCTTCTGGGTCGTGCTGTTCCCGGGGCTGGCGATCATCTTCACCGCGCTGTCGCTGCAGCTGCTCGGCGACGGTGTGCGCGACCTGCTCGATCCCAAGCTGAAGAAGACGCTGTGAGGCCGGCCATGACACACGTGATGCATTCCGCGCGCCTGGTGGTGCAGAACCTGAGCACCGCGTTCCCGACCGAAGACGGCCTGGTGCGCTCGGTCTCCGACGTGAGCTTTTCGATCCAGCCCGGCAAGACCACCGCGCTGGTCGGTGAATCGGGTTCGGGCAAGTCGGTCACCAGCCTGACGCTGATGCGCCTGCTGGCCAGGACCGCCAACGCCCAGGTCTCGGGCCAGACCCGCTTCGTCACCCGCGCCGGCCAGGCGGTCGACCTGCTGAAGTTGAGCGACCGCGAGATGCGCCGGCTGCGCGGCAACGAGCTGGCGATGATCTTCCAGGAGCCGATGACCAGCCTGAATCCGGTGTTCAGCGTCGGCGAGCAGATCGCCGAGAGCGTGCGCCTGCACAAGGGGCTGGACCGCACGGCCGCGCTGGCGCATGCCAAGCGCATGCTCGACCTGGTCGAGATCCCGGCCGCCGCGCAGCGCATCCACGAGTATCCGCACCAGCTGTCGGGCGGCATGCGCCAGCGGGTGATGATTGCGCTGGCAATGGCCTGCGACCCGACGCTGCTGATCGCCGACGAACCGACCACCGCGCTCGACGTGACGATCCAGGCCCAGATCCTGGTGCTGATGCGCCGGCTGCAGGCCGAGACCGGCATGAGCATCCTGTTCATCACCCACAACCTCGGCGTCGTCGCCCACCATGCCGATGACGTGGTCGTGATGTACGCCGGCCGGGTGGTCGAGAGCGCGCCGGTGCGGCCCTTGTTCGCGACACCCGAGCACCCGTACACCCAGGGCCTGCTGGCCTGCCTGCCGGGCAAGGCGCATGCCGCCGGGCAGCCCAGGCCGAAGCGGCTGTTCGCGATCCGCGGCCAGGTCTCGAGCCCACTCTCGCCGCCGCCCGGCTGCGCCTTCGAGCCGCGCTGCGACCGCGCGACGGCGCTGTGCAGGCAGGCGATGCCGGCCCTGATCGTCACCGGCGCAGCGCGCCAGGCCCGCTGCGTGCAGGTGTCGGCCCTGGCCGTGCCTCGCGCCGCCTGAACATCGCCCCGAGTTCAACAGGATGTCCACCATGCAAGCTTCCACCGCTTCGGCACCATTGATCGAGGTGCGCCACCTCAAGCGCTATTTCGGCAGCAAGGACCGGCCGGTGCGCGCCGTCGACGATGTCTCGTTTGCGATCCATCCCGGCGAGACGCTGGGCCTGGTCGGTGAATCGGGCTCGGGCAAGAGCACGATAGGCCGCACCGTGCTGCGCCTGCTCGAACGGACCGACGGCCAGGTGCTCTACCGCGGCGACGACATCGCCGCGCTGTCGGGCGAGCGCATGCGCCAACTGCGCAGCAAGCTGCAGATCATCTTTCAGGACCCGTATGCCAGCCTGAACCCGAAGATGCGCATCAACGCGATCCTCGGCGAGGCGCTGTCCACCCACGGCCTGGCCAAGGGTCCCGGCGAACGCGAGCGCCGCATCGCCGAACTGCTGCAGACGGTCGGCCTGCGGCCCGAGCATGCCAGCCGCTTCCCGCATGAGTTCTCCGGCGGCCAGCGCCAGCGCATCGGCGTCGCGCGGGCGCTGGCGGTCGAACCCGAGTTCATCGTCGCCGACGAGCCGCTGTCGGCGCTCGACGTCTCGATCCAGTCGCAGGTCATCAACCTGCTCGCCGACCTGCGCGAGCGCCTGGGCCTGACGATGCTGTTCATCTCGCACGACCTCGATGTCGTCGAATACCTGTGCGACCGCGTCGTCGTGCTCTACCTCGGCCGGGTGATGGAGGTGGCGACCACTGCCGAACTGTTCGCGCGCCCGCTGCACCCCTACACCCAGGCGTTGCTGGCCGCCAGCCCCAAGCCCGACCCGCTGATCGTCAGCGAGGCGGTGCCGCTGAAGGGCGACATCCCAAGCCCGATCGCACCGCCCTCGGGCTGCGTCTTCCGCACTCGCTGCCCGCATGCGATCGCCGCCTGCGCACAGACCGTGCCGACGCTGGACGAGGAGAGCCCGGGCCGTTTCACCGCCTGCAGCCGCAAGGACTTGCGCATCGCGCTCGCATCATGAACGACATCGACAACTTGCTCGACCCGCTGATCGGCCCTGGCTTCAAGGGCTTTCCGCTCGACCACCCGGCGCTGCGCCGCAGCGAACTGGCCGCCACGGGCTGGAATGTCCTGGCCGGCGACCTGCCGCTGCCGCTGGCGGTTCTGAAGCGCGAGGCGCTGGAACACAACCTGGCCTGGATGCAGCAGCAGACGTTGGCCTGGGGCATCGCGCTGGCGCCGCATGGCAAGACGACGATGTCGCCGCAGCTGTTCCGGCGCCAGCTCGATGCGGGCGCCTGGGGCCTGACCTTCGCGACCGTCACCCAACTCGCGATCGGCGTGGCCGCCGGTGCGCGCCGCACGCTGATCGCCAACCAGGTGCTGAGCGACGCCGACTTCGCCGGCATCCAGTCGCTGTTGCACACCCATGCCGACCTGCGCATCGTGTTCCTGGTCGATTCGATGGCCCAGCTGGCGCTGATCGAGGCCTGGTTCGCTGCGCATGCCGGCAGCCGGCGATTCGAGGTGATGATCGAGATCGGCCTGGCCGGCGGGCGCAGCGGCTGCCGCAGCCACGACGAGGCCGTCGAACTGGCGGGCCGGCTGCATGCCAGCGCGGCGGTCGATCTGGTCGGCATCGAGTGTTACGAAGGGCTGGGCGCACAGGGCAACAGCGAGGCCGACCGGCCCTACGCCGAAGCGCTGATGGACCGCGTCGAGGCGGTGGCACGCCACTGCGAAGCCCAGCAGCTGTTCGACAGCGACGAGGTGCTGGTCTCGGCCGGCGGCTCGGCGATCTTCGACCTGGTCGCCGGCCGCCTGAAGCCGGCGCTGGGCCGGCCGGTGCGCGGCCTGCTGCGCTCGGGTTGTTATGTCACGCACGACCATGGTTTCTACCAACGCATGGTCAACGTGGTCGAATCGCGCATCGGCTGCGGTTGCGGCGACAGCCTGCGCCCGGCGATGGAGGTCTGGGCGCTGGTGCAGTCGCGGCCCGAGCCCGGGCTGGCGATCCTGGCCGTCGGCAAGCGCGATATCTCGTTCGACCTGGCGCTGCCGGCGCCCATCGCCCGTGCGGCGCGCGGTGAACTGAGCACCAGCGCGGTGCCGACGAGCTGGCAGATCACCGGCCTGAACGACCAGCATGCCTATCTGCGCTGGGATCCGTCCGATGAAGCCGCGGCGCCGTCCGTCGGCGAGCGCATCGGCCTCGGCATCTCGCACCCCTGCACGACCTTCGACAAATGGCACTGGATGCCGATCGTCGAGGCCGATTACCGCGTCAGCGATGCGGTGACCCTGCACTTTTGAAGGCCGGCGATGAGCGATGCCTTGTTGCAGAAGGTCTCGGAGCTCCGCGCCAGGGCGCCGGCGGCGCGGCGCGCGATCCTCGACGCGATTCTCGAAGACCCCGACCGCGTGCTCGAGGAGAGCTTCGAGGCGCTGGCCGAGCGCTCGGGCAGCTCGGTGCCGACGATCATGCGCACCTGCCGCGACTTGGGCTTTGCCGGGCTGCGCGAGTTCAAGCTGGCGCTGGCCCAAACGCTGGCGCTGGGCGGCTCGCCGCTGCACCGCCGCGTCAACATCGAGGACGCGGCCGACGACGTGGTAAGCAAGGTCTCGCGCAGCGCCGCCGCGACAGTGGCCGGTGTGCGCAGCCAGCTCGACATGGCCGCACTGGGTGCCGCGGTCGCCGCGATCGCCGCGGCGCCGCATATCGACCTGTTCGGCGCCGGCGCCACCTCGTGGTTCATGGCCCAGGACCTGCAGGCGCGGCTGTTCCGCCTCGGTCTGTCGGCCAACGCCTGGTCTGACTACCATCTGCAGCAGGTCGCCGCCGGTGCGCAGGGTCCGCAGGGCGTGGTGATCGCGATCTCGCATGTCGGTGGCATGCCCTCGCTGCTCGATGCGGTCGACATCGCCCGCGCCCAGGGTGCCCGCGCGGTCGCGCTGACCCGCCCTGGCACCGCGCTGGCCGCACGCGCCGACATGCTGCTGGGCCTGAGCGTGCCCGACGACGCGGTGATGCATGTCGGCATCGACGCCTACCTGACTCATCTGACGGTGATCGAAATCCTCACCGTGCTGGTCGCCCAGCGCCGCGGTGACCCCGCCGTGCAACGCCTGCGCAGCGTGCGCAACGCGCTGCAACGCCATGGCATCGACGTGCGCACCCACCCGCTGCAAAGCTGGGATGGCGACGGTGTCGTCGCCCTCAACCGGAGCATCCCATGAACAAGAGAGCCT
>JAEUOY010000034.1 GCA_016790515.1 Burkholderiaceae bacterium | reverse complement strand
CACCTTCTGGTCGACCAGGAGAGCATCCCGTGGGACAAGGCGTGGGAGCTGACCGAGAAGACCTTCGCCTACACCAACCACACGCTGATGCCCGAGGCGCTGGAGACCTGGCCGGTCTCGCTGATCCAGCATGTGCTGCCGCGCCACCTGGAGATCATCTTCCGCATCAACCAGGAGTTCCTGGCGCTGGCCCAGGCGCTGCGGCCGGGCGACATGGACTTCCAGCGCCGGCTGTCGCTGATCGACGAGGGCGGCGAGCGGCGCGTGCGCATGGCCCACCTGTCGATCGTCGGCAGCCACACCGTCAACGGCGTGTCCAAGCTGCACTCCGACCTGCTGGTCGAGACGATCTTCGCCGACTTCGCCGCGCTGTGGCCCGAGCGCTTCACCAACATGACCAACGGCGTCACGCCGCGGCGCTGGCTGACGCTGGCCAACCCGGGGCTGACCGCGCTGATCGACGAGGCACTGGGCCCCGGCTGGCGGCGCAACCTCGACCTGCTGCAGGGCCTGCGCGCGCAGGCCGACGACGCCGGCTTCCGCCAGCGCTTCATGGCCGTGAAGGCGCAGAACAAGCAGCGCCTGGCCGCGCTGATCCACCAGGCCACCGGCATCACCGTCAACCCGGCCAGCCTGTTCGACGTGCAGGTCAAGCGCATCCACGAGTACAAGCGCCAGCTGCTCAACGTGCTGCATGCGGTGAGCCGCTATCGCGCGGTCCTGGCCCAGCCCAACGCGCCGTGGCAGCCGCGGGTGATCCTGTTCGCCGGCAAGGCGGCGTCGAGCTACACGACGGCGAAGAACATCATCCGGCTGATCCACGACGTCGGCCAGGTCGTCAACAACGACCCGCGTGTCGGCGACAAGCTGAAGATCGTGTTCGTCCCGAACTACGGCGTGTCGATCGCCGAGACGATCATGCCCGGCGCCGACCTGTCCGAGCAGATCTCCACCGCCGGCACCGAGGCCTCGGGCACCGGCAACATGAAGCTCGCGCTCAACGGTGCGCTGACCATCGGCACCGACGACGGCGCGAACATCGAGATCCGGCAGAACGTCGGCGACGACAACATCTTCATCTTCGGCAAGCTGGCGCACGAGGTGGCGGCGATCCGCGCCGCCGGCTACCAGCCGATGCGCATCTACGAGTCGAACCCGCAGCTCAAGGCGGTGCTCGACAGCATCGCCGCCGGCGCCTTCTCCAGCGACGAGCCGGCGCGCTACCGGCCACTGATCGACAGCCTGCTGTGGGGCGGCGACCATTACCTGCTGCTGGCCGACTACGAGGCCTATGTCGCCGCGCAGGGCCGGGTCGATTCGCTGTACCAGGATCGCGACGCCTGGGCGCGCAAGGCGATCTTCAACGTCGCCGGCATGGGCCCGTTCTCGGCCGACCGCACGATCCGGGAGTACGCCGAGCGGATCTGGCACCTGAGCCCCCAGGCCTGAGGCTGCGCCGCCGTCGCATGGACCGCCTGAAACCGGCCCCGCTGATCCTCGAACCCGGACGTCCCGGGCCGCCGGGCGTGCACTGGGACGGCCAGGGGCTGCACGTCGCCGTCAGCTCGGCCCATGCGCACGGGATCGAGCTGTGCCTGTTCGACCCCAGCGGCCAGGTAGAGACCCACCGCGGCCTGCTGCCGGGCTGCACCCAGGACCTGTGGCATGGCTACCTGCGCGCCGCGCCGGACAGTGCGCTCGGCCGGCCGGGCCAGCTCTACGGGCTGCGCGCCCACGGCCCCTGGCGGCCCGACCGCGGCCAGCGCTTCAACCCGAACAAGCTGCTGCTCGACCCGTACGCGCGCGAGATCGTCGGCGAGTACGACGGCGGACCCGAGCACTTCGGCCACGATGGCAACTTTCCCGCGCACCCCGACCCGCGCGACAACGCGGCCACGGCGCTGAAGGCGCGCGTCGTCGACGACCGCTTCGACTGGGGCGACGACCGGCCGCTGCGCACACCGCTGGCCGACACGGTGATCTGCGAACTCCACGTCAAGGGCTACACCCGGCTGCACCCGGACGTGCCCGAGCCGCTGCAGGGCACCTATGCCGGGCTGGCGCACCCGGCGGTCATCGCCCACCTGCTGGGCCTGGGCGTCACCGCGGTCAGCCTGCTGCCGGTGCATCATGCGGTGGACGAGCCGCGGCTGCTGGCGATGGGCCTGAGCAACTACTGGGGCTACAACACGCTGGGCTTCTTCAGCCCGGCACCGCGCCTGGCGGCCGACCCGGCCGACGCCCGCAACGAGTTCCGGCGCATGGTCAGGGCGATGCACGCCGCCGGCATCGAGGTGATGCTCGACGTGGTCTTCAACCACACCGCCGAGGGCGACGAGCTGGGGCCCACGCTGAGCTGGCGCGGCCTCGACAACGCCGGCACCTACCGCCTGCCGCACGACCACCGCAGCGGCTACGAGAACTACAGCGGCTGCGGCAACACGCTGGACATCCGCCAGCCGCGCGTGCTGCAGCTGGTGATGGACTCGCTGCGCCACTGGGTCGCGCAAATGCATGTCGACGGCTTCCGCTTCGACCTGGCCCCTGCGCTGGGCCGCGGCGACCAGGGCTTCGAGCGCGACGGCCCGTTCTTCAAGGCCGTGCTGCAGGATCCGCTGCTGTCGCGGCTGTGGGCCGACGGCAAGCTGATCGCCGAGCCCTGGGACCTGGGACCCGGCGGCTACCAGGTCGGCAGCTTCCCGCGCGGCTGGCTCGAGTGGAACGACGGCTTCCGCGACACGATGCGCGCCTTCTGGCTCGGCGGCGCGACCACCCGGGGCCAGTTCGCGCAGGCCCTGGCCGGTTCGTCGCAGCGGTTCCAGGCGCAAAGGCGCACGCCGATGGAATCGGTCAACTACATCGTCTCGCACGATGGCTTCACGCTGCGCGACCTGGTCAGCCACGACTTCCGCCACAACGAGGCCAACGGCGAGCACAACCGCGACGGCCACGGCCACAACCTGAGCTGGAACTGCGGCATCGAGGGCGAGACCGACGACCCCGAGGTGCTGCACCTGCGCGGGCGGCTGCAGCGCGCGCTGCTGGCCACCCTGCTGCTCGCCCAGGGCACGCCGATGCTGGCCGCCGGCGACGAGATCGGCCACAGCCAGCGCGGCAACAACAACCCCTACTGCCAGGACAACGAGATCACCTGGATCGCCTGGTCACGGGCCGACCACCCGCTGCAGCGCTTCACCGCCAGGGTGCTGGCGCTGCGCCGGCAGTGGCTGCCGCTGCGCCCCAGCTGGTACACCGGGCTGCAGGACGCCAACGGCCTGTACGACCTGACCTGGCTGCGGCGCAACGGCCAGACACTCAGCAACTGGGACTGGACCCAGTCGGCGTCGCGCGTGATCGGTGCCTTCATCGGCGCACCGGGTCGTGGCCAGCGGGCACTGCTGCTGCTGTTCAACGCCGAGCCCGAGGACACCGATTTCCAGCTGCCGCCCGGTCTCTGGCAGCCGCTGCTCGACACCGCCGATCACCGTGTGGGCGAGCGCGCGAGCCTGCCCCAGCATGGCAGCTTCCGGCTGTCGGCGCGCAGCATGGCGCTGCTGGCCGGTACCGGGCTGCCCTCTTCACCCTCCAGCACGCGCCCCGGCGCCTGACCACCATGCGATTTCCCCGTGCCAGCGGCGTGTTGCTGCACCCGACCTCCCTGCCGGGACCGCATGGCAGCGGCGACCTGGGGCCGGCAGCCCACCATTTCGTCGACTGGCTGGCCGCTGCCGGCCAGACGCTGTGGCAGGTGCTGCCGCTGGGCGGGATCGGCCCGGGCAATTCACCGTACATGAGCAGTTCGGCCTTTGCCGGCAACGTGCTGCTGGTCGACCTGGCCGAGCTGCAGCAGCGCGGCTGGCTGGCCGCCGATGCGCTGGCCCAGCCGCCGGCGGGCAAACCGGCACGGATCGACTTCGCGACGATGGCGCCCTACCGGATGCAGAAGCTGGCCGAGGCCGCCGGCGCCTTTGCCGGCGGCGCCAGCGCCGCCGACCGGGCTGCGTTCGCCGACTTCTGTGCCGCCCAGGCCGACTGGCTGGACGACTACACGCTGTTCATGGCGCTGTGCGAGGCCCATGGCTGGGCCGACTGGTGTGCCTGGGACGAGGCCCTGGCCCGCCGCGAGCCCGCCGCCCTGGCGGCGGCCCGCCGCCGCCATGCCGAGCGCATCGGGTTCTGGGCCTTCTGCCAGTGGTGCTTCTTCCGTCAATGGGCGGCGCTGCGCACCCATGCCCATGCCCGGGGCGTGAAGATCATCGGCGACGCGCCGATCTTCATCGCCTACCAGAGTGCCGAGGTCTGGGCGCGGCCGGACCTGTTCGACCTCGACGCCGGGGGCCGCCCGACCGTGGTGGCCGGGGTGCCGCCGGACTACTTCAGCGCCACCGGCCAGCGCTGGGGCAACCCGCTGTACCGCTGGCCGGCCCATGCCGCCGAGGGCTACGCCTGGTGGATCCAGCGCCTGCGCCGCACGCTCGAACTGGTGGACATCGTGCGCATCGACCACTTCCGCGGCTTTGCCGATTACTGGGAGATCCCGGCGACCGAGCCCACGGCGGTCAACGGCCGCTGGCGGCCAGGGCCGGGCCTGGCGCTGTTCGACGCCATGGCCCAGGCGCTGGGCCCGCTGCCGGTGATCGCCGAGGATCTCGGCCAGCTCTCGCAGACGGCGAAGGATCTGCTCGCCGGCAGTGGTTTTCCCGGCATGGCGATCCTGCAGTTCGCGTTCGCCGGCGACGCCAGCGACCCCTACCTGCCGCACAACCACCACCATCACGGCGTGGTCTACACCGGCACCCACGACAACGACACCACCGTGGGCTGGTGGGCGTCGGCCAGCGAGCACGAACGCCACCATGCCCGCGCCTACCTGGCCACCGACGGCCACGACATCGCCTGGGCGATGCTGCGTGCCGCCTGCGCCTCGGTGGCCGACACCGTGGTCCACCCGATGCAGGACATCCTGGCGCTGCCCGGCGAGTACCGGATGAACCTGCCCGGCAGCGGGTCGGGATGGTGGGTCTGGCGCTTCGACTGGCAGCAGGTGCACGGCTGGCACGCCCAGCGACTGCTCGAGATGACGCGGCTGTTCGGCCGCGCGCCGGCCAAGGCCTGAACAAGAAAAAGGGCGCCTCGCGGCGCCCTCGGTCATCGCGGCGGAAGCGGTCAGTTCAGGGCAAGCTTCTTGCCGTCCTTGTAGACGTACAGGGTCATCGCCGGGTTCTTCAGCTCGCCATCGGGCTCGAAACCGACCTTGGTCGTGACGCCCTGGTAGTTGGTCTCGAACAGCTTGGGCGTGTAGACCTTCGGGTCGGCCGAGCCGGCGCGCACCATCGCGTCGACCAGCACATGCACGGCATCGTAGGTGTAGGGCGAGTAGACCTGGAACTGGTTCGGGTACTTGGCGTCGTAGCGCGCCTTCCAGGCCTTGCCGCCGGGCATCTTGTCGAGCGAGGCGCCACCCTCGGCGCAGACCACGCCGCCCAGCGACTTGGCGCCGCCCGACAGCTCGGCCAGCTTGGCGGTGCAGATGCCGTCGCCGCCGAAGAACTTCACGTTGCTCAGTCCGAGCTGGTCCATCTGGCGCAGCATCGGGCCGGCCTGCGGGTCCATGCCGCCGTAGAACACCGCGTCGGGCGCCTTGCTCTTGATCGCGGTGAGGATGGCCATGAAGTCGGTGGCCTTGTCGTTGGTGAACTGCTCGTCGACCACCTGCATGCCGCGGGCCAGCGCGGTCTTCTTGAACACCTCGGCGACGCCCTGGCCGTAAGCGGAACGGTCGTCGATGATCGCGACCTTCTTCAGCTTCAGGTTGTCCGCCGCGTGCAAGGCCAGGCCGGCGCCCAGCGCATTGTCGTTGGCCAGCAGGCGGAAGGTGGTCTTGAAGCCCTGCTGGGTCAGCTTGGGATTGGTGGCCGACGGCGTGACGTGCGGGATGCCGCACTGGTTGTAGACCGACGAGGCGGGAATCGTGGTGCCCGAGTTCAGGTGGCCGACCACGCCGTTGACCTTGGCATCGCAGAGCTTCTGCGCCGCGGCCGTGCCCTGCTTCGGGTCGGCGGCGTCGTCCTCAGCCACCAGTTCGAGCTTGACCTTCTTGCCGCCGATCGTCACGCCCTTGGCGTTCAGATCCTCGATCGCCATGCGGGCGCCGTTCTCGTTGTCCTTGCCGTAGTGGGCCTGGGCGCCCGAGACCGGTGCGACATGGCCGATCTTGACGACCATGTCCTGTGCCATTGCGGTGCCGCCGATGGACGACACGGCTGCGACGACTGCGCCAACGATCACTTTGAGCTTGAGTTGCATGAAAAGAACCTCCGGATGGGTATGTTGAAGAGAAGGCGTCGAACGCAGTTTTCTCAACGGGCGTGACGATACACCTGTTGACACGCGGTTCCGGGCCTGCGGGCTCGGGGCTTGCCCTAGCGGCAGCAGCGGCCACGCCCTCGACTCGCAAGCCCTGTGCCGCGATCCGGCAGCGCTTCGGTCAGGGTGCCGGTTGCGGATGGTTGGTCGGCGCCAGACCCAGCGACTGGTAGCGGCGCCAGCGCTGGCGGCCGCTGGCCACCGCGTCGTCAGGCTGGGCGACGATCTCGATCACCCGCGGGTAGCGCTCGAAGCCCGCCGGCGTCTCAGGCCCCAGGTTGACGAGCACTTCTCCGACACCCTCGGCTGCCGGTGCGTCGCCCGGCCGGTCGGCCAGCCACACCGGCGTGCGCTCGAGCAGCGACGCCGCCGCCTGGCCCGCACGCAGCCGGGCATGCGGGATGAAGTCGCCGGGATCGAAGGTCCACAGCGCCAGGTCGAGCCGGGCCAGCAGCTCGGGCGACCCGGTGACCACCACCCGGTGGCCGCTGCGCCAGGCCTTGCGCACCAGCCGGCAGGTGTGGCCGAGCGGGTCGGCCACGCCGGTGTGGAAGTCGACACGGGTCATGCCGACGGGGCCGCCGCGATCAGCCGGCCCGCGACAGCACCCAGTGCGTCAGCAGCCCCACCGGCCGGCCGGTGGCGCCCTTGGCGGCGCCGCCCTTCCAGGCGGTGCCGGCGATGTCCAGGTGGGCCCAGCGCAGCTTCTTCGTGAAGCGCTTGAGGAACATCGCGGCAGTGATCGCGCCGCCGGCACGGCCGCCGATGTTGGCCATGTCGGCGAAGTTGCTCTTCAGGCCTTCGTCGTAGTCGTCGTCCAGCGGCATGCGCCAGCAGGGGTCGAGCGCGGCCTCTCCGGCGGCCATCAGCTCGGCGGCCAGCGCGTCGTCGGCCGAGAACATCCCCGATCGCACCGCGCCCAGCGCGACCACGCAGGCGCCGGTCAGCGTCGCGATGTCGACCACCGCGGCCGGCTCGAAACGCTCGGCATAGGTCAGCGCGTCGCACAGGATCAGCCGGCCCTCGGCGTCGGTGTTCAGCACCTCGATGGTCTGGCCCGACAGGCTGGTGATCACGTCGCCGGGCTTCAGCGCCTTGCCGCTGGGCAGGTTCTCGGTGGCCGCGATGACGCCGATCAGGTTGACCTCGGCCTTCAGCCGCGACACCGCGCACAGCGTGCCGATCACGCTGGCGGCGCCACCCATGTCGAACTTCATCTCGTCCATCTCGGCGCCGGGCTTCAGCGAGATGCCGCCCGAGTCGAAGGTGATGCCCTTGCCCACCAGCACCAGCGGGGCCACCGACTTGGCCGCGCCGCGGTAGTGCATCACGACGAAGCGCGGCGGCTCGTCCGAGCCCCGGGCCACCGCGAGGAAGCTGCCCAGGCCCAGCGCCTCGATCTCCTTGCGGTCGAACACCTCGATCTTCAGGCCCTCGGCATGGGCGAGCTTGCGCGCCTCGGCGGCCAGCATCGCCGGCGTGCAGTGGTTGCCGGGGCGGTTGGCCAGTTCGCGCGCCAGCGTCACGCCGTCGACGATCGCCGCGCCGCGCTTCAGGCCTTCGCCGGCGGCCTTGGCGGTGGCCTTGTCGGCGACCAGCAGCGTCAGCTTGTCCAGCTTCGGCGCCTCGCCCGCGCTGGGCTTGGTCGTGCGGTAGAGGTAGACCGCTTCGCCGGCGGCACTGGCCAGCGCCTCGGCCTGGGCGCCGGTGACCGCATCGGCGCCGCTGATCTGCACCGCCAGGTGCTCGACGCCGAGGCCCTTGATCAGCCCCAGCGCGGCCGCGGCGGCGGCCTTGACCGACTTCGCGCCGGCGTCGCGGCAGGCCGCCACCAGCACCCGCGGCGCCTTGACCCCGGCCACCTGGCGCAGGTTGACCCACTTGCCGGGCTTCAGCGCGAAGTCGCCCGCCGCGATCGCCTCGTTCACTGCAGCGGCCAGCGGCTCGTCCAGCCCCGCCGGCAGCGAATCGCCCACCAGCAGCAGCAACAGCGCATCGGCATTGACGCGGCTCGCGGCGCCGGCGGCGGTGACCTGGGTACGGAAGTCCATAATCGGCTCGCTTTCAACAGAGCCGAAGATGTTATTCGATGCGACCGTGCGCCGAGAGCTGGCCCGCAGCTTCGGTGCGACGCTGGTGGTGATCCTGACGATCGTGATCACGATGATGCTCATCCGCACGCTGGGCCTGGCCGCCGGCGGCACGGTGAACCCCGAGGACGTGGTGCTGGTGCTCGGCTACTTCGCGCTGGGCCACCTGCCGACGATGCTGGGCCTGAGCCTGTTCATCGCGGTGGTGGTCACGCTGGGCCGCATGTACCGCGACAGCGAGATGACGATCTGGTTCGCCAGTGGCCTGGGGCTGGGCCGCTTCGTGCGGCCGGTGCTGGGCATGGCCTGGCCGGTGCTTCTGGTAGTGGGCGCGCTGCTGCTGTTCGTCTGGCCCTGGGGCAACCGCAGCAGCGACGAACTGCGCGCCCGCTACGAGCAGCGATCGGACCTGTCGCGGGTCGCGCCCGGCGTGTTCCAGACCTCGCGCGACGGCAGCCGCGTCTTCTTCATCGATCGCGCCAGCCGCGAGAGCGCCGAAGCCCACAACGTGTTCGTGCTGACCCGGCAGCCGCCGGTCGAGTCGGTGGTCTCGGCGCGCAGCGGCCAGTTGCTCGCCGAGGGCCCCGACCGCGTGCTGCAGCTCGACGACGGCCAGCGCAACGAGATCGACAGCCGCAGCGGCGTGCGCACGCTCAGCAGCTTCGACCGCTACCGGGTGGTGGTGGGCGAGACGGCGGTACGCCAGGCCCAGACCGCATCGCCGCGCACGGTCGGCACGCTGGCGTTGATGCAGCAGCCCACGCCGCGCAACAGGGCCGAGCTGACCTGGCGCTTCGGCATGCTGCTGGCCTGCGCCAACCTGCTGCTGCTGGGCGTGGGCCTGTCGGCCACCCAGCCCCGGCGGGCCAGCAACTGGAACCTGCTGGTCGCGCTGCTGGCTTTCGTCGTCTATTTCAACCTGATCAACCTGTCGAAGGCCTGGGTCGGCGGCGGCCGCTACGGCATGGGCGCGGTGATGCTGGCGCTGCATGGCGGCACGTTCGTGCTCGGCCTGGCGCTGATATGGTGGCGCGACCATGCGGCAGTCTGGCGGCCGTTGGCACGGAGGGCCGCCGCTTGAAGACCGTGCGGCTGCTGCTGTACCGCGACATCGTCTGGTCGGTGGTGTTCGTCGCGGTGGCGTTCCTGAGCCTGTTCTTCTTCATCGATTTCGTCGACGAGCTGGAGAACGTCGGCCGCAGCGGCTACGGCCTGGGCCAGGCCGCGCTGCGCTGCGTGATGGAGCTGCCGGGGCATTTCTACGAGCTGTTCCCGATCGCGGTGCTGATCGGCACGATCTACGCGATGGCCCGGCTGGCGCAGTCCTCCGAGTTCACGATCCTGCGCACCGCCGGCCTCGGGCCCGGCCGGGCGCTGCGGCTGCTGGCGCTGCCCGGGCTGGTCTTCGCGCTGCTGACCTTCGTCGTCGGCGACTACCTGGCGCCGGTCACCGAGCGCCAGGCGCTGGCGCTGAAGGCCGGCGCGCGCGGCCTGGCGCTGGGCGGCGGCGGCGCCTGGATGAAGGAACGCCGCCCGGGCCCCGACGGCGAGCGCGCGATCTCGGTCAACGTCAGCGCCGCCGGTGGCGCCGGCGAGATGCTCGGCGTGCGCATCTTCGAGTTCGACGCCGAAGGCCGCCTGCGCACCCGGCTGGAGGCCACGTCGGGCCAGGTGCTCGGCAACGGCCACTGGCGGCTGCGCGAGGTGCAGCGCACCGACTGGCCGACCCCCGAGGCCGCCGCGCGCGGCACCGCGCTGGTGCAGCAGACGCTGCCCGCGCTGGTCTGGCCCAGCACGCTGGACCGCTCGGTGGTGGCGGCTGCGCTGTTGCCGGTGGGGGTGATGTCCACCGTCGACCTGTGGCGCTATGCCAACCACCTGAGCGACCAGGACCAGGCGGTGCAGCGCTACGAGATCCAGTTCTGGAAGAAGGCGCTGTACCCGCTGGCCTGCGTCGTGATGGTGGCGCTGGCGCTGCCCTTCGCCTACCTGCACGCGCGCGCCGGCGGCATCAGCTACAAGGTGTTCGGCGGCATCATGCTGGGCATCAGCTTCGTGCTGCTGAACAACGCCAGCGGCCACCTCGGCATGCTCAGGCAATGGACACCCTGGCTGGTCGCCGCGGCGCCGAGCGGGCTGTACCTGCTGGTCTCGATGGCCGCCTTCGCCTGGCTGGTCCGCTACCGATAGCCTCACCGATGAGCGACAACCCGATGCCCAGCCCACCCGAGCCGGTTCGCGGCCTGCTGCTGTTCGCCCACGGCGCGCGCGATCCGCAGTGGGCACGGCCCTTCGAGGCAGTGGCCGAGCGTTGCCGGTCGGTGCGCGGGCGCGACCGCGTGGCGCTGGCCTTCCTCGAATTCATGGCGCCCGATCTGGTCGGCGCCGGCCAGGCGCTGGTGGACGCCGGCTGCACCATGGTGGACGTGGTGCCGCTGTTCCTGGGCGCCGGCGGCCATGTGCGCAAGGACATCCCGGCGCTGATGGCGCGGCTGCAGTCCTCGAACCCGCAGGTCGGCTTCACGCTGCGCCGCACCGTGGGCGAAGCGCCGGCGCTGATCGAGGCGATGGCCGCGGTCGCGCTCGACGCCACCGCGCCGGAGGTGGCGGTGCGATGAACCTGCACCAGTTCCGCTTCGTGCAGGAGGCCGTGCGGCGCAATCTCAACCTGACCGAGACGGCCAAGGCGCTGCACACCTCGCAGCCGGGCATCAGCAAGGCGATCCTCGAGCTCGAGGAGGAGCTGGGGGTGGACATCTTCGCGCGCCACGGCAAGCGCATCCGCCGCGTCACCGAGCCGGGGCGGCTGGTGCTGCAGTCGGTCGAGGTGATCATGCGCGAGGTCGCCAACCTCAAGCGCATCGGCGACGAGTTCTCGAAGCAGGACGCCGGCACGCTGTCGATCGCCACCACCCATTCGCAGGCACGCTACGTGCTTCCCGAGCCGGTGGCGCAGCTGCGCCGGCGCTTCCCGAAGGTGCAGGTGGTGCTGCACCAGGGCACGCCCGGCGACGTCGCGCGCATGCTGCTCGACGACGTGGCCGAGATCGGCCTGGCCACCGAGTCGCTCGCCGACACCGAGGGCCTGGTCAGCCTGCCGTGCTACGAATGGCAGCATGTGCTGGTGGTGCCGGCCAGGCACCCGCTGGCCGCGGTCGAGCGGCCGACGCTGGACCAGGTGGCGGCCGAGCCGCTGATCACCTACCACCCCACGTTCAGCGGCCGCAGCCGCATCGACGCGGCGTTCGCCAAGGCCCGGCTGAAGCCCAACATCGCGCTCGAGGCGATCGACGCCGACGTCATCAAGACCTACGTCCGGCTGGGCATGGGCGTCGGGCTGGTGGCCGAGATGGCGGTGCGCGACGACCCGCCCGGCGGCGACCTGGCCTGGCGGCCGGTGGGCCACCTGTTCGGCCCCAACACGTCGCGCGTGGCCTTCAAGCGCGGCGCCTACCTGCGCCACTTCGTCCACGCCTTCGCCGAACTGCTGAGCGAGCGGCTGACCCGCTCGCTGATCGAGCGCGCGATGGCCGAGCGCCCGGGCGGCCAGGCGCTCGACTACGACCTCTGACCCATCGACCCGCCATGAACGCCCTGCCCCGCACCCCGCTGCCGCCGACCCGCCTGCCCAAGGTGGGCACCACCATCTTCACCGTGATGTCGGCGCTGGCCGCCGAGCGCGGCGCCGTCAACCTGGGCCAGGGCTTCCCCGATTTCGAGGGCGACCCGGCGCTGGTCGACGCGGTCTGCCAGGCGATGCGCGAAGGCCTGAACCAGTACCCGCCGATGGCCGGCGTGGCGCCGCTGCGCGACGCGGTGGCGGCCAAGACTGCGGCGCTGTACGGCCGGCGCTACGACCCGGCGAGCGAGATCACGATCACCGCCGGCGCGACCCAGGCGATCCTGACCGCGATCCTGGCGGTGGTCGGGCCGGGCGACGAGGTCATCGTGCTCGAGCCCAACTACGACAGCTACGTGCCCAACATCGAGCTGGCCGGCGGCAGCGTGGTGCGCGTCGCGCTGAAGGCCGAGACCTTCCGCCCCGATTTCGACGCCATCGCCGCGGCGATCACGCCGCGCACCCGGGCGATCATCGTCAACACCCCGCACAACCCCAGCGCGACGATCTGGCGCGCCGCCGACCTGGACCGGCTGGCCGAGATCCTGCGCCCGACCGAGGTGCTGCTGATCGCCGACGAGGTCTACGAGCACATGGTCTACGACGGCGAGCGCCATGCCAGCGCCTCGGCCCACCCCGAGCTGGCGGCGCGCGCGTTCGTGATCTCCAGCTTCGGCAAGACCTTCCACGTCACCGGCTGGAAGGTCGGCACGGTGGCCGCGCCGGCGGCGCTGACCGCCGAGTTCCGCAAGGTGCACCAGTTCAACGTCTTCACCGTCAACACGCCGATGCAGCACGGTCTGGCGCGCTACCTGGCCGACCCGGCGCCCTACCTCGGCCTGCCGGCGTTCTACCAGCGCAAGCGCGACCTGTTCCGCAGCGGCCTGGCGGCCACGCGCCTGCGCCTGCTGCCCAGCGAGGGCAGCTACTTCCAGGTGGTCGACTACAGCGCGATCAGCAGCCTGGGCGAAGCCGACTTCTGCCGCTGGCTGACCACCGAGGTCGGCGTCGCGGCGATCCCGCTGTCGGCGTTCTACGACGATGGCCGCAACCAGGGACTGGCGCGCTTCTGCTATGCGAAGACGGACGAGACGCTGAACGAGGCGCTGGGCCGGCTGGCCAGGATCTGACGCCGCCGCCGGCGATCGACCTGCAGCGGCTCAATACCGCGATGGCGGCGGGTTGCCGCGCCCGGCGTCGCCGCGCCCGCCGAGCTCCGACAGACGCCCGTCGTGGCGCTGGTCGATGTCGGTGAACGCGGCCGGACGGGTGAACTCGCGCGGCGCCGGCGCGAACTCGCTGAGGTCGAGGTCCAGCGGCATCGGTGCCTGCGTGGCGTCGATCGGCCTCGACGGCTGCACCGCGCGGGAGAACACCCACTCGGCGAGCATCGCCTGCGCGCTGGCCCGCTCGGACAGGTGCAGCGGCGCGCCGCTGCGAGCACCATCGTCGCCCAGCGGCAGCAGAAGGTCGACGCCGCCGTCCGGCGGCTCGCGGGCCGGCGCGCGCAGCGGCGACGCTTCGCCCAGCGCCGCCTTGGGCACCGTGATCGTCGCCGCCTGCAGCGCGCCGGCCGGCAGGTCGCGCACCAGTGCGTGCAGCATCAGGATCTCGCGATACGCCGGCAGGTCGAAGGGCTCGAGGTCGGCACGGCGCAGCAGCAGCGATTCGAGTTCGGCCGCTGCGCGCAGCGGGTGCGCCCAGGCCCGCTGCAGACGCTGCACCACCGCGGGATAGTCCTCCAGCACCCGTCCGCCGGCCAGGTCGCCCGCGCCATCGGGCGCAAGCGCGTTGAAGCGCTGGTTGAAGCGCTCGCGAGTGCGCTCGTAGGCCTCGTCGTCGCCCTGAAGGCGGTAGATCTCCAGCAGCTTCAGATAGGGCAGCGCATAGGTGCCGCCGGTGGATCGCACATGGCCGAGCAGCAGGTCGATGGCCGACTGGGTCTGGCCGAGCGCCAGGAAGAAATCGACCTGCTGGTCCAGGTCCAGCAATTCCTCCACCGACACCGGCCGCGGCGGGACCCCGGTGCCGAACGACAGTTCGCTGCCGTGGAGTGCCGCAGCACCTGGCGCCGCGGCGGCAGCCGCTGCGGCGGCGTCCGGCGTCGCGCCGCCGGCGATCGCCATGTCGGGCGAGGTCGGTACGCCACCCGGGGTCGCATCGATCCGCGGCGACAGCAGCGCGGGCTCCGGCGACAGCAGCGGCGCGCCGCGCAGGTCGGCCATGGCGCCGACCTGCGAGGCCGGCAGTTCATCGCCGGTCAGGACCCAGCGGGCCTGCGCCAGTTCGAGCTTCAGCCGGCGGACCCGCAGCGCCAGCCAGACGGCCAAAGCGCTGGTGGTCACCAGACCGAGCAGCAGCCAAGGCAGCCAGGCATTGCCGGACTCGGCGGCCGCCAGCTGCTCGCGCAACTGCGCCAGCATTGCCTGCTGCTGGCGGGCCTCGCCCAGCACCGTCTGAACCTGCTGCTCCAGCGCCTTCATGGTGTCGAGCGACGGCCCGCCCGGCCTCGAAGGCAGCGCTGCAGCGGCAGCAGGCGCCGCCGGCGACACCGCCTGCGCCAGCGCCGCCGGCGGGCCGGGCACTCCGATCGCGAAGCCCAGCAACAGCCCGGCCACCAGGGCCTTCGGCGAACAGCGGGGCAGACGCAGGAAGAACACCCTGCGCGAACGGGTTTCAGCCAAGCGTGGATGTCCAAGAAATGATCAATTTACTCTAGCATGCAGCTCCCCGCCGCCCCCGATCGTGCCGGGGCGGAAATCCGGCCGAAATTCTCGTCGCCTCCCGGTTCTTCCGGACGACGGCGCGCGGGGCCCGAGCACCACGGCGGTCATCGTGGTGCCTGGCGCGTCGGGCGAATTGCGGCGGCAGCCCCGCGGGTCGCCGGCGGCGGCAACTCGGCCTTGGGGCGATCATGTCGCTGATGGACAATACGGTGGCTATCGCGGCGCTCTCGTCGCGCCTGGGACAAGCCATGAACACCCCGGTCCTCACCGTCGAAGAACGGCAGAACATCGAATCCGGCGTCTGGTTCTCGCGCCTCTCGCAGCCGCTGCGCCAGGCGATCCTGTCGCGTGCCTACGTGCGCCGCCTGAGCGATGGTTCGGCGCTGGCCGCCCGCGGCACCCCGGCCGAGGACTGGTGCGGCGTGGCCAAGGGCGCGGTGCGGGTCTCGCTGGTGTCGCTGTCGGGCAAGCAGGTGACGCTGACCTACTGCGAACCCGGCGTCTGGTTCGGCGACATCTCGCTGTTCGACGGCCTGCCGCACACCCACGACGCCGACGCCCACGGCGAGACCACGCTGCTGTGCGTGCGCAAGGCCGATTTCAAGGAGCTGCTCGTGCAGCACCCCGAGCTGTACGACGCCTTGCTGCGCCTGAACTGCCGGCGCCTGCGCCTGATGTTCAACCAGTTCGAGGACCTGAACACCAAGCCGCTGTCGGCCCGGCTGGCCAAGCAGATCATCCTGCTGTCCAAGAGCTACGGCATCGAGCAGGGCGAGGAGATCCGCATCGGCCTGCAGCTGGCGCAGGAAGACCTCGCGCAGTTGCTGGGCGCCTCGCGCCAGCGCGTCAACCAGGAGCTGAAGGGCTTCGAGCGCGAAGGCGCAGTGCGCGTCGAGCCGACACGGCTGGTGGTGCTGTCGCGCGACAAGCTGCTCGATATCGCCGAGGGCTGACCCGCGCTCCTAGGGCACGCTGGTCGGGACGAGTTCGCTGTTCGACCAGGCGCTGGGCTGGGTGGTCAGGCCGCCGGCGCTGGCGGCGCGCCATTCCTGGCCCAGGCGCCGCGCCTCGCGCAGGCCGTGCTCGAACACCGAGAACCAGGCCGCGAGCGCGCCGGCATCGGGCTGGGCCATCGCCGTGCGCAGCATCAGCCGGCCGCGGCCGATCGTCAGCACCACCGGCTGATCGGCCGCCACGCGGTCGACCGTGGCGGCCAGCGCATCGTTGAGCGGACCGGCCAGCCATTGCTGCAGCCAGGGCGAGATGCTGCAGACGGCGCCGTAGCGCTCGCGCAACGGTCCCAGATCCTGCGCGCCAGCCTGCCGGTACATGACCAGCCAGCGCATCTCGGGCGGCGTGTCGGTGTCGATGCGGGTCTGCACGTCGTCGACGAAGCGTTCGTAGACGGTGCGCTCCATGGTCTCGAGCAGCGAGCGGTTCAGGACCATCGCCAGCAGCTGGGGCGGCAGCGCGAGCTCGGCCATCAGGCGCAGTTCGAAGCCGGTGATGTAGTCGCGCTGCGAGGCGCCCCATTCGATGCGCCAGGCCTGCGTGCCGAGCTTGCCGTCGATGACGCAGCCTTCGGCGTCGCGCACCCGGCGGTAGCCGTGGCCGCGCACGTCGGCCCATTGCTGCAGGGCCGACGTCTCGGGCAGCGCCGGACCCCGGGCAAGCATGCGTCGCAAGGACTTCAGCATGGTTTAGAGTGGTTTGGTTGAAGCCGCCACGGCCACCGGGCGCCCGCTGGAACCCGCCAGCGCACACCGGCCCCGAAGCGCGCGGTGCAAGCTGGCCAGGCAAGCCTGGCCCGAGCCAGGCTCGAGAGGACGACCGATGATCGATGTGTATTCGTGGGCCACGCCCAATGGACACAAGGTCCATATCATGCTGGAGGAATGCGGCCTGCCGTACCGGGCGATCGCGGTGAATATCGGCGCCGGTGAGCAATTTGCCCCGTCATTCCTCGCCATCAGCCCCAACAACAAGATCCCCGCGATCGTCGACCCCGACGGACCCGACGGCCAGCCGATCAGCCTGTTCGAATCCGGCGCGATCCTGATCTACCTGGCCGCCAAGACCGGCCGCTTCCTGCCCGACGACCTGCGCCTGCGCTACGAGGTGCTCCAGTGGCTGATGTTCCAGATGGGCAGCGTCGGCCCGATGCTGGGCCAGGCGCACCATTTCCGCATCTATGCGCCCGAGAAGCTGCCCTATGCGATCGAGCGCTACACCAACGAGGCCCGGCGGCTGTACGGCGTGCTCGACCGGCGGCTCGCCAGGAGCCGCTACGTGGGCTGCGCCGAATACTCGATCGCCGACATCGCGGTCTTTCCGTGGTTGCGCTCGTGGAAGAACCAGGGCATAGACTGGGACGACTACCCGCACCTGAAGGGCTGGTTCGACGAGATCGCCGCGCGGCCGGCGGTGATGCGCGGCGTCGAGGTGCTGGCCGACCGGCGCAAGCCGCTGACCGACGATGCCGCACGCGACGTGCTGTTCGGCGCCGGGCAGTACAAGCGGCGCTGATACGCAGCGCGACCGCCTTCTCGGGGGACCCGCGGCGGCGAACACCTGAACGACAATGAACCGACGCCCCGGCGCCGGACCCCTCCACGATGAGCAGCCTTCCCTCCGACGACGCCTCGCGCCCGCTGCCTGCAGCGCGGTCGCGGGACGACGCCTGGGCAGCCACCGAACTGATCCCGCCATCGGTGCGCCGCGATGCCGACCGCGGCAATGCGCTGCCGGTGGGCACCCACCTGGCCGAGTTCGAACTGCTGCGCGTGCTCGGCGAGGGCGGCTTCGGCATCGTCTACCTGGCGCAGGACCATTCGCTGCAACGCCGGGTCGCGATCAAGGAGTACATGCCGGCCTCGCTGGCCACCCGCGCCGGCGGGCTCCAGGTGGTGGTCAGCGCCGAACGGCACCGCGCGGTGTTCGACGCCGGGCTGGACAGCTTCGTCAACGAGGCCCGCATGCTGGCGCAGTTCGACCACCCCTCGCTGCTCAAGGTCTTCCGCATCTGGCAGGCCAACGGCACGGCCTACATGGCCATGGCCTTCTACGAGGGCGTGACGCTGAAGGAACGGCTCAAGCAGCTGGGGGTGCCGCCCGACGAGCGCTGGCTGATGGCACTGCTGGCCGCACTGACCGACGCGCTGAAGGTCATCCATGCCGAGCATTGCCTGCACCGCGACATCTCGCCCGACAACATCCTGATGCTCAGCGACAGCGGCCGGCCGCTGCTGCTGGACTTCGGCGCGGCGCGTCAGGTGATCGGCGATGCGACGCAGGCACTGACCACGATCCTGAAACCCGGCTATGCGCCGATCGAGCAGTACGCCGAGGTGCCCTCGCTGAAGCAGGGGCCCTGGACCGACGTCTACGCGCTGTGCGCGGTGATCCATGTCGCGATCACCGGCAGCAAACCGCCGGTGTCGGTGGCGCGCAGCGTTTCCGACGGCTACGTGCCCCTGGTGCGCAGCGCCGCCGGCCGCTATTCGCCCCGCTTCCTGCAGGCCATCGACGACGGCCTGCAGGTGCGGCCGACCGAGCGCACCGCCTCGGTGGACGCGCTGCGGCTGGCACTGGGCATCGATGGCGGCGGCGCCGCCTCGGCGCCGCGGCGCCAGGTGGCGCCGCCGGCGGCCAGCGCCACCCCACGTCCCGCTTCCCCTGCGCTGCCCGCAGCGGCAAGCACCGGCGGCGCCGGGCCGTCGCGGGCGCCGCTGATCGTCGGCGGCCTGGCCGCGCTGGGCCTGGCCGGCGCCGTGGCGTTCTGGGCCGGCCAGCGCCAGTCGGCGGCGCCGCTGCCCGCAGCAACATCGACCGCGCCGGCGGCGGCCCCGCCGCCTGCCGTCGTTCCGGCGCCGGCGCCGCCACCGCCGGCGGCAGCAGCGCTGCCGGCTGCTGCACCGGGATCGATCGATGCCGAGTTCGACCGCCTGATGCAGGCCCGCGATCCCGATTTCGGGGTCCAGGCCCAGCCGGCCCAGCCGCGCCTGCGCATCGGCCGCGACCGCCTGGCCTTCACGGTCGACTCGACCCGCGACGGCCATGTCTACGTGCTGGTCGGCGGCCCCGACGGGTCACTGATGCTGCTGTTTCCCAACAGCATGGCCACCGACAACCGCATCCGTGCCGGTCGGCGCCTGAGCCTGCCGCAGTCGAACTGGCCGCTCGACACCTTCGAGCCCACCGGCACCGAGCACTTTGCCGTCATCGTTTCAGAGCATCCACGCGACTTCTCGAAGATCGGCATCGGGCGCGAAGACTGGTTCCTGAAGCTGCCGACCGGCGCCGCCGCCGCGGCAGCGGTGCAGAGCCATACCGGCGCCGGCTCGGTGTTCGCCGGCAGGGCGCGCTGTGCCGCGCCGGACTGCGATGTCTATGGGGCTGCCCGGTTCTCGGTCGAGGTCGTGCGCTGAGCCTGGCAGCAAAAAGGCCGCCCGAAGGCGGCCTTTCGATTCGGAACGGGCCGAATTACTTGCTGGCAGCAGCGGCAGCCGCGGCCGAGGCAGCGTCGGCGACGCCGGTGGCGGCAGCAGCAGCGGCCGAAGCGGCCGAATCAGCGACCGACGAAGCGGCAGCGGCGACTTCCGACGCGGCGGCAGCAACCGGCGCGGGAGCGGCGGGGGCCGCCGCGGGGGCTTCTTCCTTCTTGCCGCAGGCGGTCAGGGCGGCGGCGGCGACCAGGGTGGCCAACAGGAGCGACTTGTTCATTTGTATCCTCAGTGAAAGATGTCGATCGACATTACCGGTAAAGGGGGACCTGACACATTCAGCTGACCCGGTGTGGTGCCACCGATGTGTTCAGAAACCAGTTCCAGAAGGCTCGAGCCCCTCTGGACCCAGCCCAGCATTATAGCCAAACCTAGGGAAGGCCCCTATAAACCCAAGGTCGTGACAGGCCAGGCCGGCTCGGACTGTTGCAAAAAGTCTGCAAGCTGCTCTTGTGCCGCTCGCAGATGCACCGGGTTGGTGATCAGGCGAAGCCGGAAGTCGGCCGCGTCCAGCCATTGCCAGACGAGGCTGCCGGCCAGCAGTCCGCGCAGCGGCGGCATCGGCAAACCCTCGGCCGGGCGACGTGCATCGACGGCATGCGACCAGTCACGGCGCCAGCGCGCAAACCGCGGCAGCGCCCGCGCGGTGGCCTCGAAGTCCAGGCCGACGATGTGCAGGCAGCGCCCTCCGGCGGGACGCAGCCAGGCCGACAGGCTGTCGAGCACCGCCGGGTCGTCCAGCGGCCAGTCGCCGAACTGCCGATCGACCAGCCAGGCCTCGCGCAACGCGGGCCGCGGTGCGCCCGCCGAAGAAACCTCGGGACGGCCCAGGTCGATCAAGGCCTGCCGCAGCAGGGCCCGGCACTGCTCGCGGCCTTGGTGCACGCCGGGCTGCGGCAGCTCCTGGGGTTCAGCGGCTCTCGTCACGGCTGCATCTCCTGCACGGGTCGGATCAGCGGCCGCACCCAGCCTGCCTCGGCCCAATCGTCGAGCAGCGCTCGCGCGTCCTGGCCCAGGCGGGCGACGTCGGCCGCCTCGAGGCGGCGCGTGTCGGCCAGCCGGCGCATCAGCCGGGCATCGCGCCCGCCGGCGTCGAAGGCCTCGCCATTGAGAAATACATGGCTGTCATCCCAGGCCATGCGGCTGCGCCGGTCCAGCACCACGCCGCTGCCGTGCGCCAAGGGCTGGCCGGCATCGAACCAGACCTGCGGCTTGGGTTCGGTCATCAGCACCCCCAGCGCGCGGTCGAGCGAGCGCGGGTCGGCCAGTGCGCGCTCGATCGCGCGCCGGGCGAATTCGCGCAGGCCGGCCGGCAGACGCCCGGGCGTGGCAGTCGCCGACTGGCCGGCGTCGCGGTAGAGACGCTCGGGCGCGCCGGCCTCCGGGGCTTCCAGGCCGTCGGCCAGCTGGTGCAGCAGCTCCTGCGCCAGCGTGGTGGCGGTGGCGGCGCGAAAACCGATCGAACAGGTCATGCACTCGCCTTCGGCGATGCCGTCGTGGCCCCACAGCGGTGGCAGGTAGAGCATGTCACCGGGCTCGAGCAGCCATTCCTCGGTCGGCTCGAAGTTCGCGAGGATGCGCACCGGCAGCCCCGGCACCAGGCTGCGATCGGCCACCGGGCCGACGCGCCAGCGCCGCCGGCCCTGCACCTGCAGCAGGAACACGTCGTAGGAGTCCAGGTGCGGGCCGACCCCGCCGCCGTCGCTGGCGTACGAGATCATCAGGTCGTCCAGCCGCGCCTCGGGCACGAAGCGGAACGGCTGCAGCATCTCGTGGGCGCGCTGGCAATGCAGGTCCAGCCCCTGCACCAGCAGCGTCCAGCCGGTCTGTTTCAACGGCGGCAACGCGCGCCGCGCGAACGGGCCGTGGCGCAGCCGCCAGCCGCCGGCACGCGTCAGCAGGCGCGACTCGACGCCGTCGGCGCCGGCCAGCTCGAACAGCGCGCCGCGGCCGATCGGCGGTTGCACGCCAGGCCAGGCCTGGCGCACCAGCAGCGGCTTCTTCTGCCAGTGGCGGCGCATGAACCGGGCCGCGGACAGGCCCCCCAGCAAGGCCAACGGTCGATCGACATCCATCGCCCGGATTGTCGCCGCGGCGCCGGCGCCGCCGGCAGCAGCAGGCCTTGTGCGATCATTCAGCGATGTTGATCACCCATCCCTGCGTCGTCAGCCTCGTGTGGACGCTGTCCGACGCCCAAGGGCAGACGCTGGACGAGCTGAGCGACCCGGTCGAGTTCTTCTACGGCGGCGACGACCTGCTGCCCAAGCTGGAAGAGGCGCTGGCCGACCAGAGCCCCGGCTTCGAGACCGAGCTTCACCTGGAACCCGAGCAGGGCTTCGGCGACTACGACCCGGCGCTGGTGTGCTTCGAATCGCGCAGCCTTCTCCCCGAGCCCATCGAGGTCGGCATGCAGTTCGACGGCCTGCCCGAAGGCGCCGCGACCCCCGGCATGCCGGCGCAGGCGATCTACACGATCACCGAGATCTACCCCGACCACGTGGTGCTCGACGGCAACCACCCGCTGGCCGGCATCGCACTGCGGCTGAAGGTGAAGGTGCACGCGGTGCGCGAAGCCACCGAGGACGAGACGGCGGCGCGGTCGGTCGACGAGGGTGCGGTGAGCCTGCTGCACGCGGCGCCGGGGTCGCCGCATCTGCACTGACCGCTCCGGCACCGAATCAGGTCTTCCCGGTCGATCCGAACCCGCCCTCGCCGCGCTGAGATTCGCCGAACTCGTCGACCCGCCGGAACGCCGCCTGCACCACCGGCACGATCACCATCTGCGCGATGCGCTCGAGCGGCTGCACCGTGAACGCCGCGGCGCTGCGGTTCCAGCAGCTGACCATCAGCGGGCCCTGGTAGTCGCTGTCGATCAGCCCGACCAGGTTGCCCAGCACGATGCCGTGCCGGTGGCCCAGGCCCGAGCGCGGCAGGATCATCGCGGCCAGGCCCGGGTCGCCGATGTGGATCGCCAGGCCGGTGGGGATCAGCTCGCTCTGACCGGGCTCGATGACCAGCGGCGCGTCCAGGCAGGCGCGCAGGTCCAGCCCGGCGCTGCCCGGCGTCGCGTAGGCCGGCAGCTGCGCGGCGATGCGCTCGTCGAACACCTTCAGGGCTATCGTCGTCATGCGCTCACCAGCGGCGCGCGCAGCCGGGCGGCGATCTCGCGCACCAGTTCGCGCGCCAGGCTCAGCTTGTCGGCGGGGGGCAGCCCTCGTTCGCCGTCTGCGTCGACCAGCAGCAGGCTGTTGTCGTCGCGGCCGAAGGTGGCCGGGCCCAGGTTGCCGACCAGCAGCGGCACGTTCTTGCGCAGCCGCTTCTCGCGCGCATGGCGGGCCAGGTCGTGGCTCTCGGCGGCGAAACCGACACAGTAGGGCCGGTCGGGCAGCCGCGCCACCGCGGCCAGGATGTCGGGGTTCTCGCTGAAGCGCAGCGCCGGCGCCGCACCCGAGCCGTCCTTCTTGATCTTCTCGCCGGCGGCGCTGGCGGGCCGCCAGTCGGCCACCGCAGCGGTGGCGACGAAGACGTCGTGCGCCGCGGCCAGCGGCAGCACCGCGTCGTGCATCTGCTGCGCGCTCTGCACGTCGATGCGCTGCACGTGGCGCGGCGTCGCCAGGTGCACCGGGCCGGCGACCAGCGTGACCTCGGCGCCGGCCTCCTGCGCAGCGCGGGCGATCGCGAAGCCCATCTTGCCCGACGACAGGTTGGTGATGCCGCGCACCGGGTCGATCGCCTCGAAGGTCGGCCCGGCGGTGATCAGCACCCGCCTGCCGGCCAGCAGCTTGGGCTGGAAGAAGGCGATCAGTTCGTCGCGGATCTCGGTCGCCTCGAGCATCCGGCCATCGCCGACCTCGCCGCAGGCCTGGTCGCCCGAACCGGGGCCGAAGACGGTGGCGCCGTCGGCCACCGCCTGCGCAATGTTGCGGCGGGTCGCCGGGTGTTCCCACATCTCGCGGTTCATCGCCGGGGCCAGCAGCAGCGGGCAGGCACCGACCGGGCGCGCCAGGCACAGCAGCGAAAGGACCTCGTCGGCGCGGCCCTGGCAGAGCTTGGCGATGAAGTCGGCTGACGCCGGCGCGACCAGGATCGCGTCGGCGCCGCGGCTCAGGTTGATGTGCGCCATGTTGTTCGGCTCGCGCGCATCCCACTGGTCGGTGACCACCGACTGGCCCGACAGCGCCTGCATCGTCACCGGGGTGATGAAGCGGCAGGCCGCCTCGGTCATCACCACCTGGACCGAGGCGCCGGCGCGCTGCAGCTCGCGCACCAGTTCGGCCGACTTGTAGCAGGCGATGCCGCCGGACAGGCCGAGCACGATGTGGCGGCCGCCCAGCGGCAGCGGCGAATGGGGGACGGGGATCGACATGGCCGGCAATGTAGCGCAGCCCACCACAGGCCCGGTCGCTGCCCCTGCCGCTACTGCACCGCCGCGCCGTGGCACTTCTTGTACTTCTTGCCGCTGCCGCAGGGGCAGGGGTCGTTGCGGCCGGGCCTGGGTTCGACATGGCGGGGTTCGGGCCTGGGCGCGTGGTCCAGCCAGTACAGCCGAAGGTCCTGCACCGCGAAGCAGGCATCGTCGACCAGCTGGTCGCGCGTGACCGTCTCGCCGGGGTAGTAGTCGGCCAGGTGTTCGGCCAGGTCGGCCTGGCCCAGCGTCAGCGCCGTCACCCGCAGCTGGCAGTCGTCGTACCAGCGGCCGTCCTCGGTCTCGACATCGGGCTCGGGCCAGTCCTCGGCGAAGGCCTCGATCGCGTCGACGAAGCCCTCGGCCCACAGCGCACCGGTCTGCAGCAGGTCGTTCGCGTCCTCGGCCGTCATGTGCCCGCCGGCCACCACCTCGGCACGGGCCTCGTCGTCGTAGCTCCACATCAGCGGCACCAGCCGCAGCTCGTCGGGGGCGTCGAGCATGGCCTCGACGTCGAGCTGGCTGGCGATCACGTTCCAGCGGCCCGTCAGCGCGGCCATCGCCTGCTCGACGTCGGCCGGGTCGGCGAAGGCGCGCCCGAAGGCATCGCCGAACATCGCCGGCAGCCACTCGCCGGGCAGGATCACGCGACGGCTGGCCAGCAGGGCCGTCAGGTAGCCGTCGACCCATTCGACCGCGACGTCGGCGCCGAAGCCGGAGAGGCGGTCGCACAGCGCCTCGAGCGCCTCGATCTCGGCTTCGCTGCTCTCACGGGCGACGCGGCTCATCGGGGACTCCTGCGGGGGGTGGGGTTCATCATGGGTCGGGGTCGGGGCAGCGAGGTTCAAGCGGGCGCGGCCGGCAGCCGCGGCGGGTTCGGATGCAGGCGGGCCATCGCGAAGGCATCGACGTAGCGGCCTTCGCGCAACGCGTAGCCGACATGCCGGCCCTCGTGGCGAAAGCCGAAATGCTGGTACAGCGCGATCGCGCGCGGATTGTCGACGTACACCGTCAGCTCGATGCGCAGCACCTGGCCCCAGTCGTCGGCCCAGTCGCACAGCGCCTGCATCAGCGCGCGGCCGACACCCTGGCCCTGCGCCTCGGGGTGCACCGCGATGCCCAGCCCCATCGCATGGCGGCGGCGCAGCGCCGGCCCCACCGGGTGCAGGCCGGCGTTGCCGACCACCTGCAGCTCGCCCTGGGCATCCGGCCGCTCGGCGACCAGCACCAGGTCGGGCTTGCCCGGCGCCAGGCTGTCGGTCAGGCGCGCCTGCCACAGGGCCTCGCTGGTGTAGGGCATCTGCAGCAGGCCGGTCATCACGTCGGGGTGGCCCATCGTGCGGGCGAAGGCCGCGGCGTCGCCGAGCTGGGCACGGCGGATCTGGATCGGCGCTGGTGTCATGGGGTTCGTCCGTGGGCGGGTGAACGACAATCGGTCATTGTCGGTGCATCGCCGGCAGCCCACACCCCCTGCCCATGACGCTGAAGAAAACCGACCTCGCCCGCCAGCTCGAACTGAAGATCGAGGCCCAGCGCAAGCTGTCGGGCACGCCCGGCCGCTTCGGCCAGGCCGCCGCCGCACTGCCCGACCGCAAGGCCCAGCGCCGCGCCGACGCCGCCGCCGGCCTGGTGCCGTTCGCCTGCAAGCTGCCGGCACCGCTGGTCGCACGGCTGCGCGAGCGCGCCGCCGGCCACGACGGCGGCCTCAACGCGCTGGTCGCCGAGCTGCTGACGCGCGCGCTGGCCTGATCCAGGCCCGAATCACGCCCGGATCACGCCCGGATCACGCCCGTTCAGCGACCCAGCCGGCCACCGCGGCCAGCGCCTTCGGCAGGCCCGCCGGGTCGGTGCCGCCGGCCATCGCCAGGTCGGGCTTGCCGCCGCCCTTGCCGCCGACCTGGGCTGCGACGAAGTTGACCAGTTCGCCGGCCTTCAGCCTGCCCACGCTGTCGGCGGTGACGCCGGCGGCCAGCTGCACCTTGCCGCCGTCGACCGCCGCCAGCACGATCGCCGCGGTCTTCAGCTTGTCCTTGAGCTTGTCCATCGTCTCGCGCAGCGTCTTCGCGTCGGCGCCCTGCAGCGTGGCGGCCAGCACCTGGATGCCCTTGACGTCCACGGCCTGCGCCAGCAGCTCGTCGCCCTGCGCGCTGGCCAGCTTGCCCTTCAGCGCGGCGATCTCCTTCTCGAGCGCGCGCACCTGGTCGAGCACCGCGCCCAGCCTTGCGGGCAGTTCGGCCGGCGCGGCCTTCAGCGCCCCCGACACCTCGCCGACCGTGGCCTCGAGCGACTGCAGGTAGGCCAGCGCGTTGTCGCCGGTCACCGCCTCGACGCGGCGGATGCCGGCAGCGACGCCGCTCTCGGCGACGATCTTGAACAGGCCGATGTCGCCGGTGCGCTGCACGTGGGTGCCGCCGCACAGCTCCTTGCTGCTGCCGATCGTCAGCACCCGGACCGTGTCGCCGTACTTCTCGCCGAACAGCATCATCGCGCCGGATTTCTGCGCATCGTCGAGGGCCATCACCTGCGCGCTGGCGCCGGCGTTGGCCAGGATCTCGGCGTTGACGATCGCCTCGACACGGCGGATCTGCTCGTCGGTCAGCGGTGCGTTGTGCGCGAAGTCGAAGCGGGTGCGCTCGGCGTTGACCAGCGAGCCCTTCTGCTGCACATGCGCGCCCAGCGCCTCGCGCAGCGCCTTGTGCATCAGGTGGGTGGCGCTGTGGTTGCGCACCGTCTTTGCGCGCTGCTCGGCGTTGACCTTGGCGGCCAGCCCGTCGCCGACCGTGATCGTGCCCTCGACGACGCGGCCCTGGTGGCCGAACACGTCGGCCTGGATCCTGGTGGTGTCGTCGACCAGCACCCGGGCCACCGCGTTGCGCAGTTCGCCCGAATCGCCGACCTGACCGCCGCTCTCGGCATAGAACGGCGTGTGGTCGAGCACGATCACGCAGTCGTCGCCGGCCTTCACGCTGTGCACCGCGGCGCCGTCGACGTACAGCCCGGTGACCTTCGAGGTCTCGCACTGCAGGTGCTCGTAGCCGTGGAAGGTGGTCGGCGGGCCGCTGTAGGCCAGCCCGGCGGCCATCTTGAACCTGGCCGACGCCCTTGCCTGCTCGCGCTGGCGGTTCATCGCCGCACTGAAGCCGGCCTCGTCGACCGTGACGCCACGCTCGCGGCAGACATCGCCGGTCAGGTCGACCGGGAAGCCGAAGGTGTCGTGCAGCTTGAACGCGGTCTCGCCGTCGATCACCTTCGTGCCGCCGGCAAGGGCCGTCTCCAGGATCTCCATGCCGTGGTGGATGGTCTGGAAGAAGCGCTCCTCCTCGGCCTTCAGCACCCCGGTCGTGCGCGCGGCCTCGCGCCGCAGCTCGGGGTAGGCCTCGCCCATCTCGGCGGCCAGCGCCGCGACCAGCGTGTGGAAGAAGGGCTTGCGCGCGCCCAGCTTGTAGCCGTGCCGGATCGCGCGGCGGGCGATGCGGCGCAGCACGTAGCCGCGGCCCTCGTTGCCCGGGATCACGCCGTCGGTGACGGTGAACGCGCAGGCGCGGATGTGGTCGGCGATGACCTTCAGCGACGGGCTGTCGGGATCGACGCCGCTGCCGCCGGAGGTCTCGACCGCCTGCTTCGCCGCCGCCAGCAGGTGCTCGAACAGGTCGATCTGGTAGTTGCTGTGCACATGCTGCAGCACCGCGGCCAGCCGCTCCAGCCCCATGCCGGTGTCGACGCTGGGCTTGGGCAGTGGATGCATGACACCGTCTTCGGTGCGGTTGAACTGCATGAAGACGTTGTTCCAGATCTCGATGTAGCGGTCGCCGTCCTGCTCGGGCGAGCCGGGCGGGCCGCCGGCGACCTCGGGCCCGTGGTCGTAGAAGATCTCGGTGCAGGGGCCGCAGGGGCCGGTGTCGCCCATCATCCAGAAGTTGTCGGACATGTAGCGGCCGCCCTTGTTGTCGCCGATGCGCACGATGCGCTCGGCCGGCACGCCGACGCCCTTGTTCCAGATCTCGTAGGCCTCGTCGTCCTCGGCGTAGACGGTGACCCACAGCTTGTCCTTGGGCAGCTGGAAGTGTTCGGTCAGCAGTTCCCAGGCGTAGCGGATCGCGTCCTGCTTGAAATAGTCGCCGAAGCTGAAGTTGCCCAGCATCTCGAAGAAGGTGTGGTGCCGCGCGGTGTAGCCGACGTTGTCCAGGTCGTTGTGCTTGCCGCCGGCGCGGATGCACTTCTGGCTGGTCGCCGCGCGGCGGTACGGCCGCTTGTCGAAGCCGAGGAAGACGTCCTTGAACTGGTTCATCCCGGCGTTGGTGAACAGCAGCGTCGGGTCGTCGCCCGGGATCACCGGCGAACTGGCGACGATGGTGTGGCCCTTCGACTCGAAGAACTTCAGGAAGGTGGAACGGATCTCGGCGGCTTTCATGGCGGGGCCTTGTGATGCAGGTTCAGGCCGTCAGGCCTTCGGGGTTCGGAAACAGTCGGATGCCGGCGCGCGGGGCGGCAGCGATCATCGCAGCGTCGTAGGTGGCGAGCGCGGCCTTGCGGCGCAGCGCCAGTTCGAAATACAGGCTGTCATAGGCCGAGAGCCCATGGGCGCGGGCGCATTCCAGGTTGCGCGCCACGTCCACCGGCACGGTGTCGACCGAGGGCTCGAGCGCCATCAGCGCCGACAGCGCCGCGCCGATCCGCGCCGGCGGCACGGCGGCCCGGCGCTCGGCCTGCACCAGCGCGTTGGCCACCTCGGCGTTCCACAGCGCGGGCACGATCAGCTCGCAGCCCCTGAGCAGGCCGAGGCCTGACGGATGCGGCCGCGGCGCATCGGTGTGCAGCACGTAGCGCAGCACGAACGACGCATCGAGCACCACGAGGTCGGGGGCCGGCTCGCCCGTGCGGACCGTGGGCGCCATCAGGTCCGGCCCGCGGCGATCAATTCGGCCAGCGAAGCACCGGGCACGGCGATCGGCTCGAAGGCCTGCAGCGCGTCCAGCGCCGCCTGCCGCCGCTGTGATCCGCGCGCCAGTTCAGCGCCGATCGGCACCAGCTTGGCCACCGGCTTGTTGTGGCGGGTGATGATCACTTCCTCGCCGCGCTCGGCGCGGGCGATCAGCTCCGACAGGTGGGTCTTGGCTTCGAACAGGCCGATGGTTTCCACGGCAAGCCCTGAAATTGGTTGAATCAACCAGATTCTACCCGAGCGGTCTCTTTCGGGTTCGCCACCTTCGGCTGTCGTCGCGGCAACAGCGGCCGGCGTTCGAACTTGCTATCGTTCACCACTGCCCGAAACCGAGGATCGCAACATGGCCAGCCACGCAAAGTATTCCTGGGAAGACCCGCTGCTGCTCGACGCGCAGCTCACCGAAGACGAACGCGCTGTTCGCGACGCCGCCCACGCCTATTGCCAGGAGCGGCTGGCGCCGCGCGTGCTGGAGGCCTTCCGCCACGAGAGGACCGACCGCGCGATCTTCAACGAGATGGGCGAGCTGGGCCTGCTCGGCAGCACGATCCCCGAGGCCTACGGCGGCGCCGGGCTGAACTATGTCTGCTACGGCCTGGTCGCGCGCGAGGTCGAGCGCGTCGATTCGGGCTATCGCTCGATGATGAGCGTGCAGAGTTCGCTGGTGATGGTGCCGATCCACTCGTTCGGCACCGAGGCGCAGAAGCAGAAGTACCTGCCCAAGCTGGCGCGCGGCGAATGGGTCGGCTGCTTCGGCCTGACCGAGCCGAACCACGGCTCCGACCCCGGCAGCATGGTCACCCGCGCGAAGAAGGTCGACGGCGGCTACAGCCTGACCGGCAGCAAGATGTGGATCACCAACAGCCCGATCGCCGATGTCTTCGTCGTCTGGGCCAAGGACGACGGCGGCCAGATCCGCGGCTTCATCCTGAACAAGGGCGCCAAGGGCCTGAGCGCGCCGGCGATCCACAGCAAGGTGGGGCTGCGCGCGTCGATCACCGGCGAGATCGTGATGGACGGCGTGTTCTGCCCCGAGGAGGACGCCTTCCCCGAGGTGCGCGGCCTGAAGGGCCCCTTCACCTGCCTGAACAGCGCGCGCTACGGCATCGCCTGGGGCGCACTGGGCGCGGCCGAGGACTGCTTCCACCGCGCCCGCCAGTACGTGATCGACCGCCAGCAGTTCGGCCGGCCGCTGGCCGCCAACCAGCTGATCCAGAAGAAGCTGGCCGACATGCAGACCGAGATCGCGCTGGGCCTGCAGGGCTGCCTGCAGCTGGGCCGCATGAAGGACGCCGGCACCGCGTCGGTCGAGGTCACGTCGATCCTCAAGCGCAACAGCTGCGGCAAGGCGCTGGACATCGCCCGCCAGGCGCGCGACATGCTCGGCGGCAACGGCATTTCCGACGAATACGGCATCGTGCGCCACATGGTCAACCTCGAGGTGGTCAATACCTACGAAGGCACCCACGACGTGCACGCGCTGATCCTGGGGCGGGCGATCACCGGCATTCCCGCCTTTTCGTGATGAGCGGGCCCAGACTGCTGGACGGCATCCGCGTCCTCGATCTCTCGCGCGTGCTGGCCGGCCCCTGGTCGGGCCAGATCCTCGCCGACTACGGCGCCGACGTGATCAAGGTCGAGCGGCCCGGGCCCGGCGACGACACCCGCGCCTGGGGCCCGCCCTGGTGGGGCCCGGCCGAGGACCGGATGTCGGCCTACTACCTCAGCACCAACCGCGGCAAGCGCTCGGTGGCGATCGACATCGCCACGCCCGACGGAGTGGCGATGGTGCGCCAGCTGGCGATGGAAGCCGACGTGGTGCTGGAGAACTACAAGGTCGGCCAGCTCGCCAAGTACGGGCTCGACTACGCCAGCCTGTCGACGCTGAACCCGAAGCTGGTGTACTGCTCGGTCACCGGCTATGGCCAGACCGGGCCGATGGCGCCTGCCGCCGGCTACGACTTCGCGATCCAGGCCACCGGCGGGCTGATGAGCGTCACCGGCGAGAAGGACGGCACGCCCGGCAGCCAGCCGCAGAAGGTGGGCGTCGCAGTGGCCGACCTGTTCACCGGGCTGTACGCCACCACCGCGATCCTGGCGGCGCTGATCGAGCGCGGCCGCACCGGGCATGGCCGCTGGATCGACGCCGCGCTGCTCGACGTGCAGGTCGCGATGCTGGCCAACCAGGCCAGCAACCACCTGGTCGGCGGCCTGGTGCCCAAGCGCATGGGCAACGCGCACATGAACGTCGTGCCCTACCAGGTGTTCGCGACGCAGGACGGCCACATCGTGCTGGCGGTGGGCAACGACGGCCAGTTCGCCCGTTTCTGCGAGCTGGCCGGCCACCCGCGCATGGCCCAGAACGAGCTCTACGCCACCAACGCCGCGCGCATCGTGCACCGCGACAGCCTGATCCCGCAGCTGGCGGGCTGGATGCTCGAACGAACCACCCAGCAGTGGATGGACCTGCTCGAGCCCAACGCCGTGCCCTGCGCACCGATCCTCGACCTGCCCGGCGTGTTCCAGCACCCGCAGGTGCTGGCGCGCGGCATGAAGATCGAGCTCGACAGCGGCGCGGAAAAGCCGATGCCGCTGGTCGCCAACCCGATGCGCTTCGACGGCGAACGGGCGATCGCCGACCAGCCACCGCCGGGGCTCGATGCGCAGGGCGACGCGATCCGCGCCGCGCTGGCCGCCGGCGCCGGCTGGCCGGCGCCATAGCAGCGGCTAGAGCGACTTCAGGTATTCGACCAGCGCCGCGCGCTCGTCCGGCGTCAGCCGCGGGCCGATCACGCCCCGCGTTCCGCTCGGCGCATCGTCGAATTCATGGCCGCGGTTCGAGTTGCCCGCGATCGTGGTGTCGAGCTCGAAGCCGCCTTCGAACGGCGCCGTGACCGGCCCGACGCGCAGCGGGTCGAACTCGGCGTTGCCGAGGTGGAAGCGTTTCGGCCGCTCGGCCAGCGGTGACAGCAGCGCCATCAGATCGGGCACGCTGCCGTTGTGCAGGAACGGCCCGGCCGCCCAGATGCCGTCCAGCGGCCGCGCCTTGTAGGCCATCGCCGCGTTCAGGCAGTTCGGCCGGTCGCCGTCCATCGCCCGGCGCAGGTCGGGCGGCGTGTTGTTGCGCTCGTACCAGCGCTGCACCGTGTGCTGCACCACCGCGCCGAGCGCGGCGCCGTAGGGCAGCTCGGCGCCGTCGGTCAGCGGGCTGGGCATCGGGCTGCAGTCGGTCCACTTGCCCGCATCGGGCGTCCACAGCGTGGTGTTCAGGCCCATGCCGCGGGTGTCGACCTTGCGCTCGGCCAGCGCCCTGGCCTGCATCTCGTCGGTGCCGACATGGCTGATCGGCACCAGCTTGAGCTTCAGGTAGGCGGTCTCGCTGCCGGGCAGCGTCGCCCAGCGCCGCGGGTCCCAGAACGCCGGGCTGGCGATCGGCGGCAGGTGGCAGTTCTGGCAGTGCCGGACGTACAGCTCCTGGCCCTTCGCGGCCTTCTGGCGGTCGATGGCGCCCAGCAGCTCCTCGGGCCAGCGCGGCGCCTTCAGCCCGGTGAACGCCTGGCCCGCCGTCGGATGCGCCGGCCCGGCCAGCTGCTGTTCGATGCGGTGCAGCGTGTCGATCGGCACCGAACTGTCGAAGCGGGTCTCGGCCGGCCCGGCCAGGTTGACCGAGGCCACCACGCCCAGCGCCTCGCCGGCGTTGCGCACGATCGGCTGCATGATCGAGCCGTTGTACTGCACCCAGTCGAACCAGGGCGTGGTCCAGACATGCGGATACTTCACCGGCGCATTGGTCGGGCGGTAGTTGGCCGGCTTGTCGGCGCTGAGGCCGAACACCTGGTTGCCGATGCGCGTCAGCGCGTCCAGCCGGGTGAAGCCCTCGGCAATGCTCTGGTCCTTGACCGTGTCGTCCAGCGACTTCAGGTGCTGGAACATCGCCAGCGTCGCCGACACCTCGCCCTTCAGCCGCTGGCGGTCCTGCAGCGATGCGTCGTCGCCCAGCAGGCGCCGGGCGAAGCGGTCGAAGCGGCCGGGCACGTATTCGGTGAAGGCCACGGCCATGCCCAGCGCCGCGGCCAGGCCCGGCAGATCGATCGTCGCGACGCCGCCGTCGATGCGGATCGACACGCCCTTGTAGCGCAGCTGGCCGGTGTGGCAGGCCGCGCAGGTCAGGCCGATCGCCTGCGACACCTTGCCGGTGTTCGGGTCGCGGTGCTGCTCGTCGATCGCGAAGCCCACCGGCAGGCCGCCGGGGTTGCCGGGGCCGACCGGGCTGTCGATGAATCCCCAGCGCCGCAGGTAGGCGCTGCTGCTGAACAGCGCCGGCTGGCCCAGCGGCCGCAGCGCCGGTTCCTCGAGCGCCATGAACCACTTGTAGGGCACCGGCAGCGTCGCGGTGCCCTGGCTGACGTGGTGGTACCACTGCCGCTGCTCGGCGGTCCAGTTCTGTTCGAGCCACACCGGCCTCGCCTCGGGCGGCGTCGGCGGCGGCTCATTGCAGCCCGGCAGCACCAGCATGGCGGCCAGCGCCACGGCAACGGGGATCTTGTTCATCATCTCCTCCAGCCTCGCACCGGACCATGCACCCCGTTGCTGGTGCCTGGCGGCCAGCGGCACTATCGATCATGGGCTGACCAGCGTCAACGGCGCCCATCCCTGATGGCGCCAAGCAACAACCGCGAGGGTAGAGTTCGACTCCGACCGGCCTCACCCGTGCCGACCCTTACCCTGCCGGAGATTCCGATGGACATGAAGACCTCGCCGCTGGCCACGCTGGCCGACCCCGGGCTGCTGAAGACCGACGCGCTGATCGGCGGCGAATGGGTCGCCGGCGGCAGCCGCTTCGACGTGAACGACCCGGCCACCGGATCGAAGCTGGCCGACGTCGCCAACCTGGGCCCGGTCGAGACCCACCACGCGATCGTCGCCGCCGAGAAGGCCTGGGGGCCGTGGCGAACGAAGACCGCCAAGGAACGTGCCGCCGTGCTGATGAAGTGGTTCGCGCTGCTGCACCAGCATGCCGACGACCTGGCCCGGATCATGACCGCCGAGCAGGGCAAGCCGCTGGCCGAGGCGCGTGGCGAGGTGGTCTACGGCGCCAGCTTCATCGAGTGGTTCGCCGAGGAGGCCAGGCGGATCTACGGCGAGACGATCCCGACCACCGACAACAACAAGCGCTTCCTGGTCGTCAAGCAGCCGATCGGCGTCTGCGCGGCGATCACGCCGTGGAACTTCCCGATCGCGATGATCACCCGCAAGGTGGCGCCGGCACTGGCCGCCGGCTGCCCGGTGGTGATCAAGCCGGCCGAGGCGACGCCGCTGTCGGCCCTGGCGGTGGCCGAACTGGCGCAGCGCGCGGGCATGCCGGCGGGCGTGCTCAACGTGCTGAGTGCCGACAGCGACAACAGCATCGAGATCGGCAAGGTGCTGTGCAGCAGCGACACCGTGCGCCACCTCTCGTTCACCGGCAGCACCGAGGTCGGCCGCATCCTGGCGCGGCAATGTGCGCCCACCGTGAAGAAGCTGAGCCTCGAGCTCGGCGGCAACGCGCCGTTCATCGTCTTCGACGATGCCGACCTCGATTCGGCGGTCGAAGGCGCGATGGTCAGCAAGTACCGCAACGCCGGGCAGACCTGCGTCTGTGCCAACCGCTTCTACGTCCAGTCCGGCGTCTACGACCGCTTCGTCGAGAAGCTGGCCGAGCGGAGCCGGAGCATCAAGGTCGGCAACGGCTTCGAGGCCGGGGTCAGCCAGGGCCCGCTGATCGACGACCAGGCCGTCGCCAAGGTCGAGGCCCATGTCGCCGACGCGCTGGCCAAGGGCGCGCGGGTGGTGTCCGGCGGCAGCCGGATCGGCGATCGCTTCTACACCCCGACCGTGCTGGCCGACGTGACCGCGGGGATGCTGTGCGCGAAGGAGGAGACCTTCGGCCCGGTGGCGCCAGTGTTCCGCTTCGATACCGAGGCCGAGGCCGTCACGCTGGCCAACGACACCGAGTTCGGCCTGGCCAGCTACTTCTACACCCGCGACATCGGCCGCGTGTTCCGCGTCGGCGAGGCGCTGGAGTACGGCATGGTCGGCATCAACACCGGGCTGATCTCGACCGCCGAGGTGCCGTTCGGCGGGGTCAAGCAATCCGGCCTCGGCCGCGAAGGCGCGCACCAGGGCATCGACGACTATGTCGAGCTCAAGTACCTCTGCCTGGGCGACATCCTGAAATGACGCGATAACGCGTCGCGCCGCGGCCGTTCACTCGTCGTTGGCCGCGGTGCTGCCGCCGCGCGGCCCGAGCCCCGCGCGTCCCGTGGCCCTGGCGTCACCGGCCTGGCCGAGGGCACGGCGCAGCAGCGCGTCGGCCTCCTTGCCCTGGAGCGGGTACTGGGCCACGCCGGTCGAGACGGCGACGGCGACGTCCTGGCCGGCGACCGAGAAAGGCCGCTGCAGCGAACCAGCCAGCTTCGCCGCCACGCGCTCGGCGTTGGCCGCATCGTCGATCCAGGCCAGCAGCACGACGAAGCTGTCGGCGCCCACCGAGGCCACCACGTCGCTGGCGCGCAGACCCGAGCGCAGCCGCACGGCGACCTTGCGGCGCAACACGTTGGCCGCCTCGGTGCCCAGGCGGGCCTCGGTGGCAGCCAGCCCGACGATGCGCAAGGCCAGCAGCGCCATCGCCGCCGGCTCGCGCTCGCGCAGCGCCAGCAGGTGAGACATGTGCTCCATCAACTGCGCGTGATTCGGCAGCCCGGTGGCCAGGTCGGTGGCGTAGGCCTTGCGCGCGGCGATCTCCAGCCGCTTGCGCTCCACCGCCAGCCGGGCACACCGGGCCAGCGTGGCGCTGCCGGTCTCGCGCAGCGGCATCACCTCCTGCACACCGAGCTGCACCAGCCGCACGGCAGCGCTCGCGCCGGGCTCGGGCGCCAGCACCAGCACGGCCGCGTCGAGCACGGCCCGGGCCAGGCGCGGCCAGGCGGCCAGCACCGGCAGGGCCTCGGCATCGGCCTGCTCGATGACCACCGCGTCGTAGGCCTGGCGGTCGAGCGCCGAGGCGAGCTGGTCGAGGTCGGCCACCGCGTGGACCACGAAGGGCCCGAAGGCCGAGGTCGACAGGTCGGGCGCGGTGGCGCCGAGGTGCAGCAGTTGGATGGGATGGCTCATGTGCGATTGCTCACGATCATGCCGCACGGTCGCCGCCGCTGCCACGCTGGGAACTACCCGGTCGCCGCTGCCGCGGTGGTAGGCTACTGCCGGCATGCTGCAACGCGCTGCAGACCGTTCGCGCGGCGGCCGAAATGACCCGGATCAAGCGGCAGTTGGGCCACGATGCCGGTCCCACGCGTCCCCGACACCCGATCCCCGATGACACCCACGCCCAGCCCGAATTCCTCGGCGCTCGCGTCACCGCAAGACGGGAACAAGAACGACAAGACCCTGCGCTGGCCGATGCTGTCGATCCGCAGCACCGTCTTGATCGCCATCGCCGCGGCCGTGCTGGCGCCGACGCTGATCCTCTGGCATCTGGAGCAGCGGCTCACCCGCGAGGCCCAGCAGCCGCTGATCGAGCAGAACCGCCAGGCCGTGCTGCTGATGACGTCCAACGCCCTGGTCGAGCCGATGTGGTCGCTCGACGATGTGCAGATGCGCCGGGTGGCACAGCGGGCGCTGGACAACCCCTCGGTGCTGAGCCTGCGGCTGACCGAGCGGCGCCCGCTGGCCGAGCCCACCGTGCTGGCCCGCGCGCAGCAGGCCCCGTTCAGCGGCGTGCCGCTGAAGACCACGATCCTGCACGAGGGCGCGACGCTGGGCGAGCTGGAGCTCTGGTTCGACCCGGGCCAGATCGACCGGCTGCTGGCCGAACGGCGGCAGGCGACGATCGAGCTGGCCGCGCTGCAGGTGCTGCTGAGCGTGCTGCTGCTGCTGGGCGTGCTGTACCGGCGGCTGCTGGCGCCGATCCGCCGGCTCAAGCGCCAGGCCAGCCAGATCGCCTCGCGCGCCGACCTGAAGCCGGTCCGCTGGGACCGCCGCGACGAGCTGGGCCAGCTCGGCGCGCACCTCAACGACGTACACCAGCAGATCGATGCGCTGTTCGACCAGCTCGAGGCCCAGAAGGCCGAGCTCGAGAAGATCGCGCTGCACGACAGCCTGACCGGGCTGCCGAACCGGGCGCTGTTCAGCGCGCTGACGCAGGCCGCCGTGGCGGCGGCGGCACGCGATGGCGGCCGCCTGGCGCTGCTGTTCATCGACGTCGACCGCTTCAAGTCGGTCAACGACACGCTGGGCCACGCCGCCGGCGACCATCTTCTGGCGACGCTGGCCGCGCGCCTGCGCTCGGCGGTGCGCGCGTCCGACGTGGTCTGCCGCCACAGCGGCGACGAATTCATCGTGCTGCTGCACGACGGCGATGCCTGGGACGAAGTGGCCAGCACCGCCGACCGCCTGCTCAAGGAGATGGAACGGCCGGTGAGCGTCGACGGCCGCGAGGTCGCGGTGTCGGCCAGCATCGGCGTGGCGCTCTACCCCGACGATGCCAGCGACCCCGAAACCCTGGTGCGCCATGCCGACACCGCGATGTACGCGGCCAAGCACCTCGGTCGGGCGCGGGTCAGCTTCTTCCGCGCCGAGTTCAACGCCCAGTTGCAGACCTCGCTGCAGCTCGAGCGCGAGCTGCGACGGGCGCTGGCGAAGGGCGAATTCGTGCTGCACTACCAGCCGCAGGTCGACGCCGTCAGCGGTGCCCTGCTGGGCTGCGAGGCGCTGGTCCGCTGGCAGCACCCCGGGCGCGGCATGGTGCCGCCGCTCGAGTTCATCGCCGCCGCCGAGCACTGCGGCCTGATCAGCGAGCTGGGCGCCTGGACCATCCGCAGCGCCTGCGCCCAGATCGCGCGCTGGAAGGCCAGCGGCATGGCCTTCGGCAGCGTCGCGGTCAACGTGTCGGCGCTGGAGTTCCGCAACCACCGCCTGCTGGACACGCTGACCCGCGCGATGGCCGATTTCGGCGTGCAGCCGCACGAACTGGAGATCGAGCTGACCGAGAGCGTGCTGATGACCGACACCCAGACGACGAGGCGCATCGTCGAGAACCTGCGCGGCCTGGGCCTGCCGCTGGCGGTCGACGATTTCGGCACCGGCTACTCGTCGCTGGCCTACCTGAAGCACCTGAGGCCGTCGAAGGTCAAGATCGACCGCAGCTTCGTCACCGGGCTGCCCGGCGACGAGGACGACCGGGTGCTGGTGCAGGCGATCGTGCAGCTGGCCGGCGCGCTGGGCATCCGGGTCGTCGCCGAAGGCGTGGAGACCGTCGCCCAGCGCGACTTCCTGCACCGCATCGGCTGCAGCGCGCTGCAGGGCTTCCTGATCAGCCGGCCGCAGCCGGCCGAAGGCATCGAGGCCTTCGTGCGGCAGAACGCCGGCGCCGAGGCACCGCTGCTGACGATGATCTGAGCCGTTTCGCGTCCGAGGGTGCACGGCCATGCGCCGGCTGTCGTCGCCGTGCCGCCGGTCCGGACGGGACGGTGAAATCGCGCCAGCGGCCAGCGCCAGCCTCTGGTCAAGGTCGGGCCCAGGCCATCTCGAGAGGCCACGGATCCCGCGGCGGCCTTCTCGGCAGGCGTCCGGGCATCATCCCGACAGGCGCGTCGCGGCGGCATCGCCCTCGAGCCGCAACCGCGCCAGGTCGCTGATGAGCTGGCAGACCCCGGCGCACAGTCCGGCCCCGTCGCCGTGGTCGCGGTACGCGGCGTGGAACGACAGGCCGGTCAGCGGCGGCGGCACGTCGAGCTCGCGCAGCGTCCCCGCCACGAGCGCGTCGCGAATCACCACTGGTGGCAGCACGCAGCTGCCCACGCCGGCGGCGGTCAGCGTGAGCGCGTCGGCCACCGTGTCGACGACGACCAGCGGCGGCAGCGCACGGCCCAACGGCTGCAACTGCCGCAGCGTCGCCTGGTAAGGCAGCGTTCCCACCGGATAGGTGATGACGGGCCTGGCCGTGATATCGGCCAGCTCGACGCGCTGCCCCGCCGGGAACATCCGCGTGCTCGCCACCCAGCGCAGGGCCAGGTCGAACAGCGGCATGCTCAGCCAACGGCGCCGCGCCTGCACGCCCACGCTGATGGCCAGGTCGGCGCGCCCTTCGGCCAGGCTGTCGATCACTTCCAGGCTCGACAGCGTCTGGAACTCCAGCCCCAGCTGCGGATGCCGCCGCTGAAGCTCCAGGACCAGCGCCGGCTGCAGCAGATGCGACACGAAGCCGGTCCAGGCGACGCGCAGGGTGCCCGCGGTCAACCGGGGATCGCGCACCTGTTGCAGGAACTGGTCGGCCTGTGCCGCCAGGTTGCGCGCCGCGGCCAGTGCCTGCTGGCCCTGTTCGGTCAGGTGCAGCGACGAGCCTTCGCGGCGGAACAGCATCACGCCCAGCTCTTCCTCGAGCTTGGCCACGCGCGCGGCAATCGCCGCCTGGGTGACGAACAAGGCCTCCGCCGCCTTGGCGAAGCTGCCGAGCTCGGCCGTGGCGACGAAGCTCTTGACGAATCGCAGGCTCATGGGCGCTCCGGTGATGCCGCTGCCGGCACAAGCTTTCCTGGGGCGGGTGCCCAACGCGAAGTCGTTTGTACGTCGTACGCCCGCTGCCTACAGTCCGGCCCACCGAATTCAGTCTATCGCCGGAGAGCCTCAATGAACCACTGCCTGCCCTCTCGTCGCCTCGTCCTGGGGCTTGCCCTCGCCCTGGGCGCCCTGGGCCCCATGACCGCGTCGGCGCAGAACTTCCCGTCCAAGACGGTGACCCTGGTCGTGCCGTATCCGGCCGGCGGCGCCTCGGACCATGCCGCGCGGCTGATCCAGGCCGAGTACCAGAAGCTGCTCGGCCAGACGGTGATCGTCGACAACATCGGCGGCGTCAGCGGCGCGCTGGGCGTGCAGCGCGTGCTGGGCGCACCGCCCGATGGCCACATGCAGGTCTTCGGCACGCCGATCGAACTGGTGCTGTCGCCGCTGGCGCTGCAGGCGGTGAAGTTCAAGCCCGAGGACCTGCGCCTGGCGACGATGCTGACGCGCACCCCGGTCGTGCTGATGGTGCGCAAGGACATTCCGGCGCGCAACGTCGACGAGTTCGTCGCCTGGGCCAAGGGCAAGGACATCAGCTACGGCAGCGTCGGCCCCGGCTCGCTGTACCACCTGCTGGGCGAGAAGCTCGCCGCCGCGACCGGGCTGAAGATGACGCACGTGCCCTACAAGGGTGGCACGCAGCTGATCACCGACATCGGCGGCGGCCAGGTCGACATGGCCTTCTTTGCGCTCGCCGGGCCGGTTCCGGGGATGATCAAGGAGGGCCGGGCCAAGGCGCTGGGCGTGGCGGCCACCAAGCCGCACCCGATGTTCCCGGAGGTGCCGCTGCTGCCGCAATCGAAGCTGACGAACGATTTCGTCTTCGACATCTGGGTCGGTCTGCAGTTGCCCAAGGCGGCACCCGATGCGGCGGTGGCCCGCGTCAACCAGGCCGGCAACGAACTGCTGAAGAACGCGTCAGTGCGCGCGGGCATCGAAAGCACCGGCGGCGAGGTCGCCGCGCCGATGCCGGTGGCCGAACTCGACCGCATCTACGCCGGCGAGATCGAGCGCTACCGCAAGCTGTTCAAGTCGATCAAGTACGACCCGCAGTGAGCCCGGGCATGGATACCGAGGTCGTCGACCGTCTCGTCGCGGCGCTCGGCGCGGACCGGGTGCAGCGCGGCACCGACTCCGACCCGCGCTTCCACCGCGACTGGACCGCAGCGGCGCCGGTGGTGCCGCTGGCGGTGGTGCTGCCGCGCGAGACGCGGGAGGTGAGCCGGGCGCTGGCGCTGTGCCACGCGGCCGGGGTTCCGGTCGTGCCTCAGGGCGGCCTCACCGGACTCGTCGGCGGCGCGCAGCCGCAGGCCGACGCGGTGGTCATCAACCTGTCGCGCATGAACGCGCCGCCGCGGGTGGACGCGGTGGCGCGCACCGTCACCGCGCAGGCCGGCGTCACGCTGCAGGCGCTGCAGGAGGCCGCCGACGCCGCCGGGCTGATGTTCCCGGTCGATTTCGGCGCGCGCGGCTCGTGCCAGGTCGGCGGCGCGATATCGACCAACGCCGGCGGTGTGCAGGTGATGCGCTTCGGCATGATGCGCGCGCAAGTGCTGGGCCTGGAGGCGGTGCTGGCCGACGGCGAGGTCATCGACTCGATGAACGCGCTGATGAAGAACAACACCGGCCACGACCTGAAGCAGTTGTTCATCGGCACCGAGGGCACGCTGGGCATCGTCACGCAGGCGGTGCTGCGGCTGGCCGAGCGCCCGGCTGGGCGCAGCGTCGCGCTCGCGCGGGTGCCGGACGTGACCGCCGCCTACCAGGTGCTGCGCCGCCTCGGCCGGGCACTGCCGGGTCTGACCGCGTTCGAGGCCATGTGGCCCGACTACTACGCCTTTGCGACGGCGGCACTCGGCGAGGCGCCGCTGCCGCTGGACGAGGGACTCACGCTGCTGATCGAGCTGCAAGGCCCCGACCCGCAGGGCGATGACGAGCGCCTGACCGCCGAGCTGGCGGAATTGATGGGGGCCGGCACGGTGGCCGATGCCACGGTGGCGCAGTCCGGCGTGCAGGCCGAGCGCTTCTGGGCGCTGCGCGAGGCCAACGCCGAACTGATGCGCCACTTCAAGCGCTTGTCCGGCTACGACGTCAGCATCGCCGCCGGTGCCACCGAAGCCTTCGTCGCCAGTTGCCGCGCGGCACTGGCCGCGCTGTCGCCGCCGATCCGGCTGTTGTGCTTCGGGCACCTCGGCGACGGCAACCTGCACCTGGTGGTCGCCACCGACGACGCACCGGGGGTCGATGCTAGGCAGGTGAAGCGCTGCGTGCACGACGCGGTCGGCGCCTTCCGCGGCTCGATCTCCGCCGAGCATGGCATCGGCCGCGACAAGCGCGACGACCTCGGCATCACGCGCAACGCCGCCGAGATCGCGCTGATGCGTCGGCTGAAGGCCGCGCTCGACCCGTCCCACATCCTCAACCCCGGCAAGCTGCTGCCGGCCTGAATCGCGAGCCCCCATGTCCCAGACAAGCTTCATCGCCGCCTGCGTGCAGTACGGCGCCACGCCCGATGTCGACGCCGACATCGCCACCGCGCTGGCGCTGATGCACGGGGCCGCCGACCGTGGCGCGACACTGATGGCGCTGCCCGAGTTGTGCGTCGGTCTCAGCGCGGTGGACGGCAAGTTCGTGCCGCATGCCTGCGCCGAAGCCGAGCACCCGGCCGTTCATGCCTTCGGCCGCTTCGCGCGCGAGCGCGCGGTGCAAGTGCTGGTCGGTTCGATCGGCGTGCTGGCGGACGACGGGCGCATCTTCAACCGCTCGCTGCTGCTCGATGCCGCAGGGCACGTCGCCGCGCGCTACGACAAGATCCACCTGTTCGACATCGACCTGCCCGACGGCAGCAGCTTCCGCGAAAGCGCGTCCATCGCACCCGGCGACCGTGCCGTGGTCGTCGATCTGGCGCAGGGTGCGCTGGGCATGTCAGTGTGCTATGACCTGCGCTTTCCGGCGCTGTACCGCAGCCATGCCAAGCGTGGCGCCTCGCTGCTGGCGGTGCCCAGCGCGTTCACGCGGCCGACCGGGCGCGCCCACTGGGAAGTGCTGCTGCGCGCGCGGGCCATCGAGAACGGTGCCTACGTGCTCGCGCCCGGACAGTGTGGCGTACTCGCTGGCGGCGCCGAGGTCTACGGTCACTCGCTGATCATCGACCCGTGGGGCGACGTGCTGGCCGACGCGGGCGAAGATCCCGGCGTCGTCTGCGCCGAGATCGACCTGCGGCGCGTCGCCGACACGCGGCGCAGGATTCCGTCGCTGGCCAACGAACGGGCGTTCGGCTGAGGCAGGTCGAACGGTGCACCCGGTCACC
>JAEUOY010000014.1 GCA_016790515.1 Burkholderiaceae bacterium | reverse complement strand
ATATGCCGACTGCGCTGTGGCCGGATTACGCCGACTCCGACGTGGCCGGTATATGCCGACTCCGCCGTCGTCGTCGCCGGCCCTCAGGTGGCCGGACTACGCCGACTCTGAAGTGGCCTGATTACGCCGGTCGCTGACAGGGCTGTCGGCGGCGTTCGTTTCGCAGTTGATCGATGACGCTGCCGGCCAGGCGCTGCGGCTCGATTAGGTCGGCGTCGATCCTGTCCATGATGCTCATGAGTGCCCCCTCCATGCCAGGCGCCGGGCAACGACTTGGTGGTAGTGGCGGTGCCAGCGCGCACATGCCAGGCACGGGCCGGTGGCGCAAGTGCAGGCGACGAAGAGCAGCGGGTGTGGCCGTTCGGCGTCTTGGCGCACGGCAGGCAGTGCAGGGCGACGCTTCATTGGCACACCCCCATCTGGCGCAGCAGCAGCGCGACTGCCCGCAGGTCCGGAAGCTCGCGGGAACGGCTCCATCGGGACATCAGGTAGCCGCCCGCCAGTTCGTGCAGGACGATCCTGTGGCGGGAGGCGATGGCCGACAGCTTGGCGAACTGCACGCCTTCTTGATCGCGCCCGGAGGGCGCTGCACAATTCGCTTGTCCGTCTTGCGTTTGAACCTTGAAGACCTCGGAGCCTGGCCGCCCGGGGTCTTCGTCCTTCAGGGCCGCGTGAGGTGCGGCCGAACCCGACGCCTGACCGGCGCCGATGTTGATGAACTCGACCATGCCGTCACGCCACCGCCTCAGTGGACTTAGCCGCCCCGCTGCTGCGCTTCGCGCGTGCAGCGACGCTGGCCTTTGTCGCGAGTTGCTTTAACGCGTCGGCCGCGTCGTCGCCGCTGTTGTCACCGAATGCCAGCCAGAAGGCGTGCACGTCGGCAAGGCGCCAGCGGGTGCAGCGTGGACGCTGGATCACGGGTTTCGGCGCGCGGCCGGCGGCCACCTCGGCGTGCCACCAAGACAGCGACATGCTGCCGGCGGCGGCGGCGGCGCTGGCATCGATGAGCGCCACGTCGGCGAGCGCAGATGGCACGGGCAGATAGCGGGCGGTGGTCTGCGCGATGCCAGTCGCACCAGCGGCACGAGCTACGGGAGTTGTGGTCGGGTGGGCCTGTCCCGACGTTTGCGGCCCTAAGCGATGCTTCATGGCCGCATTGAAAAAGTATTCGCTGCTGTCGTGTTCGCGTGCGACAAGCGGCCCCTAAATTCCCCCCATCGGCAAGAGCACCGGACGCTTCTTGCGAGCGCGTTGTATCCGCTTCGCCAGGCTGTCGCCGGTTGCACCGAAGAGGGCTTCAGCCTTCGCCATCCGCGCGACTACCCGATCCGAGACGAACTGGTTAAGCGCCCCCGTCACTGCTTCAGGTGTCCGCTGGCCGAGAACGTTGTATGCCTCCCGTTGCAGGTGCGCGAGTGCGGCGTCCAGATCGATCGTCTCGGCTAGGCCCCTGCTTTTCACATAGCCCCGCAACTTTAGGCCGTTGAACTTCCGGAGTTCCGACTCCGGCGTCGGCGCAGCCGGGGACGGCAATTGCAGCGACTTCAGCATCCCACCGCCAGCGGACGGAACGCGCTGAACGATGCGAGGGCGCCCGCGACTGCGGCAGGCCTTCTCGTATTCACTCCGCAGGTGCCGAAGAATGTGGAGCATGTGGCGCTCTGGATCGGCAGCGTGCTCTCGCGTCGCCCGCGCGGCCTGCAGGAACAACTCGGACCGTTGCGCAGGCAGCTTGGTCTTCGCCCAAACGAGCTGCGCTTTATCAGATGGCTTCCGCCCCTTCTTCCGGCACTTCTTTTCGTACAGAGCGAAAGCGGTCACGATGGCGAGCTGCACCGCAACCGCAGTCACCTTTGGGAGCAGTTCCTCGTCAGCAGCAGCCTGCGGCGGTCGCGGCACGTTGAAGTCGTCGCAGTGCAGCTCAGTGCCGGCGATCGGCAACATCGCACTACTGGTTGCTGGTCGACTGAATTGGCATTCGACTGCGTGGCGCCAATCGAGCAGTGTCGCTTGCCCAGGCCAGAGCCCGCCTGGGATCGACCATCACCGTCATCGAGCGGCCCTGCATCACAGTCGCCTGTATTGCTACCCGGTCGGCAAGGTGCCGCGTTGAAGCATCGACAACAAGACAGGTGGGCAGCATCACCGGATTCGCGCACTTCGGTCCATGAAGCGCATCCCAAAGTTGCTGATCTGTCATCAGCATGACCGCGCCCCGGTAGTCGGCAGCAATGACGCGCGCCTCGTCGCAAAGATGGATCACGCGCCGCCGCAGTTCGAGCAACGACCCGATCGTCAACAGGCCATAGAACTGGACGTGGAGCACGCCCGGATGCGGGAAGCTCGCGCGAACGCTGGTCGCGCCAAAGCGGTGTATTTCGGCCTTTGTGGGGGTGAATGCCGCCTTGGCGCGGCGCACAATCTTGCTAGCCATGATTCAGGTCTCCTGTGGCCTGAGTGGTGGTCAGGTCGGCCCGGTGTTACCGCACCAGGTCGGCCGCCTTGCCGCAGGGCCGCTGCGGCGCCGGTGCCGGCCGCCGGCCGGCGCGGGTTCTGTCACCGCGTTGTGCTGGCCAGCGGGTAGGCGCGCCGCTGGCGCTTGAAGGTACGGACGCCCATCGGCTGCGCATCAGCGTCGTCGGCAATCCGCAGCAGTGCAGCCGAAAGCGCCCGAAGCTGGGCGGGCGTCAGCTCTGCATGGTCGCCGGGCAGCCCATCAACCACGGCAAGCGGCTTGCGCTCAAAGGTCTGCACCAGGTCGGCGCGCAGTTCGTAGGCGCTCATGTCTGCCCCCAGCGGTCAGGCGGCGCGCGTCGGCAGCGCCACCACGTCGGCGCCCTTGCGCAGCCGGTCGAGATAGTCGGCCCACCGAATCATCAGTTCCCGCCGCTGCTCGGCGAAGGTGGTGCGGTTGTACGCCCGGCCCAACGCGTCCGGCACCGCATGGGCCAACTGCGCCTCGATCACCTGGGGGTCGATGCCCAGACGCTCGACGGCCATCGTGCGAGCCATCGCGCGGAATCCGTGGGCGGTCGCTGTCTCGCGGTCAAACCCCATGCGGCGAAGTGCCACGTTCACCGTGTTCTCGCTCATTGGCCGGTCCTTGGTTTGCAGAGACGGGAACACGTAGCGGCCGGCGCCAGTCAGCGGGTGCAGGTCGCGCAGGATGGCGACGGCCTGCGACGCCAGCGGCACGACGTGGGGTGCGCCGTTCAGCTTTTCATCCTTTCGCCGCTTCATCAGGGCGCCGGGGATGGTCACCTGGGCGTGGTCCAGATCGACCCAGGCCCATTCCAGTTGCCGCAGTTCACCGGGGCGCAGGAACAGCAGCGCCGACAGCGCCAGCGCCGCCCGGGTGATGGGGTGGCCCGCGTAGTCCCCCATCGCGCGCAGCAGCTCGCCGGCCTGCTTCGGGTCCACCACGGCGGCCAGGTGGCGGGTCGGCACCGGCGGCAAGGCGTCTCTCAGGTCGGCGGCCGGATTGCGGGTGCAGGCGCCGGTGGCGATGCCGAAGCGGAAGACCTGCCCGCAGGCATCCTTCAACCGGTGGGCCGTCTCGATAGCCCCTCGCGCCGTCACGCGCCGCAGCACGGTCAGCACCTCGGGTGCCTCCAGTTCGGCAATCGGCCGGGCGCCGATCCATGGGAAAGCATCCTGCTCGAAGCGGATGCGGGTGCGGGCAGCGTGACCGGCGCTGACCTTGGCCACGTGCACCGTAGCAAGCCACTCGCGGGCCACAGCCTCGAACGTGCCCGGCAAGGGCTCTCCCGCGGCCTGCAGGGCTTCGACGGTCTGTCGGGCAGCCTGGGCCACCTTGTCGGCCTTGCGCGCAGCGCTGGGGTCTGTGCCGGCGGCGATCAGGGCGCGGGCCTCGTCGCGCCGCTGGCGGGCCAGTGCCAGGGGCACGTCGGGGTAGACACCCAACGACAGCATCCCCTCCTTGCCGCCGAAGCGGTAACGCAGGCGCCACCAGCCGGCGCCGGTGGTCTGCACGTCCAGGCGCAGCCCGGCGCCATCGGCCAGCTTCTCGGGCTTGCCGGTGTCCACCGCGCGCCTGCAGGCGGCGCGGATTGCCTTGTCGCTGAGGGTGTCGGTGCCAGTCATGTGGGTAACTCTAGCACCACTTACCCACACATGGGGCCACTTACCCGCAAAGCTACCCAAAGGACAGCTGGATGTATGGGTAGCTTTCAGGCCCCATGCGGACAAGAAAAAAGCGCTAAGGCGTTGATTTCCTTAGCGCTTTCTTCGTTTCTGGTCCTGTGCGGACCTTGTCTTGGTGGAGCCGGGGGGAATCGAACCCCCGTCCGCAAGCCATCACCGGCCAGTTCTACATGCTTAGCTGTCTGATTTGGGTCTCGTGGCGCCGGCCGCGCAGCAGCACGCTGCCGGTTCCACCAGTCACTTGGTTCTCGTCCCCCGCTGAATGACGCAGCGGAGCACCAGCCGATGTGAATGACTTCGCAGCCGTTTGCCCCGATCGCTCGGGGCATCCGGCCCGGCCCATCGGCCAACCGTTGCGAAGCTCACCGGTGTTTAAGCGGCGAGGGCGAAACGTTCGTCGTTCGCAGTTACTTTGTTTCCAGTGGTTTTACGAGCGAACTGGTGCTCGGCATGCCCTGAACCGACTCCGCACCCACGTCGAAGCCAGGTCGGCCCCTGGATGCAAGCTAGTTTAGGCCAGTTCCAGCCATTGCAAGAGCGCCGCGGGCGAAGAAAGCACCCGATCGGCGCCCCAGGCCTGGACCGGCTCGCCCTGCCCCAGGTAGCCCCAGCTGGCGGCCAAGGCCGCCATGCCGGCGGCGCGGCCGGCAACGATGTCGCGATGGTCGTCACCGACATAGGCGCAGTCGTCGGCCGGCACGCCGACGCGGCGGGCCGCCTCGAGCAGGGGCTCCGGATGCGGCTTGGCATGTGGTGTGGTGTCGCCGGCGATCACCACCGCCGCCCGCGCCGCGAGGCCCAGGCCATCGACCAGGGGCGCGGTGAAACGCGTCGCCTTGTTGGTCACGATGCCCCAGGGCAGGCGGGCGGCGTCCAGCGCGTCGAGCACCGGCAGCATCTCGTCGAAGACCCGGGTGTCGTGCAGCAGCCGTTCGGCATAGCGGGCCAGGAACGCGTCGCGCAAGGCGTCGAAGCCGTCGTCGCCCGGGGCGGTGCCGAAGGCCACGCCGACCATGCCACGCGCACCGGTGCCGACCATCGGCCGCAGCGCCTCGAACGGCAGCGCCGGCAGCCCGTGCGTCGCGCGCAGGTCGTTGGCGGCGCCGGCCAGATCGGGTGCGCTGTCGACCAGTGTGCCGTCGAGGTCGAACAGCAGCAGCCGCGGACGGCGCGGCGGCAGTCTCATGCCGGCCTCTGGCAGGCCAGCAGGTAGTTCACCGAGGTGTCTGCCGACAGGCTGTAGCGCTGCGTCAACGGGTTGTAGCCCATGCCCTTGAAGCCCTGGGTGGCCAGACCCGTCTGGCGGCACCAGCGCCCCAGCTCACTGGGCCGGATGAAGCGCTGGTACTCGTGCGTGCCCTTGGGCAGCAGCTTCAGCACGTGCTCGGCCCCGATCACCGCCAGCAGCCAGGCCTTGGGGTTGCGGTTCAGGGTCGAGAAGAAGACCCAGCCGCCGGGCTTGACCAGCTCGCCACAAGCCTGCACCACGGCGGCCGGGTCCGGCACGTGCTCCAGCATCTCCATGCAGGTCACCACGTCGAAGGCGGCCGGCGACTCCGTCGCCAGGGCCTCGGCAGCGATCTCGCGGTAGCGCAGGTTCGCCACGCCCGACTCCATCGCATGCAGCTGCGCCACCCGCAGCGGCCGGGTGGACAGGTCGATGCCGAGGACGTCGGCGCCGCGCCGCGCCATCGCCTCGGCAAGGATGCCGCCGCCACAGCCGACATCGACCACGGTCTTGCCGGGCAGCCGGGCCAGGCCGTCGATCCAATCCAGCCGCAGCGGATTGATCTCGTGCAGCGGGCGGAACTCGCCGTCGGCATCCCACCAGCGGTGGGCCAGTTCACCGAACTTCGACAGTTCCTGCGGGTCGGCGTTCAAGGACATGACGGCATCGTAACGTGATCCAGAAACTGCAAACCCCGCCGAGGCGGGGTCTTCTCGATCCCGGCCGCCGAAGCGACCGGTACGGGCCTCACGCCGTGGCGCGTGGCCAGGACAGGGCCCGAAGGCCCACGGTCACTTCTTGGCGCGGGTACCGACCACCTCGATCTCGACGCGGCGGTTCTTGGCGCGGCCTTCGGCGGTCTTGTTGTCCGCCACCGGCTGCTTCTCACCCTTGCCTTCGGTGTAGACGCGGTTCTTCTCGATGCCCTTCTCGACCAAGTAGGCCTTGACGGCTTCGGAGCGCTTGACCGACAGCGTCTGGTTGTAGCCATCGGTACCCACCGCGTCGGTGTGACCGACGGCGATGATGACCTCCAGCGCGATGTCCTTGGTCTTGCCGACCAGGTCATCCAGCTTGGCCTTGGCTTCGGGCTTCAGCACCGACTTGTCGAAGTCGAAGAACGCATCGGCCGCGAAGGTGACCTTCTCGCTGACCGGGGCGGCCGGCGGCGGCGGCGGGGGCGGCGGCGGCGCGGCCGGGGGCGGCGGCGGGGGCGGCGGCGCCACGGCCGGGGCCGGCGGGGGCGGCGGCGGCGGCTTCAGCGCGCCATCGCACTTCTGGTCGGCGGTGGCCGGGGTCCAACTGGCATCGCGCCAGCAAAGGTCGCCGGCGCCGTTCCTCCACGGAGTGCCATCCGCGGCACGCCAGTTGTCTTCGCCCGTCGATTGGGCGAAGGCCGCGATTGGCGCGGCGAGGGCGGCCGACGCGAAGAGCACCGCCACCTTGTTCAGTTTCTTCATGATTCTCCTCTCGAGGAAAGCCGCAGATGCCTGCGTAACGTCCAAATCGGAAGCTGTAGAACCCGGCAAACACCCGGTTTGGCAAGCGTTCGCCACCGATGATTCATTGTGCCATAGGGCCCCCGGCGAGCTTGTTTTTCAGCCCTCAGATGCGCTGAGCACGGCCGGTTGTTGCATGGCCGCGACAACTCGGCCGACTTAGAATCGATGCCTGTCACGCAGAACGGTCTGCGCTGCATCTCCATTGTTCGGCGCCGCCCCGCCGCCCCTGCATGACGCCCTTCGCCAAGGAAACCCTGCCGATCAGCCTCGAAGAGGAGATGCGGCGGTCCTACCTGGATTACGCGATGAGCGTGATCGTCGGCCGCGCGCTGCCCGATGCTCGCGACGGCCTCAAGCCGGTGCATCGCCGCGTGCTCTACGCGATGCACGAGCTGAACAACGACTGGAACCGGCCTTACAAGAAGAGCGCGCGCATCGTCGGCGACGTGATCGGCAAGTACCACCCGCATGGCGACACCGCGGTCTACGACACGATCGTGCGGATGGCGCAGGATTTCAGCCTGCGCCACATGCTGGTCGACGGCCAGGGCAACTTCGGCTCGGTCGACGGCGACAATGCCGCGGCGATGCGCTACACCGAGATCCGGCTGGCCAAGATCGCCCACGAGATGCTGGCCGACATCGACAAGGAGACGGTCGACTTCGCGCCGAACTACGACGGCTCCGAGAAGGAGCCGACGGTGCTGCCGGCGCGGCTGCCCAACCTGCTGGTCAACGGCTCGGCCGGCATCGCGGTGGGCATGGCGACGAACATCCCGCCGCACAACCTCAACGAGATCGTCGACGCCTGCCTGCATCTGCTGAAGCTGCCGGAGGCGACGATCGAGGAACTGATGGAGATCGTGCCGGCGCCCGACTTCCCGACCGCCGGCATCATCTACGGCATCAACGGCGTGCGCGAGGGCTACCGCAGCGGCCGCGGCAAGGTCGTGATGCGGGCGAAGTGCCATTTCGAGGACATCGACCGCGGCGCGCGGCAGGCGATCATCGTCGACGAGATCCCCTACCAGGTCAACAAGAAGACGCTGCTCGAGCGCATCGCCGAGCTGGTCCACGAGAAGAAGCTCGACGGCATCAGCCACATCCAGGACGAGAGCGACAAGTCCGGCATGCGGGTGGTGATCGAGCTCAAGCGCGGCGAAGTGCCCGAGGTGGTGCTGAACAACCTGTACAAGCAGACCCAGCTGCAGGACACCTTCGGCATCAACATG
>JAEUOY010000139.1 GCA_016790515.1 Burkholderiaceae bacterium | reverse complement strand
CTCGGCATCAAGGACCCGTACGAGCTGACCGAGGCGCAGTACAAGGCCGCGCTCGACCTGCTGCGCGCCCAGCGCAAGATCGTCGGCAAGTACTGGCACGACGCCTTCGTGCAGATCGACGACTTCACCAACGAGGGCGTCGTCGCGTCGGGCTCGTGGCAGTTCCAGGCCAACATCCTGGGCAGCAAGAAGCGGCCGATCGCGACCACGATCCCGGTCGAAGGCGCCACCGGCTGGGCCGATTCGACGATGCTGCACGCCGAGGCCAAGCACCCGAACTGCGCCTACCTGTGGCTCGAGCATTCGCTGAACCCGAAGCTGCAGGGCGACCTGGCGGCCTGGTTCGGCTCGGTGCCGGCCGTGCCTGCGGCCTGCAAGGGCAACAAGTTGCTCGGCGACGAGGGCTGCGCGCGCCAGGGCTACAACGCCTTCGACAAGATCCACTTCTGGCGCACGCCGGTGTCGCAGTGCAAGAGCCAGAGCGCGGGCTGCGTGCCCTACCACCGCTGGGTCAGCGACTACATCGCGGTGCTCGGCGGTCGCTGACCCCATGACCGCCGCGGTCAGTCTGGAGCAGGTCAGCTGCGTCTTCGGACAGGGCGGCGCCGAGGTGCGCGCCGTCGACGGCGTCGACCTGGAGATCGCGGCCGGCGAGTTCTTCACCCTGCTCGGGCCCTCGGGCTCGGGCAAGACCACCTGCCTGCGCATGATCGGCGGCTTCACGCTGCCGACCGCCGGGCGGGTGCTGATCGGCGACCAGGACGTGACGCTGCAGCCGCCCTATGCGCGGCCGGTGAACACCGTATTCCAGGACTACGCGCTGTTCCCGCACATGAGCATCCGCGACAACGTCGCCTATGCGCTGATGGTGCGCGGCGTGTCGCGCGCCGAGCGCGAGCGCCGCGCCGAGGAGCTGCTGGCGCTGGTGCAGCTGCCCACCGTCGGCGGCCGGCGGCCGGCCCAGCTGTCGGGCGGCCAGCGCCAGCGCGTCGCACTGGCCCGGGCCTTGATCAGCCAGCCGCAGGTGCTGCTGCTCGACGAGCCGCTGGGCGCACTCGACCTGAAGCTGCGCGAGCAGATGCAGACCGAGCTGAAGGCGCTGCAGCGCCAGCTCGGCATCACCTTCCTGTTCATCACCCACGACCAGCACGAGGCGCTGTCGATGAGCGACCGCATCGGCGTCTTCAACCTCGGCAGGCTCGAGCAGGTGGGCACGCCGCAGGACGTCTACAACACGCCCCGCACCCGCTTCGTCGCGCAGTTCGTCGGCGCCGCGAACGTGCTGGACGGCGAGGCGGCGCGCATGCTGACCGGGCAGCGCAGCGCGATGCTGCGGCCCGAGCGCATCCGCACCGGCCCCGCCGCCGGCGCGCGCGCCCGGGGGCCGGTGGCCGAGGTCCAGTACTTCGGCGCCTTCACCCGCATCAAGGTGCGCCTGGCCGGCGATGCCGGCGCGCCGCTGCTGCAGGCCGACCTGCCCGATGCCCCGGGGCTCGCGACGCCGGGCGTTGGCGACACCGTTCACCTGCACTGGGACGAGCGCGCGGTGCACGCGCTGGCCGAAGCCGCCTGAGCCGGCGATGACGGCCTCGCTCGCGCTGCCCCTGGAGCCGCCATCGCGCGGGCCGCGCCGGCGTGCGTCCGACCTGCTCTACACCCGCCGCGGCCTGCTGCTGCTGGCGCTGCTGGGCCCGCCGCTGCTGTGGTTCGGCGTCGTCTACCTGGGCGCGCTGTTCGCGCTGCTGGCCAATGCCTTCTTCGGGCTCGACGACTTCACCGGCCAGGTGGTGCGCGAGATCACGCTGAAGAACTTCATGGCGCTGGCCGAGCCCGCCAACCTGGACTCGGCACGCCGCACGATCATCATGGCGGTGGCCGTCACGCTGGCCTGCACCGTGCTGGCCTTCCCGCTGGCCTACACCATGGCGCGCCACGCCCGCGGCGCCGCGAAGGCCGCGCTGTACATCGCGGTGATGCTGCCGCTGTGGTCGAGCTACCTGGTGCGGCTGTACGCCTGGAAGCTGCTGCTGGCCAAGGAGGGCGCGATCTCCTGGCTGGCCGAGACCCTGCAAGCCAGATGGCTGCTCGACGCGCTGCTGGCCACGCCGGCGATCGGCGGGCCGTCCTTGAGCTTCTCGGCCATCGGCACCTTCGTCGTCTTCGTCTACATGTGGCTGCCGTTCATGGTGCTGCCGATCATGGCGGCGATCGAGCGCATCCCGCCGTCGCTGATCGAGGCCTCGGGTGACCTGGGCGCGGCACCCGCGACGACCTTCCGGCGGATCATCCTGCCGCTGGCGATGCCCGGCGTCGCTGCCGGCTCGATCTTCACCTTCTCGCTGACGCTGGGCGACTACATCATCCCGCAGGTGATCGGCGACTCGACGCTGTACATCGGCCAGATCGTCTACCGCCAGCAGGGCGTGGCCGGCAACCTGCCGTTCGCCGCGGCCTTCTCGCTGGTGCCGATCGCGGTGATCGGCGTCTACCTGTGGTTCGCCAAGCGGCAGGGGGCCTTCGATGCGCTCTGAAGCCCACGCGCACTGGGGTCTGAAATCGGCCGCCTGGGCGGTGGTGGCCTTCCTGCACGTGCCGCTGGCGCTGATCGTGCTGTACGCCTTCAGCGCCGAGGACAAGAGCTACGTCTTCCCGCCGCCGGCGCTGACCACCCGCTGGTTCGCCGTCGCCTGGCAGCGCGACGACGTGTGGGCGGCGATCACGCTGTCGTTCCAGGTCGCGGCCTGGAGCACCGCGCTGGCCCTGCTGCTGGGCACGCTGGCCGCCGCGGCGCTGGCACGGGCGCGCTTCTTCGGCCGCGATGCGGTGTCGCTGCTGCTGATCCTGCCGATCGCGCTGCCGGGCATCATCACCGGCATCGCGCTGCGCTCGGCCTATCACACGCTGGAGATCCCGTTCTCGTTCTGGACCATCGTGGTCGGCCATGCGACCTTCTGCGTGGTGGTCGTCTACAACAACGCGGTGGCCCGCTTGCGGCGGCTGCACCCGAACCTGATCGAGGCCAGCATGGACCTCGGCGCCGACGGCTTCCAGACCGTGCGCTACATCGTGCTGCCGCAGCTCGGCTCGGCACTGCTGGCCGGCGCGCTGCTGGCCTTCGCGCTGAGCTTCGACGAGGTGATCGTCACCACCTTCACCGCCGGCCAGCAGACCACGCTGCCGATCTGGATGCTGCAGGAGCTGATCCGCCCGCGCCAGCGCCCGGTGACCAACGTCGTCGCGGTGCTGATCATCGCGCTGACCTTCCTGCCCATTCTCGGCGCCTACCTGCTGACGCGCGCCGACGAATCCATCCAACGCTGAACCCGAGGAGCCCTGCCATGGCCGACACCGTGCTGCCCACCCAGTTGCTGATCGACGGCGCCTTCGTCGCCGGCGAGGGCGAGGCCGAGAAGGTGCTGAACCCGTCCACCGGCGAACTGCTGCTGGCGCTGCCCGAGGCCTCGGCCGAACAGGTGCACAAGGCGGTGTCGGCGGCGCACCGCGCCTTCGACGCCTGGAGCGAGACCACGCCGGCCGAGCGCTCGCGCCTGCTGCTGAAGCTGGCCGACGCGATCGAGGCCCGCTGCGAGGCCTTCGCCCGGCTCGAATCGCTGAACTGCGGCAAGCCCTACGCCCGCGCGCTGGGCGACGAGATCCCGGCGGCGGCCGACTGCTTCCGCTACTTCGCCGGCGCGGTGCGCAACCTGACCGGCACCGTCGCCAACGAGTACCTGGCCGGCCACACCAGCATGATCCGGCGCGATCCGGTCGGCGTCGTGGCCTCGATCGCGCCGTGGAACTACCCGCTGATGATGGCTTCGTGGAAGCTGGCGCCGGCGCTGGCCGCCGGCAACACCGCGGTGATCAAGCCGAGCGAGCAGACGCCGTTGAGCACCTTGCTGCTGGCCGAGGCGATGGCCGAGGTCTTCCCGAAAGGCGTGGTCAACGTGATCGCCGGGCGCGGCGCCAGCGTCGGCCAGACCCTGGTCGAGCACCCGAAGGTGGCGATGGTCAGCCTGACCGGCGACGTGTCGACCGGCCGCAAGATCCTGCAGGCGGCCACCGGCACGCTCAAGCGCACCCACCTCGAGCTCGGCGGCAAGGCGCCGGTGATCGTGTTCGACGATGCCGACCTGCCGGCGGTGGTCGAGGGCCTGCGCACCTTCGGCTACTACAACGCGGGCCAGGACTGCACCGCCGCCTGCCGGGTCTACGCCGGCGCCAAGGTCTACGACCGGCTCGTCGCCGACCTGTCGAGCGCGGTCAGGACCATCAAGGCCGGGCTGCAGGACGAACCCGACGCCGAGATCGGCCCGTTGATCAGCGACCGCCAGCGCAACCGCGTCGCCAGCTTCGTCGAGCGTGCGCTGATGACCGGCCACATGGAGATCACCACCGGCGGCAAGGCCTTCGGCGGGCCCGCCGGCGGCGGCTTCTTCTACGAGCCCACCGTGGTCGCCGGCGCGCGGCAGGAGGACGAGATCGTCAAGCGCGAGGTCTTCGGCCCGGTGGTCAGCGTCACCCGCTTCTCCGACACCGAACAGGCGATCGCCTGGGCCAACGACAGCGACTACGGCCTGGCCTCGTCGGTCTGGACCCAGGACGTCTCGCGCGCGATGCGGGTGGCGAAGAAGCTGCAGTACGGCTGCACCTGGATCAACACCCACTTCATGCTCGTCAACGAGATGCCGCACGGCGGGCTCAAGTCCTCCGGCTACGGCAAGGACCTGGGGCTGTACGCGCTGGAAGACTACACCGTGCCGCGCCACGTGATGGTCAGGCTCTGACCCGCCCGGTCGCGCGGCTGCCCGAGGGCCGCGGCGCGACCGCTCGGCACCGCCCCCGCGCTGAATCCCCACTGGGCGGCGGGGCGTGCCCCCTGCGCCGGCCGCGGCTTCGCTACGCTCGCCGCGATGGCCCCGCCGCGACCTCCCCTGAGCCTGCGCTTCGACGACTTCGTGCTCGAGGAGGGGCAGAGCCGGCTGCTTCGCGCCGACAGCGCCGTCGCTCTGCCGCCCAAGGCGCTGGCGCTGCTGTGCGCGCTGGCGCGCCGCCCGGGGCAGCTGGTGCGCAAGGACGCGCTGCTCGACGAGGCCTGGGGCCACCGGCATGTCAGCGAGTCGGTGCTGAAGACGACGATCAGCCAATTGCGCGCGGCGCTGGGCGACGACGCCAAGCACCCGCGCTACATCGAGACCGCGTCGCGGCACGGCTATCGCTTCATCGGCGTGCCGGCGGCGGCGGCCATCGTGCCGGCACCGGCCCCGGGTGCGGACGCCTCGGGCGGCGACGCGCCGATCGGCCGCGGCGCCGCCGTCGAGCGGCTGCAGCGGGCGCTGGAGGCGGCGCTCGGCGGGCAGCGGCGCATCGTCTGGCTGGCCGGCGAGGCGGGCGTCGGCAAGACGACGCTGGTGGAGCACTTCGCCGCGCGCTGCGGGGTGCGCGTCGCGCTCGGGCAATGCGTGCAGCAGTTCGGCGCCGGCGAGCCCTACCTGCCGATGCTCGAGGCGCTGGCCGCGCTGTGCCGGTCGGACCCAGCGCTCGTGAGCCTGCTGCGCAGCGTCGCGCCGACCTGGCTGCTGCAGCTGCCCTGGCTGTGCACGGAGGGCGAACGCGCGGCGCTGCAGCAGCAGCTCGCCGGCGTGCACCCCGACCGGATGCTGCGCGAGGCCGGCGAGCTGCTGGACCGCTACACGCAGCAGGCGCCGCTGGTGCTGGTCACCGAAGACCTGCACTGGAGCGACCACGCCACCGTGCGCCTGCTCGAACACCTGGCGCGCCGGCGCACGCCGGCGCGGCTGCTCTGGCTGGGCAGCTTCCGCAGCGCCGAGCTGGAGGCCGAGAACCACCCGCTGAAAGGTCTGCGCCACGAGCTGCGCCTGCACCGGCTGGCCGAGGAGCTGGCGCTGGAGCCGTTCTCGGAACCGGAACTGGCGGCCTACCTGGAGCGGCGCGTGCCGCGGGCCGCGGGCGCGCAGGCGCTGGTGCACGCGCTGCACGCGCACACCGGCGGCCTGCCGCTGTTCGTCGCCAACGTCGTCGATGAACTGCTCGCGCAGGGTGGCCTGGAGGATCTGCCGCTGCGCATCGCCGACCGCGTGCCCGACACGCTGGCCGGCGTCGTCGAGCGCCAGTTCGAGCGCCTGCCCGCGGCGCAGCAGGCGATGCTGGAGGCCGCCGCGGTGCACGGCGTCGAGTTCAGGCCCGACGCGGTGGCTGCCGCACTGCAGGCCGACCGGCACGAGACCCACGCCGCGCTGGAAGCCCTGGCGCGGCGCGGCCAGTGGCTGCGCGAGACACCCGCCGGTTTCGAGTTCCGGCACGCCCTGGTGCGGCACGCGGTGCTGCAGCGCATCGGCGCGGCCGGGCGCAGCCGGCTGCATGCGCGCATCGCGGGCGCCCTGGAGCGGCTGCGCGAGGCCGGCGCAGCGGTGGCCGCGGCCGAGCTCGCGTCGCACCACGAACGCGGCCAGCAGCCGCTGGCCGCGCTGCGCTGCTACGGCGACGCGGCCCGCGCCGCACTGGGCCGCTTCGCACCGACCGAGGCGGCGCAGCTCACCGAGCGTGCGCTGGCGCTGCTGCCGCAGGCGCCGGAAGGCCTGCCGCGGCTCGAACTGGAGCTGGCGCTCGTCGGCCAGCGCGGTCTGGCCTGCTCGATGCTGGAGACCTTCTCCGCCGATGCCGCCAGGCAGGCCTTCGAGCGCGCGCTGCAGCTGTGCGGGCAGCTGCCGCACACTCCGCAGCGCGCCTGGGTGCTCAGCGGCCTGGGCTGGGTGCTGTACTCGCGTGGCGACTACGCCGCGGCGCACACCCTGGCCGGCCACATCGAACGCAGCAGCGCCGGCCCCGACGCGACGGCACTGCAGATCAGCGCCTGCAACCTGCGCGGCCTGACCTTCGCGCAGCAGGGCGACTGGCGCAGCGCGCACCGGATCCTCGAGCGCGGCCTGGCGCTGTGCGCCGAGCAGGGCGATGCCCTGCCGCTGGCGCGCTTCGTGATCGATCCGCGGGTCTCGATGCGCGCCGTCCTCGGCCTGGCGCTGCTGCCGCTGGGCGTGGACGAAGCCGCCAGCGCGCTGTGCGACGAGGCGCTGGCGATGGCGCAGCAGCTCCCGGAGCCGACGCCGCTGATGCTGGCGCTGTGGTGCGGCGGCATGCTCGAGCAGCGGCTGGGGCGTGCCGCGCGCGTGCGCGAGCATGTGCGCGGGCTGCAACGCCTGGCGCTGGATCTGGGCCTGGCGGCGGCCGAAGGGCCGGCGCTGTGGCTCGCCGGCTGGGCCGAGGTTCAGGAAGGCGACCCGCGCCGGGGCCTGGCGCTGATCGCCGAGGGCATCGCCCACCACCGCCGCAGCAGCCGCCTGGCCGGACTCACGCACGTGATGGGCTGCGCTGCCGAGGCGATGCTGGCAGTCGGCGACACCGCCGCGGCGGTGGCGCAGATCGAGCAGGCGCTGGACCTGGGCCGCCAGCTCGGCGAGCAGGCGTCGACCGCCGACCTGCTGCTGCTGCGGGCCCGCACCGCAGCGGCCGAGGGCCGGCACGGCGACGCGGCGCGCGACTTCGACGCCGCCGCGGCCGAGGCCAGTGCCCGCCAGGCGCGCCGGATCGAGGCCGCCGTGGCGTCCGCGCGCCGCGCGCTGCCGCACTGAACGCGGCCAGCCGCGCCGCTGCGGTCCAGACCGAATCCGGACCGGCTGCAGACCGGTCGGAGACGACTTTCATCGCGGCGGTTCCTAAGCTTGTCGTCACCTCGACATGACTGGAACCGCACCATGAGCAAGCCCTGCCGCAAGCTGCTGAACCTCGGCGCCGCGACCGCGCCCGCCGAACATCCCGAGACCCGGACCGCGTCCGCAGCCCACGGCCCGCGGCCGAGCCGCGGCGCCGGCGTGCAGCGGCACGCCAGGACCCTGGCCCGGGTCCTGCAATGGCCAGCCGCCCTCGCCGGCGCGCTGCTGGCCACGGCCTGCGCCTCACCGCCGCCGCAGCAGCCGGCCGCGAGCGACTGCGCGGCGACCGCCGCGGCGCTGGCGCAGGCGCTCGAGTCCGAACGCAGCGCCCAGGCCGAACGCCAGGGTGCGTGGAAGGCGGTCGTGCCTGTCGTCGTCGCGGCGCGCTATGCCGGCGCCTCGTCCGCCGAGGCCGAGGCACGCACTCGCGCCGCGACGCTGGCGCGGCAGCTCCAGGCGCAGGGCTGCGAAGGCCATGCCGGCTGAACGGCAGGCGATCGAACGGAGACCCCGAACGATGAAGCCCATGACCCTGCTGCCGGCGTTCGCCGCCGCCTTGCTGGCCACCGGCTGCGCGCGCGAGGCCGAACCGCGCCGCGAGGAGACTCGACCAGTGCGCACCGAGGTCGTCGGCGCGCGCGCCGGCAGCGTCGACGCCACCTATTCGGGCGCGGTGCTGGCGCGGCACGAGGCCAGGCTCGGCTTCCAGGTCTCGGGCCGCATCGTCGCCCGCCTGGTCGAGCTGGGCAGCCCCGTGCGGCGGGGCCAGCCGCTGATGCGGCTGGACCCGGCGCAGGAGACGCTGCACCTGGCGGCCGCGGCGGCCGACGTCGACGCCGCGCGCCACCGCGTCGAGCAGAACCGCATCGACCTGCAGCGCACCGAGCAGCTGCTGGCGCGCCGCTTCGCATCGCCGGCCGAGGTGGACCAGCAGCGGCTGGCGCTCGCCGAATCCGAGTCGCAGCTGCGCGCGGCGCTCGCCCAACAGCAGATCAAGGCCAACCAGCGCGGCTACACCGAGCTGGTGGCCGACCGCGACGGCGTCGTCAGCGCGCTCGGCGCCGAGGTCGGCCAGGTCGTCGCGGCCGGCCAGCAGGTGCTGACGCTGGCGGCCGACGGCGAGCGCGAGGTGCAGGTCAGCGTCCCCGAGTCGCGCGTCGACGAGCTGCGCCGCGCGCGCTCGCTGCAGGTCACGCTGTGGGCGCTGCCCGGCCGCAGCTGGCGCGGCGCGCTGCGCGAGCTGGCGCCCGACACCGACAGCGTCACCCGCACCTACTCGGCGCGGATCTCGATCCGCGAGCCGGACGACGCGATGCGGCTGGGCATGACGGCCTCGGTGCGCGTCGCCGACGTCGACGGCGACAGCGCGATCCGGCTGCCGCTGGCGGCGATCCACGACCGCGGCGGCCAGCCCCAGGTGTGGGTGCTGGACGCCGCCAGCGCGACGGTGCAGCCGCGCCCGGTGACGCTGGGCGCGGCGCAGAACGAGCAGGTCATCGTCAGCATGGGCCTGCAGGAGGGCGAGACCGTGGTCACCGCCGGCGTGCACATGCTGGTGCCGGGCCAGAAGGTCAAGACCGCCGGCGCCACCGGCCTGGCGATGAAGGAACCCTGACGATGAAGCTCAACCTCTCCGAGTGGGCGCTGCGGCACCCGCAGATGGTGATGTTCCTGCTCCTGCTGCTGTCGCTGGGCGGCGTGCTGGCCTACGGCAGCCTCGGCCAGAAGGAGGACCCGGAGTTCACCGTCAAGGCCATGCTCGTGCAGGCAGCCTGGCCCGGCGCGTCGGCGCAGGCGATGGCCGACCAGGTCACCGACAAGCTCGAGAAGAAGCTGCAGGAGGTGGCCGAGGTCGACTACACGACCAGCTACGCCAAGCCCGGGCTGACCCAGATCACCGTCACGCTGCGCGAGGACACGCCGGCCGCCGCGGTGCCGCAGGTCTGGTACCAGGTGCGCAAGAAGCTCGGCGACATCCAGCACACGCTGCCGGCCGGCGTGAAGGGCCCGTTCTTCAACGACGAGTTCGGCGACACCTTCGGCAACCTCTACGCGGTCACCGGCGACGGTTTCTCGATCGTCGAGCTGAAGGCCTTCGCCGAGACGGCCCGCAACGAGTTCCTGCGCGTGGCCGACGTCAACAAGGTCGAGCTGCACGGCGTGCAGGACGAGCGCATCTACGTCGAGGCGAGCAACGCCAAGCTCGCCTCCCTGGGGCTGGACCCGGCGCTGATCGCCGCCACGCTGGCCTCGGCCAACACCGTGCAGGCCGCCGGCACGGTGCAGACGGCCAGCGCGCAGCTGCGCCTGACGGTCAGCGGCGAGTTCGACTCGGTCGACGCGATCCGCGACACCGGCATCCGCGCCGGCGAGCGCCAGTTCCGGCTCGGCGACATCGCCGAGGTGCGGCGCGGCGTGGTCGACCCGCCGAGCTCGAAGATGCGCTTCGACGGCCGCGAGGCGATCGGCCTGGCGGTGAGCATGCGCAAGGGCGGCGACGTGATCCGCCTCGGCGAGCAGTTGCGCGCCACGGTCGAGCGCGTGCAGTCCAGCCTGCCGGTGGGGGTGCAGATCCACGCCGTCTCGGACCAGCCGCGGGTGGTCGAGGAATCGGTGCACGAGTTCAAGAAGAGCCTGTTCGAGGCGGTGGCGATCGTGCTCGTCGTCAGCTTCTTCTCGCTCGGGCTGCGCACCGGCCTCGTCGTCGCGCTGTCGATCCCGCTCGTGCTCGCGCTGACCTTCCTGTGCATGTACTTCCTGGGCATCGAGCTGCAGCGCATCTCGCTGGGCGCGCTGATCATCGCGCTCGGCCTGCTGGTCGACGACGCGATCATCGCGGTCGAGATGATGGCGCTCAAGCTCGAGCAGGGCTGGGACCGCTTCCGCGCCGCCACCTACGCCTACACGGCGACCGCGTTCCCGATGCTGACCGGCACGCTGATCACCGCGGCCGGCTTCCTGCCGGTGGGCTTCGCGAAGTCGGGCTCGGGCGAGTACGTGTTCTCGCTGTTCCAGGTGGTGGGCCTCTCGCTGCTGCTGTCCTGGGTCGTCGCGGTGGTCTTCACGCCCTTCATCGGCTTCAGGCTGCTGAAGGAGGACACGCACGCGGCGCACGACGAGGACGCGGTCTACCGGCGCGGCTTCTACGCCCGCTTCCGCACGCTGGTGACAGCGTGCCTGGTGCACCGCAGGCTGGTGATCGGCGTCACCGCGGCGGCCTTCGTCGGTGCGCTGGCGCTGTTCAAGGCGGTGCCGCAGCAGTTCTTCCCGGCCTCCGACCGGCCCGAGCTGATGGTCGACCTGTGGCTGCCGCAGGCCGCCACCTTCGAGGCCAGCCAGCGCGAGGTGGCCGCGCTCGAGGCGCGGCTGCGCGGCGACCCCGACGTCGTCGCGGTGACGAGCTACGTCGGCACCGGCAGCCCGCGCTTCTACCTGCCGCTGGACGTGCAGACGCCGAACCTGAACCTCGGCGAGATGATGGTGATGACGCGCGGCGGCGAAGCGCGCGAGCGCGTGCTGGCGAAGATCCAGCAGCTGTTCGACGAGGATTTCCCGCTCGTGCGCGGCCGCGTCAACCGGCTCGAGAACGGGCCGCCGGTGGGCTACCCGGTGCAGTTCCGGGTCTTCGGCAGCGACAACGCCCGCGTGCAGGCGATCGCCGACCAGGTGCAGGCGATCCTGCGCGAGCACCCGAACGCGCGCCGCGTCAACCAGGACTGGGGCGAGCGCCTCGTGCGCGTGCGCGTCGACGTCGACCAGGACAAGGCGCGCGCGCTGGGCATCAGCTCGCGCCAGATCAAGGAGGCGCTGCAGGGGTCGCTGTCGGGCACGCAGGTGGCGACCTACCGCGAGGGCGACGACGACATCGACGTCGTCGCGCGCCTGGTCGAGGCCGAGCGCACCGACCTGAACAACCTGAAGGACGTCAAGATCCACCTGCGCAACGGCCAGTTCGTGCCGGTGTCCCAGGTGGCACGGCTGGTGCTGGACAGCGAGCCGAGCGTGCTGTGGCGGCGCAAGCGCGTGCCCACGTTGACGGTGCGCGCCGACGTCGAGGGCGCCGAGGGCCCGGACGTGACGGCGCAGCTCGCGCCGCGCCTGGATGCGCTGGCCGCGACGCTGCCGCTGGGCTACGGCATCGAGGTCGGCGGCGCCCAGGAGAGCAGCCGCAAGGCCCAGGCCTCGATCCTGGCGGTGATGCCGATGATGTTCGTGACCGTGCTGCTGCTGCTGATGCTGCAGCTGCAGGACATGAAGAAGATGGCGCTCGTGCTGCTGACCGCGCCGCTGGGGCTGATCGGCGTCGCGGCGATCCTGGCCGCGTTCCGGATCCCGTTCGGCTTCGTCGCGATGCTGGGCGTGATCGCGCTGGCCGGCATGATCGTCCGCAACTCGGTGATCCTGGTCGTGCAGATCGACCACGACCTCGCGGCCGGCCGCACGCTGTGGGACGCGATCGTCGAGTCGACCGTGCGCCGGCTGCGACCCATCGTGCTGACCGCGCTGGCCGCGATCCTCGCGATGGTTCCGCTGACGCGCTCGGTCTTCTGGGGGCCGATGGCCTGGGCGATCATGGGCGGGCTCGCGGTGGCGACGCTGCTGACGCTGCTGTTCCTGCCCGCGCTCTACGCCAGCTGGTATGGCGCGCGCCGCACGGCGCCTGCGCCTTCCGCTACGTCCGAACTGCCCACGACGCCCGCGACGAGCGCGGCGCCGGCGACGCCCGCCGGGGCGGCCGCTGCCACACCGCAGCCGGCCTGAGCGCCGGCGCACCACCGGAGATCCCGATGTCACGCCTTTCCTGGCGCCGCAGTGCCGGCGCGGCCGCCGCATGCGCGCTGCTGTGCGCCGGCGCGCCGACTGCAGTCGCCGCCGACCTTGCCGACGCCTGGCAGCAGGCGCAGCAGACCGACCCGTCGCTGCGCGCCGCGCAGTCCGCGCTGCTCGCCGGCCGCGAGAAGGCCGTGCAGGGCGACGCGCTGCTCAGGCCGCAGCTGGCGCTGAGCGCCGGCCTCTCGCGCCTCGACGAGCGCAGCGGCGCCGCGCTGCCGGCGCCGCTGGCCGAGCTCGTGAAGAGCAGCGGCTCGGGCACCGTGCAGCAGGCCGCGCTGCAGCTGGAACAGCCGCTGTACGACCGCAGGTCCGCCGCCGAGCGCGACCAGCTGCACGAGCAGTCCGCGATCGCCGAGCTGCTGTTCCGCGACCGGCAGCAGCAGCTGATCCAGGACGTCGGCGAGGCCTACTTCGACCTGCTGCTGGCGCAGGAGTCGCTGCAGGTGACGCGCTCGGAGCGGGCCGCGGTGACGATGCAGCGCGACCGCGCGCAGGCCCGCTTCGACGTCGGCCGCGGCAAGATCACCGACCTGCAGGAGGCGCAGGCCCGGCTGGACGGCGTCGCCGCCAGGGAAGTGTCGGCGGCCAGCCGCCTGGCGCTGGCCGAGGCACGCTACCAGGAGCTCACCGGCGCGCCCGGCGAGGGCCTGGCGCCGCTGCGGCCGCAGTGGCAGCCGGCCATGCCGCAGCCCGACAGCCTGGCCGCCTGGCAGGCCCGCGGTCTGGACGGCAACACCCGCGTGCTGCTCAGGCAGCGCGAGCTGGCCATCGCCGGCCACGAGACGCGCAAGACGGCGCTCGAATCGCGCCCGACGGTGGATCTGGTGGCGAGCTACGCGTTCAAGAACGGCAGCGGCAGCCTCTCGCCGCTGGCCGCACCCGACCACGCACGCAGCGCCGCGATCGGCCTGCAGTTCAACGTGCCGCTGTACGCCGGCGGCGGCATCGACTCGCGCCGGCGCGAGTCGCTGGCCAGGCGCGAGCAGGCGGTGCACGAACTCGCCGCGGCGCAACGCGACGCCCGGCTGCAGGTGCAGGACGCCTTCCTGTCGGTGAACACCGGCGTGGCGCGCATCGGCGCGCTGGAGCAGTCGCTCGCCTCGGCGCGCACGGCGCTCGAGGCGACCACGCTGGGCCGCGACGTCGGCACCCGCACCGAACTCGACGTGCTCGACGCCCAGCAGCGCCTGTACGCCGCGCAGCTGGACCTGGCGCAGGCGCGCCACGACTACCTGCTCGGCCGGCTGAAGCTGGCGGCGGCCACCGGCGAGCTGCACGAAGGCGAGTTGCTGGCCCTGAACGCCTACCTCGTCCGCTGAGCCTTTCCATCCACCCGGAGACCTGCCCATGGACATCGACGTCTTTCCCACCCCCGAACTGCCCACCGTGTTCCGCGTGCTGCGCACCGCGCTGCGCGCCGAGGGCCCGCTCGATACGCGCGAGCGCCTGTTCCTCGACACCTACGCCCGCATCGTCGGCCTGCCGCCGCTGGCGCAGGACCCGGCGCCGATCGCCGCGCCGGCGGTCGCGATCGCCGGCGCCCACCCGCGCAAGCGCCTGCTGCAGCTGGCCGCGCTCGCGGTGCTGCTGGGCCGGCCGGTGCGGCGCGAGTCGCTCGAATTCCTGACGGCGCTGGCCGGGCAGTTGGCCGTGCACGACCCGGTGCTCGGCCTCATCGACGCGGTCGTGCGCGGACGGCTGCTGAAGGCGCGGCTGCTGGCCATGCGACGCGGCATGCGGGTGCTGCTCAAGGAAGCCTGGCTCGCGCAGGGCGCGATGGGCGTCGTGCGCCTGTTCGCCGCGCTGTGGTTCAAGGCGCCGGTCAACCGGGGCAAGCTGTGGCGCTACCGGCGCCTGGGCCTGCTGCCCGAGGGCACGCTGGGCCGCGAGTACTGGAAATTCATGACCTGCGAGGGCTTCCCCTTTCCGGGCGACGTGGCCGGCATCCCCGACACCGTCGCCTACCACGACGTGGCGCATGTGCTCGCCGGCCACGAGGCCACGCCGCCGGGCGAGATCCAGCAGGGCAGCTTCCAGGCCGGCAACCGGCGCGAGGACGGCTTCTTCTTCCTGCAGATGGTGATCCTGCAGTTCCACCAGGGCGTCCGCGTGACGCCCGCCACCGGACCGCAGACCGACCTGTTCGACCCAGAGAAGGTGCTGTGGGCCATCCACCGCGGCGCGCGCTGCCGCGTCGACATGACCCACCAGTGGAACTACTGGCCGCTGATGGAACTGCCGCTGGACGAGGCGCGGCGCCGCTGCGGCCTGCTGCCCAGGCTCGACACGATCGCCGCGGCCGCGTGACGGCGCCGGCCGGGCCCGCTCGGTCCTGGCGCCGGCCGGGCCCGCTCGGTCCTGGCGCCGCCCGTCGTCGGGGTGCGGGGGCGGCGCGGATGCCTTGCCTCAGGCCCGCCGCGGCCGCGCCTGCTCGCGCGCCAGGTCGATGAACTCGCTGGCCGCCGGCTTCAGCCCCGAGCCGCGGCGCCAGACCAGGCCGACATCGACCGTCGGCAGCTCGTCGCGCAGGCGCCGCACTTCGACATGCTCGGCGTCCAGCGTCCAGGGCCGGTAGAGGAAATCGGGCAGCACCGCGATGCCGGCACCGGCGCCGACCAGCGAGCGCACCGCCTCCAGCGACGAGGTGCGCAGGATCACCCGCGGCTTGAGCTGGTGGCGCGCCCAGACGCCCTTCATCAGCTCGTCGATGCGGTCGGCGTCGAGCACGATCTGGTCGCAGCCGGCCGCCTCGGCCAGCGTGACCTCGTGCTGCGCCGTCAGCGCATGGTTCGAAGGCAGCCAGACCCGGTTCTGGCTGCGCGTCAGCGTCTCGGCCACCATCGCCTGCGGCTCGCCGAGCGCGTTGCTGACCATGATCGCCAGATCGAGCTCGCCGTTGATCAGCAGGTGCTCCAGAAAGCGCGGCGAGTCCTCGGTGACGTAGACCTCCACCGCCGGGCAGGCCCGCCTGAAGCGGCTGAACAGCTCGCTGAGGTAGTAGCCGGCAACCAGCGAGGTGACGCCGATGGCCAGCACGCCCGAGATCCCGGCCGCCTCGTCGGCCGCCTGCAGCCGCAGCGCGTCGGCCACCGAGCCGATCACCTTGCGTGCGCCGGCCAGGAAGCGGTGGCCCTGCGGCGTCAGCGTCATGCCCCTCGGGCTGCGCAGGAACAGCGGGCCGCCGAGTTCGGCCTCGAGCTCGAGCAGGCTCTTGGTCAGCGCGCTCTGCGCGATGCTGAGCATGCGCGAGGCCGACGCCACCGACCCGCTCTCGGCCACCGCGACGAAGTAGCGGAACTGGCGCAGCGTGACGTGGCGCTGGTTCATCGGGTGATGGTCCGGCAGGGGCTGCCGGCACGCGCCGGGTCAGGCCGCCAGCAACCCCGTGAACAGCGGATCGGCCCGGCCGCGCGGCCGGTAGGCCGACACCCGCTGCGCGATCTCGGCGATGTGCTCGGGCGTGGTGCCGCAGCAGCCGCCGACAATGTTGACGAAGCCGGCCTCGGCGAACTCGGCCAGCATGCGGCCGGTGACCTCGGGCGTTTCGTCGAAGCCGGTCTCGCTCATCGGGTTGGGCAGGCCGGCGTTCGGGTAGCAGCTGACGAAGGTGTCGCCGGCCACCTTGGCCAGCTCCTCGATGTAGGGCCGCATCACCGCGGCGCCCAGCGCGCAGTTCAGCCCCACCGCCAGCGGCCGCGCATGGCGCACCGAATGCCAGAACGCCGGCACCGTCTGGCCCGACAGGATGCGGCCCGACGCGTCGGTGACGGTGCCGCTGATGATCACCGGCAGGCGCTCGCCGGTCTGCTCCATCAGCTCGTCGATCGCGAAGATCGCCGCCTTGGCGTTGAGCGTGTCGAAGATGGTCTCGACCAGGAACAGGTCGACCCCGCCCTCGAGCAGCCCGCTGGCCTGTTCGAAATAGGCCGCGCGCAGCTCGTCGAAGCTGGTGTTGCGCGCGCCGGGGTCGTTGACGTCGGGGCTGATGCTGGCGGTGCGCGGCGTCGGGCCCAGAGCGCCGGCCACCCAGCGCGGGTGCCCGGGCGTGCCGGCGGCGTCGGCCGCCGCGCGGGCGATGCGGGCGGCGGCGACGTTCAGCTCGCGCGCCACGTGGGCCAGGCCGTAGTCCTCCTGCGCGACCGAGGTGGCGCCGAACGTGTTGGTCTCGATGATGTCGGCGCCGGCGGCCAGGTACTGGTCGTGGATCGTGCGGATCACGTCGGGCCGGGTCAGCGGCAGCAGGTCGTTGTTGCCGCGCAGGTCCTTGGGGTGGTCGGCGAAGCGCTCGCCGCGGAAGTCGGCCTCGGTCAGCTTGTAGCGCTGGATCATCGTGCCCATCGCGCCGTCGATGACGACGATGCGCTGCGCCAGCAGCGCGGGCAGTCGGGTGGCACGGGTGTAGGCGGTGGCAGGTCGGCTCATGGCGCGGATTATCCCGTGCCGGCGCCGCCGACCGCGCCATCAGGCCGTGGCACCCGGCACGAAGCCGATGCTGCGGCGCTGGCGCACCTCGGGCTTGACGCGGTGCTCGCCTTCGAGCTGGGCCAGGAACTCGTCGGCCGTCAGCTCGGCGCCGAGCACCGCGACCTGGCGCCGAACCGCGGCGAAATCGCCGGGCGCCAGCTGGTCGAGCGCGGCCAGCCGCTCGCGCTGCTCGCCGCTGAGCGCGGCCGCGTCGCCGGCCAGCGCCTCGCCGACGAACATCCGTTCGCGCTGGCCCGCGGTCAGCGGCAGGCAGCGGATCTTGAAGGTGAAGCGGCGCAGCGCCGCCTCGTCGAGCTGGTCGAACAGGTTGGTCGTGCAGACGAAGATGCCGGCAAAGCGCTCCATGCCGGCCAGCATCTGGTTGACCTCGGTCACCTCGTAGCTGCGCTCGGCACGCTGGCGGCTGCGCAGGAAGCTGTCGGCCTCGTCGAGCAGCAGCACCGCCTGCTCGTCCTCGGCCTCGGCGAACATGCGGGCCATGTTCTGCTCGGTGTCGCCGACGTACTTGCTGACCAGGTCGCTGGCCAGCCGCAGCATCAGCGGTCGGCCCAGCGCAGCGGCGATGTGCTCGGCCAGCGCGGTCTTGCCGGTGCCCGGCGCACCGTGCAGGCACAGCGTGCCGTGGCCGCGCTGGCGCAGGCTGTCGATGATGCGCTCGACCGGGAAACGGCTGTCCAGGTTCAGCAGCGACAGCTCGTAGCGGGTGACCACCGGCCGCGCGCCGGGCCCGCCGAGCTGGCCCAGCGCACGGTCGGCATGGCCGAGCTGGCGCTCGATCAGCGGCTCCAGCGCGCCGGCGTCGTCGGCGGCCGCGCCGGCCGCCAGCCGCGCAAAGCGCACCGCGGTGCGGATCTGCGCCGGCGTCAGGCCGCGGCGCTCGGCCAGCCGGGCGGCGAAGCCCTCGCCGACGGCCGCACCGTCGAGCGCGCGGCGCACCAGGGTCTGGCGCGCGCCGGGCGGCGGCGATCTCAGCTCGAGGTGGTACTGGAAGCGGCGCCGGAACGCCGGGTCGATCTGCTCGATGCGGTTGGTGATCCAGACCACCGGCACGCGGTTGGTCTCGAGGATCTGGTTGACCCAGGCCTTGCCGCTGACGCTGGCCGATCCCGCACCCTCGCCGCTGTCGTGCCGCGCCAGCCACTGCGCCGCGTCGGGCGAGATCGGCGGGAACACGTCCTCGACCTCGTCGAACAGCAGCGCGACGCCAAGGCCGGCCTCGGCCGGCGGCGCGGCGGCCGCCTTGCGGCGGCCTGGCGTGCGCGCCGGCCCGGCCGCGGCCGGCCGCTGGCCGGCCAGGAACACCTGGCTGATCTGCAGCGAACGGTAGCGATCGCGACCGGACAGCGCGTTGCCGTCCCGGTCGGCGTACTCGACCTCGTAGAGCAGCAGCCCGGCATCCTGGGCACAGACCTTGGCCAGCTCGGTCTTGCCGGTGCCCGGCGGGCCGTACAGCAGCACGTTGACGCCGGCCGCGCCTTCGGCCGCCGCATGGCGCAGCAACCGGGTCAGCAACTGCACGTCGTCGGCAACGAACTGGAAGTCGGCAGCGCTCAGCGTGCTGCGCGTGGCCGGGCGGGTGAACACCGCCATCAGCTCGTCCGGCCCCTGGTACTCGCGCATCAGCACCGGCGGCAGCTGGTCGCTGACCTTCATCAGGTCGGCCAGGTCGGTGATGTTGTGCTCGGAGATCAGGTTCTCGACCATGCCGATGCGCTCGAGCCGGCTGCCGGCGCGCAAGGCCTCGGCAACCTCGCGCTCGTCGACCCCGGCCACCGCGGCGATCGCCGCGAACGCCTGCTGGGCGTTGCTGACCTTGAACTCCACCAGCAGCCCGCGCAGGTCGCGCTGGTAGCGCGCCAGCGTGCCGTACAGCAGCAGCGCGCGCTCGGCCGGATTCAGCTGCAGCAGCTGGCCCAGCGCGGCGATGTTCTTCTCGACCAGCGTGTGCTGCTTCTTCAGGTCGCGCGCCAGCCAGTCGCGGCTGGCGGCCAGCAGTGCCGCGAGGTCCTTGGGCGCGTCCTTGATGTACTCGTCGAGGTAGAAGAACAGCGTGCCCTCTTCGTAGGGCCCGCGCCAGGCGCCGTGGCGGGCGATGAACGCGGCATCGCTCAGGCCCGCGTGGCCGCGCCAGGGCGCGTGGCCGTCACAGCGCTGCAGCAGGTAGGCGCGCAGCCGGCCCAGTACCGCCGACGGCCAGACCAGGTGGCGCCCGACCAGCGCGAGCAGGCTGCCCCAGTCGCGCCGCAGGTTGAACTGGCCGGGCTGGCGCAGCGTGAGGGTCAGCACGAAATGCGAGCACAGCCGGTCGAGCACCGGGGCCTCGGCCAGCCCCGGTGAAACGATCCACTGCCCTGCACTGTGCAATCTGCTCATCGATCCCCCGCACGCTGCCGGCGCACCGGCGGGATCGATCTTGGCGCAGCCGCCGGTTGCCGGCAAGCGCCGGCGCCGCGGTCAGTGCAGCCGCACCGGTTGCTGGGCCAGCGTGGCGTAGCCGGCGATGTAGTCGTCGACGGCGGCCAGCGCCGTCTCCTGGCTGTCGGCCTGCGCCACCAGCGCCTGCACCCCCTGCTGGAACGACGCGGCCACCGCACCCTGGATGAAGATTTCCTTGCCGGCCAGCTTGTCGACGATCTCGTAGCCGCCGCGCGAGCCGGCATCGGCAGCCGCCTGCGACCCATCGCCGCTCTCGGCCGGCACCTCGAAGGCCACCACGACGTAACTGTCCGAGTTGTAGAGCATCTGCATGAAAACTCTCCTTGTCGCGCAGGTGGGGACGGTCCGCCGGCGTTCAAGGCGGCGCGGTCGGCTCGTCCCGCAGCCGCAGCTCGAACACGTCGCCCGAGCGCAGCGCGGTGAAGCGCAGCGCCACCGGCCAGTGGCCGCGGCCGGCGTCGAGCCAGGCCTCGACCCGCAGCCCCTCGGGGCGCGGCGGTTCGCGGCGCCAGCGCTCGGCGGCCAGCGGTCCCTGCGGCGTGTCGAGCGTCTCGTCGCCATCGCGGCGGAACGACCACAGCCCACCGGCGCCGCGGGCGTCGACGACGAACAGGCGGATGTCGGCCGGCAGGCTCGCCGCGTCGGCGGCCGCGGCGCGGATCGCGACGAACTGCGGCAGCCAGCTCAGCCGGTCCTGCGCACCGGGCCAGGCGGGGTGATCGACCGCCGGCCCGGAGAACGCGATGCGCCCGATGTCGCGCCGGAAGTTGGCGGCCTGCAGCCGGCCGCCGCGGCGCCGGTCGGTGAAGCGCTCGGGCGCCAGACCGGCGGCGTCGAAGCCACCCTGGCTGGCCTGGGCCACCAGCGTCTGCGACGCATCGCGGCCGTCCAGCGCCAGCGTGTACTGCCGGCCGTCGTGGCGCCAGGCGAGCGTGGCCTCGCCGGAGCGGCCGTTGTAGCGCAGCGCGTAGCGCAGCTGCAGCGGCGGCGGGATCCGGGTGGCGTAAACCGGCGGCGGCGCACCCGCGGCCTCGTCGGCCCCAACCGGGTGCGCAGCGGCTGCGGCATCGGCGGCGGCTTCGGCGAAGGCATCGGAGCCCGCATCGGCGGCCGCCGACGGCGCAGCGGCCAGCGGCGACGGCCGGGCCCTGGGCGCGACCGCTGCGGCGGGCGGGTCGGGCTCGCGCCACGGCGGCGCCGGGGCGGGCTGCGGCGAGGCCGGAAGGGCCGTCACCCGCGCCTCGATCGCCGGCCGCAGGGCCGCCGGCCCCGCCGCCACGGCGCGGGGCGGC